>JAQVSS010000087.1 GCA_028700415.1 Kiritimatiellia bacterium
AGGAGAAAGAGCACGCCAAGCGGCTGTTTAAGTTTCTGGAGGGCGGCGAGGTGGAGGTCCAGATCGGCCTGCCGGCGGGAGTGATCGATAAGACGATCGTGAATCTGAGGCATGCGGCCGAAGGCGAGGAGCACGAGTGGCAGCACATGTATCCCGACTTCGCCAAGGTAGCGCGGGCCGAGGGTTTTGAAGTGATCGCGAAAACGATGGAGGCGATCGCGGTGGCGGAGAAGTTCCACGGCGAGCGGTACCGCCAACTGGCGATGAACATCGAGAGGGGACTGGTGTTCAAGCGCGAAGAGCCCAAGACGGTCTGGCGCTGCCGCAACTGCGGGTACATCCACGTCGGCGAGTCCGCTCCGGACATTTGCCCGGCGTGCGCCCATCCCCAGGCCCATTTCGAGCTGGTTCCCGGCAACTGGTAAAGCCGACGGCGTGCGGCGCGGCCTAGCCGCGCCCGCCTGTTTTCTCACATGATGTTCAGCGCGTCGACATCCACTGCCAGCGTGACGCCGGGCGGGAGAGTTTTTTTGCTCATCGCGCCGCGCAATGGGAGGGTCATGGCGCGTGTTGTCGGTGCCCGCAGCAGGATCTGGTAGCGGTAGCGGCCTTTTGCTTTTGCCAGCGGCGCGGGGCAGGAATCTGAGACGCAAACCCCTGTGCGGGCGGTCGCCTGTGCGAGTTCGCGCGCGTACGTTTCGGAACAGAAGCGCACTTTCTCTTCGGACTCGCCTCTGAACGTGAGGCAGACCAGATGGCTGTAAGGCGGATAGCCGCCTTTTTTGCGCTCGGCCAATTCGAGTGCCGCAAAGGGACCGAAGCCCTGATTGGAAGCTGCCGCGCGCACCGCAGGATGTTCGGGCGAGTAGGTCTGCACAAAGACCTCACCCGGCAGATCCGCCCGGCCTGCCCGTCCGGACACCTGCGCCAGCAACTGGTAGGTGCGCTCGGCGGCACGGAAGTCCGGCATGTGCAGGCTCATGTCAGCCGAAAGCACGCCGACCAGAGTCACGTTGGGGAAATCGAGTCCCTTGGCGATCATCTGCGTGCCGATCAGGATGTCCGCCCGGCCGCTTTTGAAAATCGAGAGCAGTTCGTCGTGACTGTGCTTGCGCGCGGTCACATCCGCATCCATGCGCAGCACCCGCGCCTGCGGAAAACATTTCTCCAACGCGAGCTCGACGCGCTGCGTGCCGAACCCCGCGTATTTGAACGCCGGATCGCCGCACTCGGGGCACACGTCGGGCACCGGTTTCCAGGCGCCGCAGATGTGGCAGCGTAGGCAGGAATCGGCCCGGTGATAGGTGTGCGCGACACTGCACTCGGCGCAGGCCGACGTATACCCGCACTTCGGACAGACCAAGGCGTTGGCGTAGCCGCGCCGGTTGAGGAACAGGATCGACTGTTCGCCGCGTTCCAGACGCAGCTTGAGCGCTTCAAGCAGCTGGCGGGAGAAGATTTGGACGTGCCCGGCCTGCGCGGTTTCCAGCCGCATGTCGACCACCTGCACGCACGGCATGGGGCGGCCGGAAACGCGGCAGGTCAGCTGGGCAAGGTCATATTTGGATTTTCCTGCATTGAGCCAGGTCTCCATGGAGGGCGTGGCGGTTCCCAGAACCACGGCGCATTTTTCCAAATGGGCGCGCATGACCGCCACATCGCGCGCGTTGTAGCGCGGGGTCTCGTCCTGCTTGTAAGAGGGCTCGTGCTCCTCATCCACCACGATCAGCCCCAGGTTCTTCACCGGCGCGAAGACGGCCGAGCGCGGCCCGACCACGACGACGGCCTCGCCGGTGCGGATGCGGTGCCATTCGTCGAAACGTTCGCCGTCGCTCAGCGCGCTGTGCAGCACGGCGATGCGGTCGCCGAAGCGCGAGGCGAAGCGCTGCACGGTCTGGGGGGTCAGCGCGATTTCGGGCACGAGCACGATAGCGCCGCGGCCCTGCTCCAGCATCCGTGCGATGGCTTGCAGGTAGACTTCCGTTTTCCCCGATCCGGTGACGCCGAACAGCAGCAGCGGCTTGGGCGCGGCTGGGGTAGGGACGCCTCCCCGAGGCGTCCGAGAAAAATCGGCGTCGGCAGGGTCCTTCGGCGGACGGTTCGGGGAACCGTCCCTACCAGAGAAATCCTCCAGCAGTGCAAAAATCTGCGCCAGTGCGGTGGCCTGTTCCGGCATGAGCGGCATGGGCTGGGAAGGCAAGATCTTGCGGTTGGCGAGCGGGTCCCGACGCATGGGGCGCTTCTCGATGGCGGCCGCGCCTTTTTCAGCCAGAGCCTTGAGGGTCTGCGCGGTACAGGCAAACTCGCGCGTCAGGGCGTGCAGCCAGCCCCCGCCCACGCGGCGCAGGTTTCCGAGCAGCTCGGCCTGCCGTTTGGTGAGGTCGAACGCGCCTTCGCACGGGGTGACGTAGAGCTGTTCCTTGGCTTTCATGCCGCTGTTGCGCACGGCGGCGGGCAGGGCACAGCGCAGGGTCAACTCAAAGGGCGCGCAATAGTAATCGGCCATCCAACGCGCGAGGGCGATCAGCGGCGGGGAAAGATGCGGGACGTCGTCCTCCAGAGCAAGGATCGGACGAAGGCGGCGGGCGCGGATCCCGCCGGGCCTGTTTGACCCGTCTGACGTGTCGGACAAGCTGAAAAGGTCGGGATCGGCGGCAGATGGGGCGTCATCCTCCGCCACCTCCACCACGTAGGCGTCCACCGTGCGTCCGCCAAACGGCACGCGGACACGCTGCCCCACGCGGATGCGGGGCGCGAGAGCCTCGGGGACGGTATAGTCGAAAAGCCGGTCCGCCGAGATTTCTGTCGCCACACGCACGGTCATCGTCTCGCTCCGCCATAGGCCAAGGCGATCCTCAAAAAAAGAAGGAGCGGCGATCCGCTCCTTCTTGACAGCGCTCAATCGCTCGGAAAAATCAGTTCGGTTTTTGTTCCGACGAGGGACCCAAATAGGTAATGCCTTTGTTTGCGGTGCTGCCCGCCGTGGTATCGAAGGCCTGGTTCTGGTAGATGACATTCAGGCGCGCGTATTTTTTTGTGCCGTTAAAAATAGCTCCGCCCTTGCGGACCATCACGAAGCCCTTGTTCGAAAACGGGGCGGGATATTTATTGCCCAGTGTCGTGATCTGAGTTGAATCGGGTGTCCCCGTGATCTTTTGTTTCAATTCGGCGCAATCGAAGTTCCGTGTGACCAGAACAGGGAGGATGTCTTCCATCTCGTCACGCACATCTCCGGCGATGCACCACATGTTGTTTTCCTCAGGCAATTCGCCCTTGCCCGCATAAACCTTGACGCCGGCTCCTGCCAATTTTGAATAATCGAATCCGGCAACATACGGGCTATGTTCAGTCGATCCCGCTCTGGTGCCGTCATAGAGATCGGTGAAATATTTGCAGCTGCTGGAATACTTCGTGTCCGCAATGTCTTTCTCACCGCCGCCCGTGTCAGAGGGAACGTCCGAGTTCACTTTCGGCCACACGCTGCCGAGGCCCAACGGCTCGCGTTCGGTGTTGGCGCCTGTAATCGCGACAAAGATATCGCGTCCGCGCGTGCCGACAGACGTCATGTTGGCCTTCATGACCGCGTTCGAAATGGCCGGGAAGAGGGCGCCGGAAAGAATACCCAAGATGCCGATCACGACGAGCAGTTCAACGAGGGTAAAGCCTTGTTTTGTAGCAGTTGTCATTTTTCGTCTCCTTCACGCAGCCCGGTCCGGGACCGCCTTTTCTCATTTGTTAAAGGCATTGTGCCACTAGACGGGGGAGAGGTCAAGCGCCGTCAGAAAGAAAGATACTCAAAAGGTGTCTCCGGGCACCCTTCCCCGCGCGGCTTTTTTCTCACCGTGCCGCCGTTTATCGTCGAGCACTTTCGCTTTCTGACGCCGCGAACGGCGGCGCTTCTGACGCCGGATACGCTCCGCCTCCTGCCGGCGCACAGACTCGGCCGCGTTCGCCTTCTCCAGAATCTTCTCGGCCAACTCGCGGCGCGCCAGCCAACGGTTCTGCTCGCGCGACCGGCTCGCCCCACATTTGACCGTCAGCCCGCTGGGCGCGTGGTGGAGCCGGACCGTTGAGGACGTCTTGTTGACCTTCTGGCCGCCCGGGCCAGAGCCCAGGACGAAAGACTCTTCCACGTCTTCCTCAAACACGCTGGCCAACGCCATACGCGCTTTGATTTTCTCGATGGTTCCCGGACTGATCATGTGCTCATTCTACCACACCGGACGGGAGGGGCAAGCGTCTGCTTGCCCGGACGAGCAGACGCTCGTCCCTCCCTGACCGATTACGAACGGCCACCAGTTTCCAGTTTCCAGTTTCGGGCATCTCCGCTATCCTATTGCCAAAAGAAAGGAAGCTCCCCATGCGTGTGCTCATTCCCCTCGCCGACGGTGTGGAAGAACTCGAAGCCGTCACGGTCATCGATGTCCTGCGCCGCGGCGGCATCGACGTCACCTCCGCCGCCCTTGGCGATGCCCTGCCGGTCAAAGGTTCGCGCGGCGTCACGCTGCTGGCCGATGCCGTTTGGGATAGTCTGG
The DNA here is from genome assembly GCA_028700415.1 of Kiritimatiellia bacterium. Lineage (GTDB taxonomy): Bacteria > Verrucomicrobiota > Kiritimatiellia > RFP12 > UBA1067 > JALHET01. The sequence goes on from JAQVSS010000087.1 coordinate 4,536, forward strand.
ATCTTGAATCGTTCGACGTGATCGTGTTGCCCGGAGGAGGCAAAGGCACCGAGAACCTACTCGCCGACTCCCGTGTGCCCGGAGCCGTGCGGACGTTTGATCAAGCGGGCAAATACGTCGCCGCCCTCTGTGCCGCCCCGACCGTTCTGGCCGCCGCAGGCATCCTGAAGGGGCGCAAGGCCACCTGCTACCCGTCTTGCGCCGCAGAACTCGGGCCCGCCTACGACAATGCGCCGGTCATTGCCGACGGCAACGTGATCACCAGCCAAGGCCCGGGCACCGCCATGCTTTTCGCCCTCGTGCTCGTGCAACACTTGGCCGGTGACGAGACGGCTCAGCGCGTGGCCAACGGGTTGCTGACGCAATTCTGAGGCTGTTAGCGGTTTAGGGGTATGGTTACGACCTTTCCCCATCCGGCGAACAGCCGTTCCTCTCACCTCGCTTTTCCGCAGCCTTGATGACCGTCCCCGGGCGCAAGGGAAATTTCGGGAGAAAAAAGTATGAGACACGGTTCACGTCCACGCTGTTCAGGGTTCGCGGTTTTGGCGCTGGCGGCGCTGTCCGCCGCCGCATCTCCGGATGAGGGCCTTATCGGCCACTGGCCGTTCAATGAGTGCCGCGGCGCGGATTCGGCGGACGCTGGCCCGCTGAAACGGGATGCGCGGTTGTCGAATGCGGCCTGGGCAAAGGGCGCGTTCGGCTGTGCCGTCAAGACCGGGCCGTCGAACTCGCAGGTCGTCATCCCTCCGCTGCCCGAGCTGGACGGTTCGAGGGAGATGACGCTGTCGGTCTGGGTGTATTGGGAAAACCCGGACAGCCAGTACCCGAACATCCTGACCACCGGCTGGGGTTCCGGCGGGTTCATGTTCTTTGTGAACCGCAAATCCGTCAGTTTCCGGATCGGGCAGCGTGAAAACAACGGGCCGAACGCCAAACCCCTGTGGAAGGAGTACAGCGTCGGCGTGCTGCCCCGGATCCCGGTGAAGGAATGGACGCACCTCGCGGTGACCTTCAGGCAGCCGGACATCACGACATACGTGAACGGACGCCTCGCGTCAAAGGGCAAATGGGACTACCCGGTCAGCGTGACGGAGGAGATCCTGCTCGGGCAATGGAACACCGAAAAAAGCCACGAGGGCCTGATTGACGAACTCCGGATCTATAAGCGGGCACTCGCGCCCGGAGAGATCGCCGTGCTCGCTCAACCCGGCGACCGGGCGGAGTCCAAAGAATACCAGACCGTTCTGGACGGCGTGCTGCCCCAACCGATTCTGACGCTCGAGACGCGCTGCGCCAAGATGACCATCGGCGACAACGCCTCGATGCTGTCACTCGAGCAGAAGGGCGCTGCGCCCAGAAAACTCATCGACGGCCAGGCCGCGCTCGTCGAGATCGTCACCAAGGCGGGACGGAAGCTCAGGCCGCGCCGCATGAGGCTCGACAACGGCCTGCTCGTCTGCGACTTCCCAAGCGGGCAGGCGAAAGTCCGGGCACGGGCCAAGGGCGAATACTTCACGTTCACGGCCGAGGAGCTGACCGTGCCGGACGCGGAGTCGTTCACTTTCGTCCAGCTCATACCAGTCTGCCGCACGTCTACCAGCAGCATGGCGGGACTGATGGCGGACGGCGAGTCCGGCATCTGCCTGCGCAGCCTGTCGCTGGCGGTCGATTGCGCCTTCGGTTTGGCGGTGTCCGCCAAGACCACCGCGGAACACGGACTGACCGGCCACAGCGCCGCCATCGCCGCCGGACCCCGCGCCGAACTGATCCCCATGCTGCAGAGCATGGCCAACAGCGAGAACGTCCCCAAGTCGCTTCACGGAGGGCCGTGGGCGTCCTCTTCCGAAATGGTCCGCCTCTCCTACCTCTTCGTTTTCGAATCGTTCGACAAAACGGACTTCTGGATCGAAATGGCCCGCCGGGGCGGCTTCGGCATCATCCATTTCCGCGAGCCCTGGTATACGGCCCTCGGAACCTATAAGCCCGCCGAGAAGTTCTTCCCGAACGGGCTGGACGACATGGTGGCGATCGCGGACAAGATCCACGCCGCCGGGCTCAAACTCGGGTTGCACACGCTGACGGGGTGCATCCATCCGGCTGACCCGCTGGTCACGCCCGCGGCTCCCGCAGACCTGATCGCGGCGGCCCGCTACACACTCGCCAAACCGGTGCCGGTTGAGGGCAAGGTTCTTTATGTCAACGAGAAACCGGTTCCGGGACACGACCTGGTCTGGACCTACAGCGGCAACGGAAACGCCATCCGGATCGGAACGGAAATCATCCGGTACTCGCGGATCTCCCGCGAGCCGCCCTACGCTTTTCTCGACTGTGAACGCGGCGCGTTCAAGACCGTCCCGCAGGCGCATCCGCAAGGCGCCGAAGCCGATTACCTCCAACAGCGCTATCTGGCCTTTTATCCCCAGCCCGACAGCAAGCTGGCCGACCAGGTCGCGGAGAACATCGCGAAGATTTACAACGCCTGCAAAGCCGACTTCATCTATCTGGACGGCTCCGAGGGCATGGGCAGCCGCTACAACATCGACGCCATGCGCTGGAAGATCTTCTCGAAGCTGCACGGCGGAATGTCCGAAGCGAGCTGCGGGGGCCATAACAACTGGTGGTTCCATTCGCGCCTCGGCGCTTGGGATTCGACTTCTTGGGCGTACAAGCAGTTCCATGACCGCCATATCGGGCAGGCGCGGCGACACCGTTTGAACGACCTCCTTGAGCCCCAGCTCGGCTGGTGGTGGTTGAACGGTCCGCGGATCCAGGCGCGCGGACAGTTCATCGACGAGACCGAGTACTTCGCAGCCAAAAACCTTGGCATCAACGCTCCCATGTCAATTAACGCCATTACCTATTCGCGTCCCTCCGGCAACCGCCGCGCGACCGACATGCTGACGGTTCTCGGCTGGTATGAACAGCACCGCCTCGCCAACTACTTCGATGCGTCAACCCTCGCCGCGGTCGGCGAGCCCGGCAAGGATTTCCGCCTGCGGCTCGACGGCAACGGGCATTGGCGGTTCACGCCTGCGCACATGCGGGAGCGGCGCGTCGCCGCGGCCGGCAACGGTTCCGCGACATGGACGGCGGACAACCCGCATGGCGAGCAGCCCTTCCGCGGCCGGATCGAGGCCCTGTACACGGTTGCCCCGGCCGAGTCCTCCGGCGCGATGGTGATTGCGGACTTCAGCGATTTGGCGACCGTCGGCGAGCGCAGGACGGCGGTCACGGTCACGCAGACACTGGGCGTAGAGACGAACGACACGCGCGGCGGCGCAAAGAACCTGCGGATCAAAGCGGCAAATGCCGGCGCCGGCGCACGCGGCGCGTGGTCGCTGCTGGGTCAGGTTCATCCTTTCCCTTACTTCAACCTCAAGGGCAAACGCGGACTCGGCATCTGGGTCAAGGGCGACGGTTCCGGCGCGCTCCTGAATGTGCAGCTGCAAACGCCGCGCGAATACTCCAGCACCGCCTCAGACCATTACATCGATCTGGACTTCATTGGCTGGCGCTATGTCGAACTGCTTCTCCGCGAACGCGACACCGCGCGGCTTCACGATTACGTGTGGCCCTCGGTGGCGGACCAGTTCCACAGGGACGTGGATATCACACATATCTGCCAGATCAACCTGCTGCTCAACGCCATTCCCGCCAAGGGTCACGTCGACATCGTCGTCGGCCCGCTGCTTGCGCTCCCGGTTCTGAAAGGTGAGCTGGCGGACGTGGCCTTGACCGTCAACGGCAAACGTCTGGTGCTCCCCGTGACCATGGCCTCCGGCGATTATGTCGAACTGGAGGGGCCCGACGGCGCGGCGCGGTTCGCGGAAAACGGCACGCTGATCCAACGTTTTACCCCGCAGTATCCGGACGGCGTGCCGGTGATGAAGACCGGCGGCAACACGCTGGCCTTTAGCGCCACGTGCGGCAAAGGTTCTTCCGCACGGGCCATGGTGACGGCTGTCACGCTGGGCGAGCCGTTCGGCACGCGCGCGCAGGGCGTCGACTGGTCTTTTTTGAAACGCGAATATGAGCTGCCCCGGGTGATCACGGCGATCGACGGCGTCGATAACCGCTGGACGTTCACGCGGCGCGACGAGGGCGGCCAAAGCCCCGGCGACGACGCCGCGTTTGAATTTGAGCTTCTTGTCCAGCAACCCGAGGCGGCGGGCGCTGAGCTGTCCGGGCCAACGCTGACGGTCAACGGCACCGCCGTACATTTCCCGGTCTCGCTGTCTGGCGGCGATTCCGTGGTTTGCCGGAACGGCATGGACTGGACCCACCTGGACCACACCGGCAAGACCCGCGCGTCAGGCCGCCTCGCCTCCCCGGTTCCGGCACCCCGGCCTGGGGTCAATGACCTTGCGCTCAACTTCGAGAAATGTGACGGCAAGGCCTTCCAGGTGACGGTAAATTGCGTCAAGGTGTATCCGTGAGCAATTGAGGAGGAAAGACAGCCATGAGCACACTGCGTTATGTTGCCGGGTTAGCCTTCATGGCGTTGGCTCTTGATGCGGCGGCGGCAAGTCCGGCCGGTCCGCCGACGCCGCCAGCGGTCATCCAACAGCGTCTGGCGGCGCGCGGCGACTGTCTCGCCTGGCACCGGTTCGGGGAAATCCCGGCTGGACTGACCTTCGAGCCGGCCCCGGAAAAAGACCCCGCCGCCGCGGCCGCCGGGAGTTTTGACGGACAACGCGCCACCCGCATCTTTCATGGACAGGTGAAAGGCCCTGTATTGGACATCCCGGAGACCGGGTTCACGCTCTGCTGCTGGCTGAAGGTCAACAAACTTGAAGAGGTGGACCGCGGCGGCTACAAACGCACAGGCGGCGGCATCATGGCATGCGGCAGCGGCTACTATAACGGGTGGCGCCTGCTCGTATCGCCGGGTAATGCGGAGATCAATTTCGCGCTCGGGCGTCCGGAGGGGAGCACGGGAATCCGCAGCGTGGGCTTCCTCACGACTGGGGCGTGGCACCATGTGGCGGTGATCTGGGACCGCAAGACCTTGGCGCTGTGGATCGACGGCGTGTCGCGAGCGGAAACGACCAACGCGATCTCTTACCATCCCGCCGCAACGATCAAGCATTTCCGGATCGGCGAGTGCAATGAGGGGACGGGCGTGCTCGATTTCGAGATCGCCGACCTCGGGTTCTTCAGCACCGCCTTGCCCGGCGGGGCTTTCGAGGGGCTGGGGAATCCCGACGTTCTGCTGTCGCGGCGGCTGACGGCGCTTTTGCGCGACATGCCCGCGCCGCCGGACGGTGCCCTGTTCCGCAACATGCGGGAACGGCGCTATCGCAAAGCCTTCGGCCCGCTGTTTGCCCTGACGGGCAACCCGGACACGTCCGCAGTCCGCGAAATCCACTCCTACGCACGGCTGTGTGTGGCCGAGAGCTTCCTGCGGAGCAATGACCGGGACAGCGCGGAAAAGATCTTCCGGGAAGTTGCCGGAGATAACGCGGCCCGGCTTCAGCACCGCGCCCGGGCAATGTTCGCGCTGGGCGACTTGCCGAGAGACCGGCGCGACTACACGGCCGCGCGCCGCGAGTACGAAAAAGCGCGGGACTTCTTTGTGGCGAAGCACGAGGCGTTCCGGGTCGAGGCGCTCGCCCGGCTGCGCGACATCGAGACGCTCGCGGACGGCGCGCCGTTCCGCAACGAGCGGCAGAGGCGCATCGCCCGCACCGATCGCGCCGCGCCCTGGTTCTACCTCGCCCCGGACGGCGACGACGCGAACCCCGGCACCGCGGCTCGCCCGTTCAGGACGCTCGAACGCGCGCGGGACGCCCTGCGCGAACGGCGCAAGACGGAGCCTCTGCCCGAAGGCGGCGCCGCCATCGTCCTGAAGGGCGGCCTCTATCCCCGGCTGGAGAAGAGCTTCGCGCTGGAGGCCGGGGATTCGGGTACGGCGGCGGCGCCGGTCGTGTACCGCGCGGCCGCAGGCGAACGTCCTATTCTGCGGGCAGGGCACGCTGTCGCGGGGTTCGTGCCCTTGACAGACAGCGCGGCCGCGCGGCGCATCCCGGCGGCCGCGCGCGGGCATGTCGTTCAGGCGGACCTCCGTGCGGCCGGCATCACAGATTACGGCACGCTGACGCCGCGGGGCCAAGACTACTTCGGGAAACTCGCCGGAGTGAATGTGCCGGCCCACATGGAAGTGTTCTTCGGCGGGGTCGCAATGCCGCTGGCGCGCTGGCCGAACGACACGCCGAAAATGAGCGAGCGCTTCGCCCTCGTTGACCTTGGCGACCAAAAAGCGGTCCGCCTCGAAGGGCGGACCTTCGCCAAAAATTCCGACATTTTTTACTACACGGACGAACGTCAGGACGCTTGGGCGAACGAACCCGACCCCTGGCTGTTCGGCTACTGGCAGTATGCCTACTTCTCCTCGTACCGCAAAATCCGGAGCGTTGAGCCGGAGAAGAACCGGATCAGGATCGACTGGAACCTGCCTTCCGGTTCGAAGGTCGAGCCGAACGTGGTCAAGGGTTCCGGCTACCAGGGCATCAACCTGCTCTGCGAACTGGACAGCCCCGGCGAGTGGTACATGGACCGCGGCACAGGCCTGCTGTACTTCTGGCCGCCGGAATCCGTCGGGCGTGCCGAAACGCTGGTGTCCATGCTCGAGGCACCGGTGATCACGATGGACGCGGTCTCGAACGTGGTGCTGCGCGGGTTCACCATCGAGGCGGGGCGTCAGCATGGCGTGGCCGTCAAGGAAGGGGAAAGCGTGCTGTTGGCCGGCTGCGTGATCCGGGACATGGGCTGCATCGGCGCGGTCGTTGACGGCGGGCGCGGTCATGAGCTCGTCGGGTGCGACCTCGCCCACCTGGGCAACGCCGGGGTGATGCTGACGGGCGGGGACTTGCCCACGCTGACGCCTTCCGGGCACCTGGTCGAAAACTGCCACATCCACCACTATGCCCACTGGAACCGCGGCGCCTATCAGCCGGCGATCGGGGTGAAGGGCGTGGGAACCCGCATGTCGCACAACCTGATCCATGACGCGCCCCATCAGGCTTTTCTTCTCAAGGGAAACGACCATGTGACCGAATACAACGAGATCCACGACGTCACGCACGAGGCCGGCGACGCCGGCGCCTGGTACATGTACGGCGATGTGGCGGCCCTGGCCGAGCGCGGGAACGTCGTACGCTACAACTACTGGCACCACCAGCCGCACAACGAGACGCTGGGGGAATTCCATTGCGTGTGCCACATGGGGGTGTACATCGACAACGTCAATGGCGGCGTGACCGTATACGGCAACGTGTTCTCGCGCATCGACGTGGATGCCGGTGCGGTCTTCTTCGGCGGGAGCGATGACATCGTCGAGAACAACGTGTTCCACCGCTGCCGCGCCGGCATCAATATGGTCGACCGCTCGTGGGTCTACCAAAAGGCCTTCAAGGGTATCGACGCGTACATGGCCAAGATGAAGGTGGCCGACCCGCCCTGGAGCGTCCGGTATCCGCGGTTGGCCACCATCAAGCCGAAAACGGAAGACCTGACGCTGATCGTGCGCGGGAACGTGGCGGCCCGGAACATTGCCCTTGACTGCGGGAAGTTCATCTACGGCAACCCCACCACGCTGCGCTACGCCCGCATCGAGCGGAACTGGGAGAAGGGCGATCCGGGCTTCGTCGACGCCGACGGCGGCGATTTCCGGCTGAAGCCCGACGCGCCGGCGCGGGCCGCCTGTCTCTTCGAGCCCTTGCCGCTCAGCGAAATGGGGCTCTACCGCGACGAACTGCGCGCCAGCTGGCCCGTTCAGCATCCGAGCGGGAATTACGAGACGCTGTACCGCGACCGTTCGAAGCCCGGCAAAGCGAAACGCAAATGAGGGCGGGGCGCGGAGCCGGAAAGGAGACACTGATGAAAAAGGTCCTGATATTGACCTCGAGCCCGAATGCGGACGGCAACTCAAACACCATGGCCGCGGCCTTTGAGGTGGCGGCCCGGAAAAAGGGCGCGGCCGTCACGCGGCTGGACATGAACACGGTGCAAGGCACCGGGTGCCGCGGGTGCATGGCCTGCAAAAAGACGTCCGACCGGTGCGTGCTGGAAGACGGCATCAGCGAGGTACTGGACGCCCTTCGCGATACGGACGTGCTGGTGATGGCGGCCCCGGTCTGGTGGCTGGACCTCCCCGTGGCGCTCCGCCGCTTTGTCGAGCGCTGGCTCTCTCTCGTCGATGCGTCGTTCGTGCCGCGCATCCCGCCCGGCAAGACCGCCGTCCTGCTGCTTTCCCAAGGCGAAGGCGAAGCGTGCTACCAGGATCTTCCCGGCCGTTACAAGAAGATGCTGGACTGGCTGGGCATCAAAGAGTTTCACGCGGTCCGCCATTGCCGGTCGGAGGAGAACCCGGTCCGGGAGAGCGGCGTGCTGGACGAGGTCGCGAAGGTGGCGCAGGCGGTGGGGTGAGCGCGAAGATACGCAAACTCTCAACGTTCAAGTGGGGATTACTGCCTTCAGAGTTGAGAGTTGGGCGTTCCTTTTTCCCTCTTGCCTCCATACATAGATTGGCTTAAACTTTTTCAATCACGAGCGTACGATACACTTCGGGTACTTTGTCTCCTCCCATGTATTATCAAGGATTGTCGTATGAGAGAGAACGCATTGGCATATCTACGCACCGCGCTGGGCCGGCCGGATGCGGATTTTCGGTTGGGTCAGTGGGAAAGCATTCAGGCGGTTCTGACACGGCACCGGTTGCTCGTCGTGGAACGGACCGGCTGGGGCAAAAGCATGGTGTATTTTCTCGCGACACGTCTGCTGCGGGACTCCGGTTCTGGCGTAACGCTGCTGATCTCCCCCCTGCTGGCGCTGATGCGCAACCAACTCGAGGCCGCGAAACGGATCGGCCTGCGCGCGGCGAAAATCGACAGCACTAATTCGAACGACTGGGCGAACATCGAGAATGCACTCAAAACAGACCAAGTAGACCTCCTGCTTGTGTCGCCGGAACGTCTGGCAAACGACCAATTCCGTGAGAACGTGCTGGCCTTCATCGCGAACCGCGTCGCACTGTTTGTCGTCGATGAGGCACACTGCATCTCTGACTGGGGTCACGAGTTCCGCCCCGACTACCGACGGATTGTGAGGGTGTTGCAGAATTTTCCCGGGAACCTTCCGGTACTCGCAACGACGGCCACAGCCAACGACAGGGTTGTTCACGACGTGGCAGACCAGTTAGGGAAAAATATTGAGATCGTGAGGGGGCCGCTCGTTCGGTCTAGCCTCAAGCTTCAGAACATCACGATGCCGAGCCCTGCCGCGCGCATGGCGTGGCTGGCAAAGACGATCCCCTCTTTAACCGGCAGCGGCATCGTCTACACGCTGACGCAACGGGATGCCGAACGGGTGGCAGAGTGGCTGCGCATCACTGGCATCAGAGCCGAAGCCTACAATGCTAACGTTGACGAGGGGGATGAGGTTGAGGGCGCATCGCGACGCGAGCTTCTGGAGCAAAAGCTACTGAACAATGAGGTGAAAGTTCTGGTCGCGACGGTTGCTTTAGGCATGGGGTTCGACAAGCCTGACTTGGGGTTCGTGATCCATTTCCAACGGCCCGGCTCGGTCGTCCACTACTATCAGCAGGTGGGACGGGCAGGACGGGCCATTAACGAAGCATTCGGAATCCTGATGCACGGTGAGGAGGACGACCAGATCGCCGAATTCTTCATCCGCAATGCTTTCCCCCCGCAGGCGCATGTGGACGAAATACTGAACGTGCTCGATAAAGCAGAAGGCGGCTTGT
>JAQVSS010000088.1 GCA_028700415.1 Kiritimatiellia bacterium
ATATCAAGGACTTTCAACGCGAACTCAAGGCTAACGGTCAGAAAATTCTCGGGATGAATAAATGATAAGGGGTGATTTTAGGGCATATGCCCGCAGACCCGCGCGACGCAGCCGTTCGCCAAGAGGTAGACGCCCAGTTTTTCGTACCCGAGTGCCATTCGGAGTTCCTGCGATCCCGATAGCGATCCTGATTCCGATGCCCCAACGCCGTCGTTCTCGTGCGGCTGTAAGCCATCGCGAGCAACGGCTTGTTCGGCATACGATGGGTCTCATTTGTTATCTGACGGCTGTCCCTGACTGTCGATTCCTACTCCGCAATACGTCGCGAATACCTTGTCGATTCCAGGTTCTATCATATCATTGCCGTTGCACACCATCAGCGTGTCTCCTCCGGAAGCGAGTATCGTCCTGAGTTCGCTATCGAGTGTCGCGGCGTCTTTGACCCAGAGACTCCCGGGCCTCCGGTTGAGTCCAACAAACGGAACGCCCCGTGCCCCCGTGAAGTACTTGTCTTGCTCCATCACGGTAACTCTCGTGTATTGACGGATTTTCACCGCATCCCACGGAAAATACCAGGCAACAGTCTGGCCGCAGAAATCGGCCTTCAGTCTATTGCCGTAGAGCGGTTCCGGCAGAAAAGTGGGGTATACGTGAATAACCACCTTGAAGTCGGGATGTTGGCTCTTGACGTAGCCGATCATGTCGTTGCAGTAGGTTACCAGGCGGTCCCGATAGAATTCGTTCTTGTGCTTCGCGGTATCCTCCAGACCTTTTTCTGTGAGATAAGCCTTGTAGGCGGCGAGGCACTGCTCGCAGTAGCACCCTTTGAAATTGGAGTAACCTATGTAGTCGAAGAAGATGCCCTGTACCCCATCCACGCGTGAGCAGATGGCATCGATGGACTTCCTGGAAAGTGTATAATCCACATCGCTGCCGAAACACGGGATACGCACGCTGTTAATCGTGTCGAGCGAGGCGACTGGTTCACCTCCATATCGGTGTTTCCTCTCCAGACGGCGCTTGTCGATTTCGGCATTCTTCTCAGAGGAAGGCCGGCCTTTTAGGTCAAGGCCGTTGATATAGGCAAAGTGTTTCTCTTCTTCGGAACTCATCGCTTGACCATGTGGCCCTCGGGGGGTGAATGTTCCGCAGTAGGGAATCATACCGTACTTGCGGGCCAACGCGAGTTGTTCGTTGTTGGCAACCTGAATATCCGTAACCCCGATCCGGCTGAACCTTCGCGCCGTGTCCTCGTCGGTCAGCCTGCCCCAGGAGAAGACACGATTGAAACGTTTCGGCGGCTCAGATGCCGACATCTGAGCGTGGGCGGTGGCGCCAGCAAGCAGGACCACAAGCAAGTGTGGGATGAAGTGCTTTGTCATTCGGTTCCTTTCGTTGGCGAACATCGGGATTAGCGCAAGTGTCCATCGGAACATCATGTCCGTCCTCCTCTGCCGAACGTATTCTGGACAAAGTTGGCTTTCCATATTACCATGCCCAGATTTATTGTGACCAGTACAATAAATTGATGAACAAATCAAGAAAAACAGCATTCTAACGCGGGCAGAGCCCGCAACCCAACTGGAATAGTGGAATGTTGGAATGATGGGAGAACTGACCCAGAAGCAACCGAAGCGTTCTTCCATCTTTCCTGTATTCCATCTCTCGCGGACTTCTGCCGTCTGAGCCCAAGTCGGTGAAACGGATGCGCCCTGCTCCGTGGAAAGCGTTTTTCATTGGCGGCGGGGGGGTGAAACGGGTATCCTGAAAAGAACCTGTGTGGGGGCTAGGGTGCCAGTGTAAAAGGAAGCATACAGTTTTTCTAAGGAGGTTATAGATGGGCGGTTTTTTTGGTGTTGTTGCGGAGGAGGATGCGGTTTCGGATCTCTTTTTCGGGACGGACTATCACTCCCATCTCGGCACGATGCGCGGCGGCCTTGCGGTGTTGGACGGCAAGGGTTTTCAGCGGGCGATCCACGACATCTCCAATGCGCAGTTCCGGTCCAAGTTTGAGAATGACTTCCGCCGGTTTCACGGGTCGAGCGGGATCGGCGTGATCAGCGACAACGAGGATCAGCCGTTGGTCATTTCGTCGCATCTGGGGGTTTACGCGATCGCCACGGTTGGCGTGGTGAAAAACGCGGCGGAGCTGGTAAAAGAGGTTTTCGATAAGCGGCGCGTGCAGTTTTCCGAGATGAGCCGCGGCGGCATCAACGCCACGGAGCTGGTGGCGATGCTCATCAATTCTCAGGAGTCCTTCGAAGAGGGGGTGCGTTTCGCGCAGGAGAAGATCGAGGGTTCGTGCTCCATGCTGCTGCTCACCTGCGAGGGGGTGCTGTACGCCGTGCGGGACCGGTACGGGCGGACGCCGGTGGTGGCGGGGCAGAAAGAGGGCGCGGTGGCGGTGGCCATGGAGACGTGCTGCTTTCCGAATCTGGGGTATCAGGTCTGCCGGGAACTCGGCCCCGGCGAGATGGTCCGGTGCGCGCCGGACGGCGTTGAAACGGTGCTGCCTCCGGGCAATGAGATGGCGATCTGCTCGTTCCTCTGGGTCTATTTCGGCTATCCCGCGTCGTCGTACGAGGGGCGCAATGTGGAGATGGCCCGGTACCGTTGCGGCGGGGCGCTGGCGCGGCGCAATCCGGTGGAAGCGGATTCCGTGGGCGGCGTGCCGGACTCGGGTGTGGCGCATGCGTTGGGGTATGCGGTCGAGTCGGGTATCCGCTACTCGCGTCCGTTTGTGAAGTACACGCCAACGTGGCCGCGCAGCTTCATGCCGCCGAACCAGAAAGAGCGCGAGCTGATCGCGCAGATGAAACTGATCCCGGTGCCGGGCCTGATTCAGGGCAAGCGGCTGATTTTCTGCGATGATTCGATCGTGCGCGGCACCCAGTTGCGCGACCAGGTGAAGCGCCTGTATGACGACGGTGCGAAAGAGATCCACATGCGCATCGCCTGTCCGCCCTTGCTGTACGGGTGCCGGTTCCTGAACTTCTCACGCTCGAAGAGCGAGATGGATCTCGCCACGCGCCGCACGATCCGGGAGATCGAAGGCGACACCGACGATGTGGCGGCGTACCGGGATGCCGACGGCACGCCTTTTAAAGAGATGGTCGGGCGTATCCGGCAGCGGCTCGGGCTCTCATCGCTGGCCTATCAGCGGCTGGACGATTTGGTGGAGGCCATCGGCTTGCCGCGGGAGAAACTGTGCACGTACTGCTGGACCGGCGAGGATGTGTCCACCCCGGGCGGTTGTTCGCATGGCTGTGCGCGGTGCGGGAAACCGTGCGCGGCAGGCTCGGCGCAAGCCTCCTGAGACGGGGCGGGCGCGGCCCGCGGGAGGAGGGCCCGGCGGAAAGGATTTCCGGATGAGACATGCGTATGCGGTGATTTTGGCGGGCGGGAGCGGCGAGCGGTTCTGGCCGTTGAGCACGAAAGCCCGCCCGAAACAGTTCATTTCGTTTTTCGGGGGGCGGCCGCTCCTGGCGCTGGCCGTAGAGCGGCTGCGGGGCTTGATCCCGACAGACCGGATTTTCATCGTCACCGCCGGGCATCTGGTGGAGAACACGGCGCAGGCCGCTTGGCACGTGCCGCGCGCGAACATCATCGGTGAGCCGTGCAAACGCGACACCGCCCCTGCGGTCGCGGTGGCGTGCGGGCTGGTGCGGCAGCGCGATCCGGAGGGCGTCGTCTGTATTCTGACGGCGGACCAGCTCATGGGCGATGCCGAGGCTTTCCGCATGACCCTCGCCGACGCCATCAAGGTGGCCGGGCGGGAGGAGGTGATCGTCACCATCGGGATAAAGCCCGACGCGGCGGCGACAGGGTTCGGGTATATCGAGGCGGGTGACGTGTTGGAGACGGGCACGGCAACGCTTTTCGCCGCGGCGAAAAAATTTGTCGAGAAGCCGGACGCCTGCACGGCCGCGCGGTATGTCGAAAGCGGGAACTATTATTGGAATGCCGGGATGTTCATTTGGAAGACTGGTACGATGCGCAACGCGCTGGCCGAGCATACCCCCGAGCTGGCTCGGCTCTGTGACGCCGTGACAGGTGCCGCTTCGCCGGGGGAACTCGATGCGCTTCTGCGTCAGGCCTATCCCCCGCTGCGGGCCATCTCGATCGATTACGCGGTGATGGAGCACGCCGGGAATATCGTGGTGGCGCGCGGCTCGTTTGGCTGGGACGACGTGGGCTCATGGACGGCGCTGGCGGGGCACTTTTCAGCGGATGCCGAGGGCAATGTGGTGATCGGGTCCTGCGAGCAGATCGATTCCCAAAACAATATCGTCATGTCCGAGAACCGCCTGACCGCACTCGTCGGCGTGAGGGGGCTGGTGGTGGTGCAGTCGGAGAACGCCACGCTGGTCTGCCCCAGGGAGAGGGCGGAAGAGGTGAAGAAACTGTTGCGCCGCATTGCCGAAAGGCCGGATGGCGCGAAGTACGTCTGAGGCAAGCCCGGGTTACATGCCATGAAGTGGGAAAGGTCTTGGGGGGATGTCCACGGCAGCCAATTTTCCAGTCCGCCGGTTCAGGCTGACGGTCGCTTACGACGGCACGGCGTATTCCGGATGGCAAGTCCAGCCGCACCATCCCAGCGTGCAGCAGACGATTGAGGAGACGCTGAAGGGAATTGTCGGGCACACCGTGAAAGTCCACGGCAGCGGGCGCACCGACCAGGGCGTTCACGCGCGCGGCCAAGTGGCGCATGTGGATCTGACGTGCCGTATGGACGCGGCGGCTATCCGCCGGGGCTTGAACGCCCGCCTGCCGCAGGACATCCGCATCTTGAAGGCGTCCGTGGCGCGTCCCGGCTTTCACGCGCGGCGTTCGGCGGAGGGCAAGGAGTACCGGTATTTCGTTTGGAATGACGCCACTGTTCTTCCCGACAAGCGGTTTTATGCCGCGCATGTGTACCGGCCGCTCGATGTGGCGGCCATGCGTAAGGCGGCGGCCTTTTTTGAGGGGCGCCATGATTTCGCGTCGTTCACCGCCAACCCGCAGCGCGTGGTGGAGACGACGGTCCGGACCGTCTTCGCCTTCACGGTCGCCAAGAAGGGCAAGGAGATTGTTTTCCGCGTGAGCGGTGAAGGCTTTCTTTACAAACAGGTGCGCAGCATGGTGGGGTTTCTCATCCGGGTGGGCGAGGCTGCGGAGAAACCCGAGGCGGTCAAGGAACTGCTGGAGTCCTGCGCGCCGCGCAAAGCGCGCGTGCCCTCCGCGCCCGCCCACGGGCTGTTCCTGTGGCGGGTGTGGTACCGGAAAAAGGAATTGAAAAAGCGGGCGTGAGGAGGCGGGCAGCGGCATGACGCGGGAAGCCATAGACCGGGCTTTGGAACGGATCGGGGCCAAGCGTGAGAATCTGATTGCGCTGCTGCAAGCGGTGCAGGACGACTGCCATTACCTGCCTCCTGAGGCGCTGGCTTATCTGGCCGGGAAACTGGGGCTCGGCGAGGCGGAGGTGACGGGGGTGGCCACGTTCTATGGCCAGTTCCGGCTGCGGCCTGCGGGACGGCACCGCATTCATGTTTGCGTCGGCACGGCCTGTCATGTCAAAGGCGCGGAGCGCACCTACGAGGCGTTCGTTCGGGAGTTGGGGATCGCGGCGGGCGGCGACTCCGACGCGGCGGGCGAATTCACGGTCGAGAAAGTGGCGTGCCTGGGGTGTTGCATGCTGGCGGTGGCGGTGCAGGTGGACAAAACCATTTACGGCAACGTCACGCCCGCGAAGGTTAGGGCGGTGCTCGACGACGTGCGCGCGGGAGAGGCGGGCCGGGCCGGTGAGCATGAGGCGGTCCATGGCCATGCGGGCGCGATGGTCCGGCTCTGCGCCTGCTCGAGTTGTGCGGCGGCGGGCGCCGCGGAAGTCTTGCGAGAAATCCGCCGTGTGGTGCGCGTGCTGCAGCTTCCGGTTGCGGTAAGCGAGGTGGGATGCACAGGCGGCTCGTATCATGCGCCGCTGCTGGAGATCGTGCTGGAGGACGGGCTCCGTTTTCGGTATGGGCGCGTGCGCGTGAAAGACGTCGAGGCGGTGCTGCTGAGCCACGTGAAGCCGGCCCGCGCGGCGGCGCGGCTGCAAGCCGCGGTGCGGGCTTGGACGGAGCAGGTTTTTGCGGGCGAGGGCGAGGAGCCGCCGGTGCGTTTCCCGCTGAGCGTGCGGGATCAGCCCGACGCCCCGTATTGGCTATGCCAGCAGCGGATCGCCACCGAGGGCGCGGGCGAGCTGCCCCCCCTCGGTTTCGAGGAATACCGCAGGCACGGCGGGTTTGAGGCGTTCGGGTGTTGCGCGCGCGGGCTGCCGCCCGGCGCGGTGATCGGCATGATTGAGCAGTCGGGCCTGCGGGGGCGCGGCGGCGGAGGCTTCCCGACGGGCCGCAAGTGGCGGGCGGTGGCTGAGGCGCGAGCGGCGGCAGGCGAAACGTCGCGGGCGTTCGTGGTGTGTAACGGGGACGAGGGCGATCCCGGCGCGTTCATGGACCGCATGCTGATGGAGTCTTATCCTTTCCGCGTGCTGGAGGGGCTGATGATCGCGGCCTACGCGGTGGGCGCATCCGAAGGCGTGCTCTATATCCGGCACGAGTATCCGTTGGCGGTGCTGCGCGTGCAAGAGGCGATTCTGAGGCTGGAAGCGGAAGGAATTCTGGGCGCGGGCGGCATGGCGGGGCTGACGTTGCGCGTGGCCGAGGGCGCGGGTGCGTTCGTGTGCGGCGAGGAGACCGCCCTGCTGGCGAGTGTCGAGGGGCGCCGGGGCGTGCCGCACGTGCGGCCTCCGTATCCGGCCACGTGCGGGCTTTTCGGGAAGCCGACCCTTGTGAACAATGTGGAGACGCTGGCGCTGGTGCCTTGGATCGTGCGGCACGGCGCGGACGCGTTCCGGGCGGTGGGGACGGCGGGGAGCGCTGGCACCAAGGCCTTCGCGCTGGCGGGGAAGGTCGCGCGCGGCGGGTTGGTCGAGGTGCCGATGGGGTTGCCGTTGGAAGAGGTGGTCGAGCGGATGGGCGGTGGCGTCGGCGAGGGGCACACGCTGAAGGCGGTGCAGGTCGGCGGACCATCGGGGGGATGCGTCCCGGCGGCGCTGGCGAGAACGCCGGTTGACTACGAGGCGCTGAGACAGGTGGGGAGCATGATGGGGTCGGGCGGGCTGGTGGTACTCGACGAGACCGATTGCATGGTGGACATCGCGCGTTATTTCCTGACGTTTACGCAGCGGGAGTCGTGCGGTACGTGTACGGCGTGCCGGATCGGGACGCGGCGGATGCTGGAGGTTCTGGAGCGGTTGTGTGCGGGGCAGGGAAAGGCGGGCGACCTGGGGCTGCTGGAACGGCTGGCGGAGGTCGTGCGGTCGGGGAGCCTTTGCGGATTGGGGAAGACCGCCCCGAACCCCGTGCTTTCGACGCTGCGCCATTTCCGGGCGGAGTATGAGGCGCATGTGCGGGGCGTCTGTCCGGCCAAAAAGTGCCGGGCACTGATTGAATACACGGTGAGCATGCGCTGTATCGGGTGCACGCTCTGTGCGCAGAATTGCCCTGAGGAGGCGATCGCGTTCACGCCGCTGGAGCGCGCGGTCATCCGCCGGGACGTGTGCACGCGGTGCGATATCTGCCGGCTGGTGTGTCCGGAGAAAGCCATTGAAATCACGGATGCGAAACGGGATAATGGAACGAGATAACAGGAGCCTTCTCATGAGCCGCACAAAGAACGATTTAAAGGGAGTGACCCGGTTGGGCAACAAGAAGACGGTCTACGCAGACCGTTATGACCCCTCGGTCTTGGAGACATTCGTAAACAAGCACCGGGACACGGATTACTGGGTGACGTTCACCTGTCCCGAGTTCACCTCGCTCTGCCCGGTGACGGGGCAGCCGGATTTCGGCACGATCACGATCCAGTACGTTCCTGACCGGAAGATGCTGGAGAGCAAGTCGCTTAAGCTCTACCTGTTCAGCTTCCGGAATCACGGGGATTTTCATGAGGACTGCGTCAACGTGATCCTGAAAGACCTGCGCGCGTTGTTGGCTCCCAAGTACATGGAGGTGCTGGGACAGTTCAAGCCGCGCGGGGGCATCGCGATTGAGCCGTATGTGAATTACGGGAAACCCGGCACCCCGTTTGCGGCGCTGGTGGAAAAGCGCTTTGCTGCCCATTCCGGGTTGCGGGCCGGCTCCCGTGCCACGCCGATTGACTAGGATTTTTCATAACCAAAGAGGGAAATCACATGACACAAAAAACCGGGGTCTCGAGTAAAACCATCCGACGCATCCGCGTTGTCCTGTTTGCCGTCCTGTCGTGCGCAAGCGTGTTTGCGCAGACCGCGACGCCCGCACGGCCTGTCGAGCAGGTGCCCGCGCAATTTCCGGGGACCATCCGCCTCAGGCTGCCACCGCGCATCTACGCCGTTCCCGGCATCGAGATGAATGTGTATTTCGACAACATCTGCCTCGCGGCCAATCCCTTGAATTACGTGTTCGACGTGAACTGTGAAAAGGGCAGGCATCAGGTTGAGCGGTGGACGTTTGTCCCGACGGAGGAGGATGTGGGCGTGTTCCCGTTTGTGGTTGAAGTCCGGAACGAAACGAACGCGATCGTTGCCCGCGCGGAGTCTGTCCTGCAGGTCGCTCCGAAAAAAGCGGGGGCGGGTCTGCCCATCAGTGTCTTGACGGTCGGGGACAGCCTGACGCATGCCGCCGTGTATCCCGCACACCTGCTGGAGTTGTGCAAGGCTGAAGGCAACCCCCAGATCACCCTGATTGGGCATGTCCCGGGCGAGAAAAACCCGAATGTCCGCATCGAAGGGTATGGGGGATGGACCGCGCAGCGTTTCGCCACGTTTTACAAGGAGGGGAAAAGGCAGAGTGGGCCGGAGGACTGGAAAACGTGGAATTCAAGCGGCAGCCCGTTCTTGTATGCGGATGGCACGGGAAAGCCCGCGCTGGATTTTCCCCGTTATTGCCGGGAGTTCAATGGGGGCAAGGTGCCCGACTTCGTCACCTTCCTGCTGGGGTGCAATGACAACTTCGGGGCCAAAGACGAGACCATTGAATCCAGCATCGACACCATGTTCAAATACTACGACCTGTTGATTGACATGGTTCATCAGGCCCGTGCTGACACGAAGATCGGGATGTTGCTGCTTGTGCCTCCCTCGGGAACGCAGGACGGCTTCGGGGCCAGCTACAAGTGCGGACAGACCCGTTGGCAATACAAACGGAACCAGCAGCGGGTGGTCGAGCGGACGATGGAAAAGTACGGCAAGCGCGAGAAGGACAATATTTTTCTCATCCCTTCCAACGTCAATCTCGACTGCCTGCACAACTATTCCTCGAGCAAAGTCCAGTGGAATTCTGAAACAAAAGAGGTCGGGTACCGCCTGAATAACGGCGTCCATCCGGCTCCTGAAGGTTACTGTCAGATGGGGGACACCATCTTCTGCTGGATCAAGGCGCAACTCGCCGCTGCGCCGGCGGTGTCTGGCAAGTAAGCCAGCCGCGCGGCGGAGCGGGAATAAACGAAGAGGGTAACTTCTTAAATTGAGAGTTGAGCGTTGAAAGTTGAGAGTTCAAACGCTCAACGCTGAACGCCCAACGCACAACGTTCAAGTTATAGGGAAGGGACCTCTGCCGGACGCGCTCTTGCGGAAGATGGCGGGGCTGATTCCCCACGAGGTGATGCAATGAGGAACGATAGGGCACTGGTCATCTTTTCCGGTGGGCAGGACAGCACGACGTGCCTTGCGCAGGCGATATGCGAGTACGGCAAGGGGAACGTCGCCTGCATCACCTTCCATTACGGGCAGAAGCACAGCCTTGAAGTGGAGGTGGCGAAGAAAATCGCGGGACACTTCGGGGTGGCGGACCACACGGTCATCTGCTTGGACTGGTATAGTCAGGTGACCGACAGCGCGTTGCTGGACCCTGGCCGTGCGATCACGAAAGCGGTGGATGCCGCGTGTCCCAACACGGTAGTGGACGGGCGCAATATGCTGTTCCTGCTGATTGCGGCGATCTATGCCAAGCGTCAGGGAATCCGGGACATCATCACAGGCGTGTGCGAGACGGATTTCAGCGGGTATCCCGACTGCCGGGACGTGTTCGTCAAATCGTGCAACGTGACGCTGAACTTGGCGATGGCGTATGCGTTCCGTGTGATCACGCCGCTGATGGCTCTGACGAAGGCCGAGACCTGGGCGCTGGCGGACCGGCTGGGCGTGTTGGCGTATGTGGCGGAGAACACGCTGACCTGTTACAACGGCGTGGTGGGGCGCGGGTGCGGCGAGTGCCCGAGCTGCGTGCTGCGGCAGCGCGGCTATGAGGCGTATATGGCAGGTAAGAAAACGTGACGGTTGGGTTGATGAAACCGAAAATGTGCGCGTCGAATGAAATGCGATGCCGAACGGCATTGTTAATAAACGACCTGTCGGATATAATCTAACGCGATGAATGCAGAGACTCCAAACAATGCCATATCCAAGCCTTTGATTCTTGTTGGAACATACAGGAAAGAATGCAAGAGTTGGATCCAGAATCGGCTTCTTTATCCTTACCCTTTGGCTTTACCGTTCTACAGACCGTCGTTCAACCCAAAACGCATTGGCTCAAATTATATAATCGTAATTCCAAAATCATGAAATTCACTGTGCGTAAGGTGAAAAGCGTCGGACTTTCTGATAAAACCTGCGAATCAAATTTCAGAGAGATGCTGTTCGGAGACATGAAAAAAGTTTAGAAACCGAGAAAGGTTGATTAAATGAAAATTCGTTGTCCAAGTTGCCGAAGCAATCAAATCCACACAGAACGGAATTATGCTTCCACGCTTGTCGCAGATAATGTCCGATTGGTAGAAATAAACGGCAAGGTGTCTGACGTGATTGAACGATTTGTTTGTGATGAGTGTGGTTTCAACTCAGACGATGAAGGGGCTTTTATGATAGAAGGGTGAAGATCCTATCTCAACAGTTCCAAACGTATCAGGAAAGAACATGTTGTTAAATCATACAGACAAGGCAACTTTGGCAGGATTATATCTGTCGAAATTTGGCAAGGCCGCTTTATCGGCTTTGGGCTGTACAGGTGTTTGGCAAGCATTCAACGTTATTGGCTATTCTCTTGAATCAAGGCCTGCGTCAATTAAAAATTACAGAGACGAATTTGACAATGAAATCCGCAAAACTAACCCGCATCATCCGCGTGAAGGTTGGAAGAGGCCTTTGAAAACACGGTCTAAAAAATTGTATGAACAGTTCTGCCATTCGGAATTCGATGAATTCACTGTTTTAATTAAAAGTTTCTTGTTGCCGACATTTAAGAAAGAGAAACTGATTGCCCAAGTTACAAATCAGGAGATAAATCAGAACTTTTCACAACGGCTGATGACAGGACAAGCAGCAGAGGCTTATTTCAAAGTTCATTATCCATCAATTTCCGCATTCGTAAATTACGGAATCGAAGATGTCACATCGTGTGGCTGCGGGTATGACTTCCATTTGTCATTGCACTCGGATTTTTATTGTGTTGAAGTCAAGGGGTTGGGGGCAAATACGGGGACAATCTTGATGACGGAAAAGGAATATGAAATTGCGGATAGAATAAGAGATCGTTATTGTCTGTTTGTTGTCAGGAATTTTCAAAGAACACCATGGCACACCCTGTTCTTCAACCCACTCTCAAGTGGCCTAGAATTTGTTCCTCAACCTCAAACTGTTATGAATTACACTGTGTATATGACGGGGAAAACATGAGAAAATCTAATATGGTCGCCGAATTCGAAGATTTCACGAATGCGGTGATGAAAATTGATTTAAGGACAGCCGTCTTTGAACAATCATCAAATTTGCTTTCTCTTTTGACGCAAATGGGATGGAAAAGCAGAATCCAGAGTGTCATCACCGAAGAGGAACTAGTCGTGTGGTATGAAAAAGCATGCAGAGGCAAACATTCTGAAGTGTTGGGGAAAAAATTGATGGGAACACTCGTTGAAGAGATGGAAAAAGAGTTCCCGTCCACCGGTGGGATTTCCAAATCACTGCTAGGCCGCCATTATGATGAGGTTAAACTTTTCCCGCCATGGTCGTGATCTTGCTGCTTGTCTCAATTTAACTCTGGGGTGAAAATGTTGACGGTTTCCAAACAGTGCCAGTTCGACGCGGCGCATGTGCTGACCAACCACGCGGGGCAGTGCAAGAACCTGCACGGGCACACCTACCGCGTGATCGTCGAGGTCGCGGAGGGCAACGGCGACGGCGACATGGTGATTGATTTCAAAGACCTGAAGCAGGTGATGCGCGAGGTCGTTATGGAGCGTTTCGACCACGCGTTTATTTTCGACGAGGCCAGCGCGAGCGAATGCGAGATCGCGGCGGTCATCGCCAAGCACGGCATGCGGAGCGTGGGGCTGCCGTTCCGTTCGACCGCCGAGAATCTGGCCCGCTACTTTTTCCGCGAGCTGGCGGGGCGCGTCAACGTGGTTTCAGTCAAAGTCTACGAGACGCCGGAGTCGTGTGCGGAGTACCGCAGGGACTGAGCACGTATGCGGGACAGGCAGACATATCCGGTGGCCGAAATTTTCGAATCGCTGCAAGGCGAGGGGTACAACACCGGCAAAGAGGTCGTTTTCCTGCGCTTCGGCGGCTGCAACCTGAAGTGCCCTTGGTGTGACACCCCGCATGAGATTTCCGATACGCTGGACGAAGAGGCGATTGTGGCGCGGGTGGCCGCGTTCCGTCCGAAGGCGCTGATCCTGACCGGCGGCGAACCCTTTATTCAGGAGGGGCTTGAAGGCCTCGTGGCGCGGTTCAAGGAGTTCGGGTACTGGATCGGCGTCGAGACGAACGGCGTGCGGTCGCCGCCGGAGGAACTGCGGCGCCGCATCGATTACATGGCGGTTTCGCCCAAAGCTCTCTACGCGCAACTTTACGATGACGAGCGCATGGTCCGGCAGGCCGACGAGGTCCGGATTGTGGTGGACGGCGAGGTGCGGGCCTTCTGTGACGACATGCGCAACCGGATCGAGGCCCCGCGCTATTTTCTCTCGCCGTGCGAGCGGGGAGGGGTGTTCAATGTGGAGGAGACGGTGCGGCTGTTGGGCGAGTTGAACCGCGGGCGGCGCGGCGGGAAATGGCTGTTGTCGCTTCAGACGCACAAGCTGGCGGGGTTCAGGTGAAACGGCCGCGCCCCGCGTTTCCGGAAAACAGAAAGGCCGGCTGAAAGAAACAGCCGGCCTTCATGCTTTTTATGGTAGGGGTGCAGGGACTCGAACCCTGGACCCAATGATTAAGAGTCATTTGCTCTACCAACTGAGCTACACCCCCATAAACGGATGGAGCGAGTGATGGGTCTCGAACCCACAACCTCGACCTTGGCAAGGTCGCGCTCTACCAATTGAGCTACACCCGCTTCAAAAGAACGTGGCATAATTTATCAGAAGGCCATGGCGCGTGCAACAGCAAACGCATTTTTTTTTGACCCGTCTTTTCGTCGTCTTTTCGTCTTTTCGTTTGGACTCTTCCCAAACGCCGGACGACACGGAGGCCGTCCCTCCATCATTGAAAACAAAGGTTCTGCGAAAGAAATGGAGGGTCGGTCTCCGTTCCGACCGAAGGAGGCGACCAAATTCGAAATTGCTGGCAAAAAACAAGCTCCGCGCGGCGAGCGGAACGGAACTCATGTGCCGAGCGCCGTCTCGATCGCTTTCACCAGTGCGTCCCCTCGCTGCAAGCCGATCATTTGCTGCACCACGTTCCCGTCCTTGAAAAGGAATAAGGCGGGGATACTTTTGACCCCGAACCGCACGGCCAATTCCTTGTCGTTATCGACGTTCACCTTGGCCACTTTTGCCCGCCCGGCCAAAACAGGCGCCACCTGGGTTTCCAGGATCGGGGTCTGCATTTTGCACGGGCCGCACCACGGTGCCCAGAAATCCACCAGAGTTACGCCGTTCGCGACCGTCGCATCAAAAGACGCCGCCGAAAGCTCGAGAATGCTGTCTGACATATTACCTCCTCGTCACTGTTGGGTTCTACTATACCGGTCTCTCCGCTTGAACGCAAGTGCGGGCGTCCGCGTTGGCGTAATCGGTTAGCGACAGGGGGAGTGGCAATCTGATGCGAGGGGGAGCGGAAGGGTATCCGTCCGTCTGACGAAGAAATTTGCGGGTTTATGTTTTTTTCGCTTGCTAGTACGTCTGTAATAT
>JAQVSS010000425.1 GCA_028700415.1 Kiritimatiellia bacterium
ATACTGGTGCGTATTGTCGCGATGCTGGTGGGCTTGATACGCAGCACGTCCGCTGATCGTATTCATGAGGAACGGGCCGAATATGAGACCGACAACCGGCGGTTAGCGGATTAGGATTAGGATTAAGATTACGATTACGATTAAGAAGGGTATCCACCATCAGAACTGCCATGCGCACCCGGCCTGCCAAGTTTCATAATTCCGGCATTCCATTTCTAAGGATACCGTGATATCCTAATTTTCCTTTTTTTTGGTGCTGGAGGTAGGCGAAAGGGTTTTATCGGATGAAAGTGGAATCAAAGGTTGTCGGGCCCTGCAAGGTCAAAGTGTTTGTCAAAGCCGAGGCGGATGAGACGCGGAAAGAGTACGAGGATGTGCTCAAGCTGTTTATGAAAAACGGCCGCGTGACGGGTTTCCGTCAGGGGAAAGCGCCGCGGGAGATCATCAAGCGGGACTTTCACAAGGAGATCACGGAAGAGGTTCAGGGCCGTCTGTTCCGCGCATTGTACAAGAAGGCGCTTGAACAGAAAAAGATCGACATGGTGGCGGTGCTGGACGTGGGCGATATGCTGTTCTCGCCGGAGACCGGCATCTCGTTCTCGATGACGGTGGATGTGCGGCCCGATTTTGACCTGCCGAAGTACAAGAAAATCCCGATCACCTTTGAGGACCCCGCGGTCACCGAAGGGCAAGTGGATGAACAGATCGTCCGGTTGCGTGAGGCGTTCGCGAAGTTTGAAGAGGCGCCGGAGGGGCATGGAATCGGTCCGGGCGATCTGGTGAGCATCGATTTCGCCGGAAAAATAGGCGGGCAGCCCGTCAAAGAGGTTGCCCCGGAGGCCAAGGCGATTTCCGAGGGGACCGGTTTCTGGCTCCAAGTGGAAGAGGGCCGGTTCCTTCCTGAGATTGTCCAGGCGCTCAAGGGCATGAAGGCGGGCGGGGCCGCAGAGGTGGCCGTCACGTTCGACACCGGGCATCCGGTGGCGGCGTTGCGCGGGAAGGAGGCCGTCTATCAGGTGACGGTCAAGGCCGCGCGCATGCGCGTGTTGCCGAAGGACGAAGAGATGCTCACGCAGATGAAGGTGGAGTCCATGGAAAAACTGCGCGAACAGACTCGGGCGGGTATGCTGGAGTCGGCGAATCAGGCTGAGCGGCAGCGCCGCGAGCAGATGGTGATCGAGTTCCTGCTCAAGAAGACCGACTTTGAACTGCCGGAATCGCAGGTCGCCGAAGAGATCAACGTCACGTTGGACCGGATGATGAGCGAAGCGCATTACCGGGGCCTGACGCGGGAGGACTTGGAGAAAAACCGCGGACAGATTATTGAGAACGCGACGGCGGCTGCCAAGCGGCAGTTGAGGCTGCGGTACATCCTGGGAAGCATTGCCGGGAAGGAAGGGATCACGGTGACCGACGAGGAGGTCTCGCGGAAGATCGCGGAGATGTCGGTGGAGATGCGCCTCACGGCGGAGAAGCTCCGCGCGCAGATCGAAAAGAACGGCCGTATGGACATGTTGCGGGAGCAGATCCGCGACGGGAAGACGGTGCGGTTCCTGTTGGACGAGGCGAAAAAGTAAATTCCCGTAGGGGGCAAGGCCGGCATGCGCCTGCCTTGTGGGCCGGAAAGGAAAGAGAATGTATTCGAGTCAGGCATCCATGTTGGTTCCGATCGTCGTCGAGCAGACGGGCCGCGGCGAGCGCGCGTACGACATCTATTCGCGCCTTTTGCAAGACCGCATCGTTTTTATCGGCACGGGGATTACGGATGAGGTCAGCAATCTGATCATCGCCCAGTTGCTCTTCCTTCAGGCGCAGGATGCGGCCAAAGAGATTTCGGTCTACATCAACTCGCCGGGTGGCTCGGTGACGGCGGGGCTGGCGATTTACGACACCATGCAGTTTATCACGTGCGACGTGGCCACCTATTGCGTGGGGCAGGCGGCGAGTATGGGCGCGGTGCTGTTGGCTGCGGGGCGCAAGGGCAAACGGTTCTCGCTGCCCAACGCCCGGATCATGATCCACCAGCCGTGGGGCGGTGCCGAAGGCAAGGCCTCGGATATCAGTATCGCGGCGAAGGAAATCCTGCGCCTCAAGGACCGGCTCAACGAAATTCTTGCTGTCCACACGGGCAAAAGCGTCGACGTGCTGTCGAACGACACCGAACGCGACTATTTCATGTCGGCGGAAGAGGCCAAGGCGTACGGGCTGGTGGATGAAGTGCTGGTGAAGCGTCTCCCGGAGAAATAAAAATATGGCGCGTCGTTCCCCTCCCCCTCCGGTTGATAACATGGCCTGTTCGTTTTGCGGCAAGAACGAGAAGTCTGGCGCGTTCATCATTCCCGGCCCTGGCGGCGCCAACATCTGTGGCGACTGCGTTGACATCTGCACGCGGATTGTGGCCGAGAACACGCCGGGCGCCAGAAAAGGCGGAGCCAGCGCTCTGCCCGCGCTGAAGGTGCCGCCGCCCGCCGAGATCAAGAGCTTCCTCGACCAGTACATCATCGGCCACGCATACACCAAAAAGATGCTGGCGGTCGCGGTACACAACCATTACCAGCGGCTGAACCAGCCGCTGGGCGGCAAAGGCGACGCGTTTTCGGATGTGGAGATCGAAAAGAGCAACATCCTGCTGATCGGCCCCACCGGCTGCGGCAAAACCCTTTTCGCCCGGACCCTGGCCCGCCTTCTGGACGTGCCGTTCGCGATCGCCGACGCGACGACGATCACCGAGGCCGGGTACGTCGGCGAAGACGTGGAGAACATTCTGCTGTATCTGATTCAGGCGGCGGATATGGACGTGCGCAAGGCGGAGCGCGGCATCGTCTACATCGACGAGATCGACAAGAGCGCGCGCAAGACCGAGAACGTCTCGATCACCCGCGACGTTTCGGGCGAGGGGGTACAGCAGGCCTTGCTCAAGATTCTCGAGGGCACGGTTTCACGCGTGCCGCCCCAGGGGGGGCGGAAGCATCCGCAGCAGGAGTACATCTCCATCAACACGCGGAACATCCTCTTCATCTGCGGCGGCGCGTTCGTGGGGTTGGACTCCATTGTGCGGCAGCGCGAGGGGCGTCAGACGATCGGGTACGCCGAACAGAATTCGTCCGCGCGCAAGCAGAAGGCCAAGGACGGACGGCCCGCGCCGCTGGCCGTCCAGCCGGAAGACCTGATCCGGTTCGGGCTGATTCCGGAGTTCGTCGGGCGCCTCCCGGTTCTGACGTCGATGAGCGAGATGACCGAGGACGATCTTGTGCGCATCTTGACCGAGCCCAAGAACTGCCTGACCCGGCAGTACCAGAAGCTGCTCGCCATGGAAAACGTGAAGCTGACCTTTGACGAGGCGGCGTTGCGCGGGATGGCCAAGCTGGCCATGAAGCGCAAGGCGGGCGCGCGCGGGCTCCGCGCGGTGATGGAAGACCTCATGATGGAGATCATGTACGAGGCGCCGGGCAATCCGGCGCTCAAGGACATCCGCATTACGGCCGAGATGGTTCAGGCGCAGGCCGAGGGCGGCGCCGCCGCTTCG
>JAQVSS010000089.1 GCA_028700415.1 Kiritimatiellia bacterium
GCACCGCACGGCGCCTTCAAGTCCCTGCGCCTCCACCGCGTGCCGACCGCGCTCTTCCGCGACGCGCACAAACGCGTGTTCTTCGAGCCCCGCCACGGCACGCTCGCGCTCTTCGACCGTTTCAACCAAGCGGTGAAAGCGCTGACCGATGACTGGCTGCCGCGCATCGAGACCTCTGAGAAATTCAGTCAGAACCGCGAGGTCATCGCCGCCTACCATGCGACCCTGAAGCCTGGAGACGTCACGCTCGTCGGCCTGATCGCCGAGGGCGGCCAAGGCATGCGAACCGCCAACAACGCCCGCTTCCTCGGCTACCTGCAAGGCACCCCGCAGGCCGCGGGGCTCACCGCCAAGCGCGACGCGTGGACGCGGCGCTGGCTGGCGGACGCCCCGGTCAAAGAGCGCTTCCTTGAACTCCTCAAACAGCACGGCGGCAGCAGCGCGCGGCCGCTCAGCGACCCCGCCGCCTGGGAGGCGTGCGTCGAGCCGCTGTGCGAGCGCTTCGACAACGC
This sequence comes from Kiritimatiellia bacterium, assembly GCA_028700415.1. Classification (GTDB taxonomy): domain Bacteria; phylum Verrucomicrobiota; class Kiritimatiellia; order RFP12; family UBA1067; genus JALHET01. The sequence goes on from JAQVSS010000089.1 coordinate 513, forward strand.
CCGCCTCGGCTTCAACCGGACCAGCCTCTACCGCATCGTCCCCGCCGCGTCGGTCGTGACGGACGAGGACTTTGCCTTCGCGTGGCAGCGGCGCAAGCAGGAGCTGTGGGACTGCTGGCGCAAGGCTCCCGAGCTCCAGGACTTCTGGGCGGAAACGGCGGATCTGCTGATCGGCTCGCGCACGGTGAATCCGAAAGCCAAGACCGTCACCGACGCCGCTTTCTGCGCCGTGTGTCAGGAAGCCCTGCGCTGGTTGGCCGCGCAGAAGCCTAAGTCAGGCAACGCGCGCGCGATTCTGGGGTTGCGATCAAGCGAAGAGTATGCCGACCCGGCCGATGCCCCGCGCGTCGCCGCGATCTACAACGGCTTCTGCGGCCGAGGCGTCTTCGCCCCGTTCCGCAAGGGCGACCCCGAAGGCAACCGCTGGCTGGACAACGACCCGCTGTATATCGATTGGTCGCACGAAACTGCTGTTTGGTTTTTCGACAACAGCGGCAAGCGAAGCCCGAACATGCCAGTCATCCGTAACCCGCACTTATACTTCACGCCGGGCGTAACATGGTCTGCCGTCGCTAATCACGTCGCGCTGAAATCGCGGTGGCAGAACCCCTGCATTTTCGACGCCGACAGCATGCGCCTGACCCCTGTCGGAAAGACCTTTGACGCGCGGGCGTTCCTTGCGGTCTTCAACAGCGACATCTTCAGCTTCCTCAAGATGAAGTTCATCAAGCACACCCAGAAATGGGAGATCGGCGACCTGCGCCAGATGCCGCTGGTCATGCCGACGCGGCAACAGGAGCGCCAACTGAAAACGCTCGCGGAACTCTGTCTGGAATCCAAGCGTCTGGCATTGGACGCGAAACCGGCGACGCAGGAACTCGCGGCGACCGCGCGGCAGTGGATCGGGGAGTTGCGCGCCGCCGGGCCGCAGTACCTCCAGCCTCCCGCGCAGGCGTGTACGCTGCAATCTCCCGAAGACTGCCTCGCCGTCTTCGAACTCGCCGTCAACTGGCACGTCGAAAAACTCTACGGCGTCGAGGGTCTCGGCCCGTTCGACGAGTTCTGAGCACACAGCCATGAAAGCGTTGATCCAAAGAGTCTCGGAGGCTTCCGTCGAGGTGGGCGGAGCACGGGTGGCGGAGATCGGGCAGGGATTCCTGATCCTGCTCGGCGTCAAGCACGGCGATGGGCCGGCAGATGCTGAAAAGCTGGCGCGCAAAATTTCCGCGCTACGGATTTTCCAGGACGAGCAGGGGCTGATGAACAAGTCCGTCATGGACATCGGCGGCTCAGTGATCGTGGTTTCGCAGTTCACGCTTTATGCCGACACGAAGAAGGGCAACCGCCCGAGCTTCGTGGACGCCGCGCGTCCTGAACTTGCCGAGCCGCTCTACCGGGAACTGGTGCGTCAGCTCCGCCTGACGCTCGGCGAAAGCCGCGTGGGCACCGGTGTTTTCGGCGCGGAAATGAAAATCCGCCTCCTCAACGACGGCCCCGTGACAATCGAGCTGTGTACGGACGGGTGAGCGCAAGGTTCGGGCGTCCGATGTGGGGCGGGCGTGCAAAGCGGGGAGGGGCGTGCGTCCGCACGCCCGGTTGCGCGGACGAGCAGACGCTCGTCCCTCCCACGGCCTGTGGAAACAGATGCTATTGCACCCAGACGCGGCGGGCGCGGGGGCCGTCGAATTCGCAGAGGTAGATGCCCTGCCACACGCCGAGGTCGATGTGCCCGTTGGTCACGATGACCTGCAGCGAGCATCCCATCAGCGAGGCTTTGATGTGCGCGGCGGAGTTCCCCTCCGCGTGTTTGTAGAACGGTTGTTGCAGAGGCACCATGGCCTCGAGCTGTTTGAGCATATCGGCCGCGACGTCGGGATCCGCATTCTCGTTGATGGTCAGCCCGCAGGTGGTGTGCGGCACAAAGACCGTGACGGTGCCCTCGGAGATGCCCAAGGCGTGAACGGTCTGCTGGACTTGCGCGGTGATATTCACGAACTGGTCGCGCGTGCGGCTCTGCACGTCAAAGAATTTCATAACGCCTCCTTGTCCTGTTTTTCCGTGTCAGATGGCGAAAAGGAATTTCGAGGTTGGCTTTTATGACAGATTCCATTATTTTGTCAATATCCGTTTGCTTTATGGAATTTTATGTGAGTTTTATGACCCTTCGGACTTTATTAGAAGACGCAGCGGCCAAACGGCCGGGTTCGATCGCTTTAAAGTATCGTCGCGACAACGCCTGGCAGAGCCGCACCTATGGGCAGATGGCTTACGGCGTGAGGCAGATGGCCGAGGCTTTTGGCCAGTTGGGGTTGCAACCCGCCATCGAGCAGGTCGCGCTGATGTTGGACAATGGCCCCGAGTGGGTGGAGACCTATCTTGCTGCGGCGGGATCGGGGTTGGTCGTTGTGCCGCTTGACCCCAAGTTGCGCGCCCCGGAAGTCACCCACATCCTGCAGGACTCGGGCGCAGTGGCCGTTTTTACGGACACGCGGCATCTGGATCTGCTCGAAATGGTTTTGCCCGGCTTACCGACAATCCGGTTTATCGTGGTGACGGACGGGGGCAGCGAACCGCTCGCGCCGATTGCGGGGCGCCCCTGTTATGACTATGAATCCTTGCGCGAGAGAGTCAAGGACACGCCGCTCTTCTGGTATGCGGGCCATCAGCCGGCGCCTCAGGACATCGCGTCGATCATCTATACGTCGGGCACCACGGGCAAGCCCAAAGGCGCGCTGCTTTCGCACCTCAATTTCTGCAGCGACGCGCTCGGGAGTTTCGAGGCGATCGGGGACGAGATCACGCCGTCCGACGATTTTCTGGTGGTGCTGCCGCTTTTCCACGCGTTCTCCTTTACCGCAAACCTGGTGGTGCCGTTGGTCAAAGGCTGCGGGATGTATTTCGCCGAAAGCCTGCGCACGGTGGGCGAGGACATCAAAACCCTGCGGCCTTCGATTCTGATCGCGGTCCCGCTGCTCGCCGAAAAGATGTTTGTCAAGATTGACGACAAGCTCAAGCACAGCAAGGTCGCGCAACTTTTGCTCAAAGCCGGGTTCGGCAGGCTGATCGGGAAAAAAGTCCTGAAGGCGCTTGGGGGCCGGTTGCGTTTCCTGATTGTCGGCGGCGCGCCGTGTCCGGTTCACGTCCTGAACGGGTTCCGCCGCTTAGGGGTGCCGATTGTGGAGGGGTACGGGCTCACGGAGTGTTCGCCGGTGGTCTCGATCACCAATATTCACTCGTCGAGGGTGGGCACGATCGGCAAGAAATTGCCGAACATTGAGGTGCGCATCGCGGAGGCGAACGAACAGGGTGTGGGCGAATTGCAGATCCGCGGGCCGATCGTGATGAAGGGGTATTACAAGAACCTTGAAGCCACGCGCGAGGCGTTTGACGGCGAATGGCTGCGCACCGGCGATCTGGCCTCTGTCGACGCCGAAGGGTATCTGACGATCCGCGGGCGGAAAAAGGCGCTGATCGTCAATCGCGAGGGCAAGAACATTTATCCCGAAGAGGTGGAAAACGCCCTGTCGAACGATCCTTTCATCGCGGATGTCGTGGTTGTCGGTTACACGGTCGGGGGTGTTCCGGGTGAGCGCGTGGGGGCGATCGTGGTGCCCAACCTCGAGAATCTCGCGGTGGCGCACGGCGGCGCAGAACCGCCCTGGGAGAAAGTCGTGCAGATCCTCCGCGAGCGCGTCCGCGCCCAGTGTGACAGCTTGACGGAGTACAAGCATCCCCGCAAGATTGTGATCCAGCGCGAACCGCTTGACCGCACCTCGATCCATAAAGTCCGCCGGTGCCTCTATCAAGGCCGGCTCGATGAATGAGGCGCGGAGGCGGACGGCGCGGAGGCCGTCCCTCCACCTGCGGACGCGAAACTAGCGGACGGCACTGAGGCCGTCCCTCCACGTGTGCCCGCGAAGCAGCATGGAGGGCGGACCTCCGTGTCCGCCGTCTTATTTCTTCTCGAGCTTATGCTCGGTGATGATGCGCTGAAGGGCTGCCCGGAGCGTGCATTCTTCGGGAAGAACCTTGTTGCGGATCAGCACGTTGCAGGCGTTGCGCACGCCGATGATTTCACCCTTGCGGTCTTTGAGTTTCTGCGCGTCGCACGCGGCCAGCTCTTTCAGGTAGGCGTCGCGCAGGCTGCCCACCACGTTCATGTAGGCGTCGGCCTTGTCGTACGAGACGACTTCAAGGATCCGGCCCAGGGCGGCGGCTTTGTTCGCGTCGCCGGGGTTGACCGCCTCAAAGAGCTTGGCCGCTGTAGCCTTGCGGAGCGCCATCACGTCCGCCTCGTTCGCGGCGGGGCCGCCGTGTGTGGTGTTGGCGTAACGCGAGGGGATTTCGCGGATCCAGATGTTTCTGAAGCGGACCGGGTTGCCGTGATCCTGCAGTTGAAGAGGCAGCTTGGCCGCGTGCGGGGCGAGCGGCCGCCGGCGGCAGTGGGTGGTCATCCCTTCCATTTCCCAATGATCCTGCGTCAACACGCCGTTGTGCAGGACGGTCACCGAGCCGGGGTATTTCAGTTTGCCGTTTTCCCAAACCGGCTGGTGGAAGACGATGTCATACGTCTGCCACTCACCCGGCTTGCGGCAGGCGTTCACCAGCGGCGGGTTTTCGGCGTAGACCGAAGAGGCCTGCCCGTCGGCGTAGTTGGGGTTCAGGTTCTTGCCGTCCGGAAGCGTGGCCGTCTCGTAAGAGTCCAACACTTGGATTTCATAGCTGCCCATCAGGAACACGCCGCTGTTGCCGCGGCCCTGCCCCACGCCCTGAACGTTGGCGGGCGCGGCCCACTCGATATGGAGCTGGCAGTCTCCGAACTCCTGCTTGGTCCGGATGTAGCCCGCGCCTTTCACGGACTCTAATGCGCCGTCCGCCAGCTTCCACTTGGTGGGCTCGCCGGGTTTGGTGCTCGTCCAGTTATCCAGCGACGTGCCGTCGAACAGCACAACCGCGTCGGAGGGCGGCTGGCCGGGCTCGGCAGTGATCTTGGCCGGGTTAGGCCGGTTCGCGTCATGTACGGACCACGCATGTTTCGCATCCGGCGTGTCACCGTAAAGCCCCGCAAAAAGGGTGGAAGCCGCCAACCCCGCCGCCAACCCCGCCGTCAACGTCTTCATCTGACTCATGTGTGTCCTCCGGGTTCAAATTGTTTCTGTTTGTCCGGGTGTGAGTTTGCCAAAAACGTAGGGTGTTGGCTATGCGGAAAAAATATACCCCGCTTGAATCCAGCCCGCTTCTTTGATCTAATGCATCTGTTTGACACGCGTCAATCAGGACGTGTTACAGGGAATAACCCACACGCACATGAAAACCGTAAACGAGAGTGTCTGGCGCGAGGCCAGGGAGCGGCTCCAGATGGTGGACGCGGGCTGGCGGGCGCCGGGCATACGGCGGAGAGGGCTGGAGGAGTGCCGCGCCTGGATGGCCGCGCAGACGGCGCACCCGCGCCTCGCCGCGCTCGCCCGGTTGCTGACGCCGGAGCTGACGCGGCAGCAGTTCTGGAGTGTGCTCGTGCCCGTCGAGCGCGAGGTCGCGCGGTGCAAGGTCACCGACATTGAGATCCTCGACGCGGATCTGCCCGCCGGGGCGGTGCCGGCCGCGCCGCGCCTGCCGCTGACCGTGGTGGCCGATTCGCTCCGGTCGGCGTTCAACGTGGGCGGGCTTTTCCGCACGGCGGAGTGTTTCGGCGTGGCCGAGGTGGTGTTGTGCGGCTACTCGCCCTTGCCCACACAGCCTCAGGCCGCGCGCGCGGCGCTGGGTGCCGAGAGGCTCGTGCGCTGGCGTTACGTGGAGGACATCCGGGCGGCGCTGGCCGGGCTGAAGGCGGACGGGATCCGGTGTGTCGCGCTGGAGACGGTCGCGGGGGCACAGGATTTGGCGGAGGCCGAGTGGCTGTTCCCGTGCGCGCTCGTCTTGGGCAACGAGCGTTTCGGGCTCGACGCGGATGTGGTCGGGCTGTGTGACGCGGTGGTGCGCATCCCGCTCTGCGGCCGCAAGAATTCGCTGAATGTGGCGAGCGCGTTCGCGATTGCGGCCTGCACGGCGCGGCGGCGGTTCGACTACCCTCCGCTCAAGCCGGCCAGACGCCCGGAAGCGAAGGCCCAGGTCAGGTTGTAGCCTCCGCAGCGCCCGTCGACATCAACGACTTCGCCCGCGCAGGCGAGGCCCCGGAGGCGGCGGCAGGCGAGGGTGGCGGGATCCAACTCGTGCGTCGCCACGCCGCCGCGTGTGACCATGGCGCGGTTCCAGCTTTCGGTGCCCGTGGCGTGCAGCGGCAGGTTGGCACAGGCCTCGGCCAGTGCGGTCAAGACGTCCCGTTTCGCCCGCGCGACCGCCGTGTCCGCTGCGCCGGCCAGTCCGCAGAGTGTGGTCGCCAGCGAGCGCGGCAACTCTCCGGACAGCAGATTGTGCAGGGCGCGGCCCCCGTGCTGCCTGCGCCATTCTTCAAACAGCGCCAGCCACTCTTGCGGCTGACGTGAAGCAAGGAAGGTCGCGCGCAGGGGGACGGACGGGGAATCCAAGAGCCGGGCGGCAATTTCGCCGGAGAGGTCCAGCGCGGGCGGGCCGCTGAGCCCCTTGTGGGTGAACAGCAAAGGGCCGTGGAAAAACCGTTTGGAGTCGCCCGGGCCATCCAGGCGCAGGCCTCCATTCTCCACGAGGATTCCGGCCAGCGTGCCGGGCCAAGCCTCCTGCGTGAACAGCCCGGCCAGCGCGGGCGCGGAAGGCGTGACGTCGAGGCCGGCGGCTTTAGCCAGCGCGAAGCCGGAGCCGTCGGACCCCAGGTCGGGGTAAGACCGTCCCCCTGCCGCCAGGATCACGCGGTTGGCGCGCAGGATCCCGTGGTTGGTCTCGACGCCGGTGATGCGGGGCGGGGAACCCTTAACGCCGTCCCCGTTCCCGACGATAAGCCGTGTGGCGCGCACGCCGCAGCGGATTTCGGCGCCGTTGGCGCGGGCCGCGCGCACAAGCGCCTGCGCCACATCGGCGGCCTTTTGCGAAACAGGAAAGACACACCCGTCCGGTTCCGCGAGGGTTTCCACGCCGAGGTTACGGAAAAAGGCGCGGAGCGCGTCCGGCGGGAAGGCGCGCAGGGCGGGCGCGAGAAAACGCGCGTGGCGGCCGAAAGCGGCGCCGATCCCGGCGGCGTCCGCGGCGTGGGTCACATTGCACCGTCCGCCGCCGGTGGCCATGAGTTTGCGGGCAGGGGTGCCCAAACGTTCGAGCACGAGGGCGGGCCGGGGGGAAAAACAAGCGGCGGTGAGCCCTGCCGGGCCACCGCCGATAATGAGGGTGTCCATACGGCTTGTTTTCTACCGTTGCTGTTCTTCGGCAATCAAAGCGATCATGCGGTTGACCGTGAGGACCGTCTCGTTCTGTAGCTTCAAGACGGTCTGGCACAGGTTCACCACTTCGGCGCACCGGTGCAGGGTAACCATGCGGGACTTCTCGAGTTCCGTCCGCCGGGTCTTGACACTGTTGAGCGTCTCCTCCAGCTCGGCAATGTGCTGCTCGTTCTTGAGCAACAGGCGTCGTGTCTGGAAAAGCTGCGTGAGCAGTTCGCCGGACGAAAGGTCGAGGTCGTCGATTTTCATCCCGTCGGGGATCGGCACCAGCACGGGCTCCCCACAGGCGACGCAGTTAATCTGCAGCCCCGCGCCGCGGTAGTCGATCGCGAGATTATGGCCGCAATGCGGACAGTCGAAAACGATATCGGTGACCCGGATCTCGTCGCCTTCGCCCTCGGCGGTGACGGTCTCGTCCACAAACTCATCAGCCCCGGGCGCATCCTGATCCATCGGAGTGTGCTGCATAAAAAGCCTCCTTTTGGCTGAAGCCAGATCCCGCGCTCGCACGCTTACCGCACGTTTTGCCTCCCGCGCTACGCCTTCTTGACCTTGCCCTGCTTGATGCAGGACGCGCAAACCTTCATCCGGCTCACGCTGCCGTTCTCAGCTTTAGCACGCACGTTCTGGACGTTCGGCAGGAACCGGCGTTTCGTGATGCCCGTCGTGTGCAAGCCGATACCACCCTTGAACTTGGCAAGACCGTGACGGACAATCGTGTTGCCCGCCATCGGGCCCTTACCGCAAATATCACAAACTCTAGACATGACCGTTTCTCCTTTAGAAAAGGGGAGACATGTTAACATCTCCCGCCTTGACCGACAAGGGGAAAACGGAAACTTTCCTTTCACCCTTTCCGTGCGTACGGTCACACCTTCATTGACGGGTCAATTTATACCAAAGAGCGGGAAAACAGGCAAGCCTTTCACACGGGTTTGTAAGCGAACGCGAAGCAAAGGCAAGCGCTCCATCTATCGCGGCGGACGCTTCGACGCCAAATACCGCGGCAAGCAGGATCTCTTTACACGCCAGGCCCCTCAGAAACTCGAGAAACTGCGCGAACACGCGTTGATCGAAAGCGCCGTCGCCTCCAACCGCATCGAAGGCGTCGAGATCGACCAGAAGCGTGTTGGCACCGTTATCTTCGGCAAAAGCCGCCTCTAGGACCGCAACGAAGAGGAGGTCCGCGGATACCAGTCAGCCTTGTCATGGATACACACGACTCACGCATCCTGCTGGAGAAACAGGTGCCCCCGCTGATCCTCTGGGCCGCCCAGAACCTGGACTTCCTTTGCATCCACCCGTTCCGCGACGGTAACGGCCGCGTCTCGCGTCTGCTGCTCCTGCTTTCACTCTACCGTCTGGGGTTCAGCGGCGGGCGCTACGTCAGCATCGAGCGCATCATCGAACAGAGCAAGGACCGGTACTACGACACCCTCAAGACCGGCTCGCAGGGCTGGCACGACGGCAAGCACGATCCGTGGCCGTATATCAACTTCCTGCTCTTTACCTTGAAGAGTCTCTATCAGGAATTCGAGAGCCGTTACGAGAACACGAAGCTGCCGCTTGGCGAGAAGACCGAAACCGTGCGCCAGGCCGTCGCCCGCTTCCGGGAGCCGTTCCACATCACCGAACTGCACAAGCAATGCCCCGAGGTCAGCTTAGACATGATCCGCAAGGTGCTCAAGGAGATGCGCCAGAGCAAGGAAATCCAATGCCTCGGCCGCGGCAAGCAGGCCCTCTGGCAGCGAATTGGGTAATGGGTAATCGATATGGGTATTTTATTGGGTACCGACCGGCGCGAAACATCGCGACAGCTTGCCGCGTAGCCTGTCATGAGCGTAGGTCGCTTCGCAGCCAAACACCGGATCACGGGCCACTTTGACCGGGCGCTCGATCTCAACGTGATCGATGCGCACCCCAATGGTAAGCATCGCCCTTTGACTCATGAGATTCCGAGTGTGGCTTGATCAGATACTCCTCGATCAGTTTCCGACTGCCCACAGACCAGCCTGCGCGGCCCAGTTGGAGGTCGATCTTATCCTGACGAGTCTGTCGTTCCGGTCTCATGTTACCCATTCACAAATCGTAGGGACGCGGCATAAACGTTCATATTCACAATAGGTTAGACTTTAGAACAAACCTCGTCCGACGGCAAGGCGATTCATTCAGAAATACCACACGAACGCTTTCCCTCTTGCGGCCGGGCGCGGATTCTCCTACGCTCTTCTCCGGCGGCTTGCGCGGGGTTCAAGCCGGTCAACGATATGCGTATTTTTATTCAGAACGGCCAGCGCCGTTTCAAGCTCGACACCGCGGCCCTCAAGCGGCTGGCGGGCGCGCTCGCGGAGGCGGCGCAGGCGCGCGCGCCGGGCGGGCCCGCGTGGCAGGAGGTCACAGTCCACCTGCTGGACGACGCGGGTATCGCGCCCGTCAATGCCGCGATCATGGCGCACGGGGGGGCCACGGACGTCATCACGCAGCGCTACGACCCCATCCCGGGCGAGCCCGGCGGCCTGACCGGCGAGCTGTTCGTGAACGTCGAACGCGCCGCATGTTGCGCCCTGCGCCGCGCGGGCTGGGATCGGAACCGTGAACTCGCGCTCTACCTTGCGCACGGCTTCGATCACCTGACGGGCGCGGACGACGGAACCCGGGCGGAACGGAGCCGCATGCGCCGCCGCGAACTGGGGTGGCTCAAGCGGGTTGCGTTGACACCTCTGTTTCAAACAGGTAAACTCTAACGTCAACTGTTACGGGATGAAGACGTGTTGTCATGTTGACGGCTCTGGCCCCTGTGGTGTTCTCCCGTGCTGAAAACTCGGGTATGCCGGTAAATAGAGGGTTCAGGAAATGGCGAAGGAATTGGCGTTCGTACTCATCAACCCGTATCCGATCCGGAAATCGCGGACCGGCGGGATCATCGCACGTTACCTCGTCCGCACCGACCTGAAACTGGTCGGAGCGCGCATCATCGGCGCGTCGGTAGAGCTGGCCAACTCGTTTGCCGATTATCTCGCGTCCTACGACCCGACCGACCCAGAGAAATGCGCGCTCTTCTCCTCGTACGTGCGTCGCGTCCTCATGCCCGACGAAGCCACCGGGCGTCCGCACCGTTCCATGCTCCTGCTTTTCGAGGGGGAGGACGCGGTCCGCAAAATCTTTGAGGTGACCGGTTCCATCCGCCAGCAGTGGGGCAGCGGGCTGAGCGTGCGGGACACGTATGGCGATCTCGTGCGCGACTCCAAAACCGGCAAGGTGGAGTACTTCGAGCCGGCTGTGCTGGTTGGTCCCACCACGAAGGTCGTCGGCGAGGTTTTGACGCTTTGGCTCAAGCACCTTCACGCGGATGCGGGTATCGTGCGCGGCGCGATGGATGTGCCCGGCGGCGCGGATGCGCAGGAGACGCTGGTGATGCTCAAGCCCGACAACTGGCACCAGCCTTCCCTGCGCGCGGGAAACATCATGGACCTGCTTTCCAATTCGGGGCTGCGCATCGTGGGCGTGAAGAAGTTTGCCATGTCCGTGGCCCAGGCGGAAGAGTTCTATGGCCCCGTGCGCGAAAGCCTCAAAAAGGTCTTCAAACGCTTCGGCGCGGACCGCGCCGCGCAGGCGCTCTCGCGCGAGTTCGGGTTCCCGGTCGAGGCCGCGGCGCTCGGTGAACTGTGTGACACGCTTGCCCCGCTTTTCGCCGAGCGCGAGTTTGAGAACATTGTCGAGTTCATGACCGGACGCCGCCCTTCCAACTGCTCGCCCCAGGAGCGTGCACTGCCCGGCACCGAAGAGTGCCTCGCCATCGTCTATGAAGGGGTTGACGCGGTCAACAAGATCCGGGACATCCTCGGTGCGACCGATCCCCTCAAGGCGCGGCCAGGATCCATCCGCCGTGAATTCGGCACCAACATCATGGTGAACGCCGCGCACGCCTCTGATTCGCCCGAGAACGCCAGCCGCGAGATGGGCATCATCGATGTGATGCATGACCCGCATTTTGAAGAACAGATCAGAAACTACTACGCATGAAAAAACTAAACGACGGTATCCTTGCCATCAAGCCTTCCCAAACCCTTGCGATCTCCAGCTTGGCCAAGCAGATGGTTGAGCAGGGTCACAAAGTGTGTAACTTTTCCGCAGGCGAGCCGGACTTCGATACGCCGGACCTGATCAAACAGGCCGCCGCCGACGCGCTCAAACAGGGGAAGACGAAATACACGCCGGTGGCCGGGGTCCCCAAGCTGTGTCAGGCACTCTCTGAAAAGTTCAAGCGCGACAACGGCCTCGATTACAAGCCGTCCCAGATCGTCGTGAGCTGCGGCGGCAAGCACTCGCTCGCCCTGGTGTTCCAAACGCTCCTGAACACCGGAGACGAGGTGCTGATCCCAGCGCCTTTCTGGCTGAGTTACCCCGAAATGATCCGCGTGGCGGGCGGCACGCCGGTGTTCATCCACACCACGTCAGACCAGGGCTTTAAGATCACCCCCCAGCACATCGAGCGTCTGGCCACGCCCCTCACCAAAGCCATCGTCATCAACAGCCCCAGCAACCCCACGGGCGTGATGTATACGCCTGCCGAGCTTCGCGCGCTGGGCGAGGCCGCGCTCAAGCACGACATCGCGATCATTTCCGACGAGATCTATGAGAAGATGGTCTACGACGGCCAGACGCAGGTCAGCATGGCGGCCTTCTCCAAAGAATTCTACGACAGCACCATCACGGTCAACGGGTTCAGCAAGACGTACTCCATGACCGGCTGGCGCCTCGGGTACACGGCCGGTCCGGAGCCCTTCATCAAGGCCCTGAGCGCCCTGCAGAGCCACTGCGCCTCCGCGCCCAACACCTTCGCGCAGTGGGGCGCGATCGCCGCGCTGGAGCGGGGCGCGGCCAGCATTGCCGAGATGGTCAAAGCGTTCGACGAGCGCCGCCGCCGCATTTTCGCGCTCATGTCGGCGATCCCGGGCGTCAAGTGTGTCAGGCCCGACGGCGCGTTCTACATTTTCCCGGACATTTCCTCTTTCGGGCTCGACTCCGTGACCTTCTCCAAGCGGCTGCTGGAAGAGGAGCACGTGGCCGTGGTGCCGGGCGTGGCTTTCGGCGCGGACGCTTGCGTGCGTCTCAGTTATGCGTGCGGCATGAGGGAGATTGAGGACGGCCTCGCCCGCTTTGCGCGTTTCTGTTCCAAACTCTGATTTTCTGCCGGGCGAGTGGTGAAATTGGCAGACACGCAAGACTTAGGATCTTGTGCCGCAAGGCTTGCGGGTTCAAGTCCCGCCTCGCCCACCAGTTCGTTCGTTTGGGGCGATACGCCGTTTGCTTCCGGTTGCGCCGTCCCCTTCAGGTAAGGTGCCGTCATGCTGTTTTCGTTTTTTTTCGCCGCCGCCCTCGCATTCCCGAACGCGGGGTTCGAGAACCGCGCCGAATTCGGCCGCGTGAACGACCATGTCGAGATCATGGACGGGATCGGCTACAGCGCCTCCGCGGGGATGCGCATCCATCCGCACACGAAGAAGCACACCTGGAAGTTCAAGACGGATTTCAAACCCCGTTTCGGCCGCACGTACGTCTTCTCCGTGAGTTACCGCGAGCACGGCAAGTGTTTCGCCCATCTGGCTTGGGAAAGTTACGGCGGCGGCAAATACCTCACTGGAAACTGGAATGTCACCACGAAGCCGCTCGAGAACGGCTGGGTCCGCAAGAGCGTGGCGGTGACCCCGAAGTTTCCCGATGACCAGGTGGAGAAGAACAACTTTCTCACGGTGGTCACCTCGAACGGTTCTTCCGAAGAGGATTGGGTGGATTTCGACGATGCGGAACTCCGTGAAGACGATCCCGAATGGTATCTCACGAACGTCTGGCCCACGCACAACCGGGTTTTCAACGACAACGGCCGCGTCCGTTTCTATTCGGGCTATCTCGGCCCGTTCGTTCCCGAGGGGGCCGAGGCGGAATTCACCGTGGCGCTGAAGGCGGGCGGCTCAACGCTGGCCTCGCGCAAGACGAAAGACGACAGCGGCTCCTTTACAATCGATTTCGGAAAGCTCGCGTACGAGGGGCCCGCGCGGCTCGCGGTGACCCTCGCGGACGCCAAGACCGGCAAGGTGTGCGGCACGAAAGAACTGGACGTGCTCGTGGGTCCCACCTACCGGTCCAAGAAAGGCGAGGTGTTCGTGACGGAGCAGGGGGACGCCCTCGTGGACGGCAAGCCCTTCATGCCGCTCGGGTTCTACACGTCTCTCGGCAAGACGCGCGATCTCGACAAGGCCGCGCGGGCGA
>JAQVSS010000426.1:0-2859 GCA_028700415.1 Kiritimatiellia bacterium
TTTCTCAAGGCACCGCGCCGTCAAGGGTGGCGCAGGTAGTAGAAGTTCCCGTCTTCCGCGCCAATGACGAGATCAGTTGTGCCGTCGGCGTTGAAGTCAACCGCCGCGGGACAGCAGGTGTGGCCGGCAAGCGCCTTGCGCGCGAGCGCTCGACCTTCTTTGAACAGGAACTTGCCGTCTTTCGCGCCGACCTGACGGAAGACATACGCGTTGACCCCGTTCATCACCAGATCCGGCTTGCCGTCGCCGTCCCAATCAGCAATGCAGAACTTGCGGCGGCCGGCACCGCCGCCCGGACGCGCGGCGAGCGCGAGCGGATTGCCCTTCTCATCGCAGAATATCCGCTCCGGCGGCAGCAGTACGAGCCTGCCGCCCCGTTTCGCGCGCGCGTACAGGCAGAGGAAGCCCTCATGGTCGAGCATCACGAGATCCATGAGTCCGTCGCGGTTCCAGTCGTGCATGCAAGGCGTGGTGCGCCACGGCGCGCGCAGCGCCTTGCCCGTCGGCTTGCGCCATTCCCACGAGAAGCGCGGCTGCTCGCCTTTCCATTCCACTTCCACGGACTTGGGCGATTCCAGAACCGTCGTCCCCTTCTTCCCTGGATTGCGGAAGAGGACCACGCTGCCCTTGACGTCGTTGGCCATGATGTCGAGATAGCCGTCGCCGTCCCAGTCCGCCACGGAAAGGACCGTGTAGCCCCACTTCTGCTCGGCCGGTCCCTGCGGGGAATTGGAGGGCCCGCACAGCGCGCGGATTTCATTGCCCTTGAGCCACAGCGGAGCCGCGCCGGCCGTATCCGACACCGTTAAGAGCTTGGGTGCCGCCCACTTCGGATTCTCGACGCCGGGGCCGGACAGGTTCTCGATAAAGGCGATGCGTCCTTCGGAGTTGCCGCAGACAAGATCCCAGTCGCCGTCGCCGTCCCAGTCAACGCCCCAGGGCGTGGCTAGGCAGCCGAACTTGATCTCTGCGGCCTTCTGCCGGAAGAAACGGGCGGTTTCGAAGACGGGTGCGCCGTCCGCGAACCCTCCGGTGTTACGGTATAAGGCCACGCGACCGTCCTCCTCCGATGCGATTATGTCCGGCCTGCCGTCGCCATCCCAGTCGACCTTGCGGGCCGACATCATGCAGAGGGCACCTTCCAGCGGCAGCTTGTCCGTGCCCTTGACCCGTCTCCCGGCGGCAAAAACGGGATTGTCCTTCGTGCCGGTATTTTCAAAATACCAGAATTCGGAGATGAAATCAGACGTGACGAAATCGAGGTCGCCATCGCCGTCCCAGTCGTGGAAAAGCGGCAAAGGACTGCCCCACGGACCCTGGAGTTCGCGCTTGCCGCCCGAGAAAAGCGGTTCCGGACTGCCCCAAAGCGTCTTCGGGCCTTCGCCGCCCAGATTGCGGCACAAGTACATGTAGGCGAGAAGCTGGTTGTTCGTCCAGTTTCCGTCCGGGTCGTACGCGACCGGACACGCGGGGCCCGGGCATCCGTATTCAGCCCAGTCACTAATCGCGTACACGGCGTCCTCGCGGCCGTCGCCAGTAAGTTCCGCGTAATACCAGCCGCCGCCGTTACCGCGGCGGAAATGTGGCGTTAGGCTCACAGGAAGATGGTACGGCGGAAACTTCACCCGCAATCCGCGACGGCTGTTGTCGCCCGGCACGGCCGCCTCGAAGACGGACAGACTGCCCGTGGTGCCCTGCGGAGCGGGGTTCTCAAAGAAGTATGTGCCCTCGCTCGGCACGGATCGGTAGCTTATGACGATATCGAGGTCATCGTCCCCGTCGTAGTCGTATATGAACGGATTGGGCCATATCCCGCAGCCCAGGTCAACGATCGCGTCCGGATTGTTGAACGCCATCCGCTCCAGGTCACGCACGCCCGGTAGAAGCGGCGTGTCGTAGACGAAACCCTTGTCCTTGTGCTGGAACGCGCGGCTCTCTTCGGCCTGTCGCCGCGACGTTGATCCGTCGAGCGCGCCCGTGAGATCGAGAAGCGCGCACACGCCGCCTAACCCCGAAGCCACTTCAACGGGCGTCCCCTCTTTTTCAGGAAGAAGCGCGACAATGCCGGAAATGTAGTCACCCGCGCAGACCGCCTCGCCGAGCCTCAGTGCCGCGAAGGCGTTTACGAAAGTGCACTTTTCTCCCAGCGGCGCGGTTCGGCTTGCGGCGAGGTCGATCCGTTCGCTGACGCGTCCCGGCACCACAAGGACTGCTCCGTCCGCTCCAGCGAAAGCCAGCCCGCCCTGACCGTCGCTAGTACCGATTTTACCGACAAACCGCGGCGAGGCGCCCGCAACGTCCCACACCGCGATGGAATTGGAAGCGCGGCAGGCCACGTGGAGGTAGCCGTCAGGGCCGAAGGCGAGCATGCGCGGACCGGCAAGCTTTTCGCAAATGTACGCGCCGCCCTTGCCGTCCGCCAGCGCGTACCGCAGCACGGTATTCGCATGCAGCGCAGTCACGTAGAGGAACCCTCCGTCCGGCGATACGCAGAGCTGATCGGGGCGGCACGGCGTTTCGGCTAAGACGCCGATCCGCCTGCCGTCCGGCGCGAACTTGACGATGCGGCCCGAATCCTTTCCGGAAAGGTCGGCCACGTAGACCGTATCCCCTGCTGCGGCGATCCCTGCGGGTTTAACGCCCGATGAGCCGTCCAGAAAAATCCCCGCACGCGTCCAGCGGCCGCCCGCCGCGCGCCAGCGTTCTACACAGTTGCCCTCGCGCGAAACCAGCACTTCTGCCGGCTTCGGCGGCGCGCTTACCCCGAGCCGCCATAGCGCTCGGCCGAGCGGCGGCAGTCTGGCCTCAAGCTTCCCGCCGCCGCACGATGTCGGCGCAGGGCCGAGTTCCGTTTTCACG
>JAQVSS010000426.1:2869-3511 GCA_028700415.1 Kiritimatiellia bacterium
CGGCTCCGCGATTTCCCCCCTCGCCGCCGCTTCGTCGCGCGAGGTGTTGACGGCCAGCACGCACGCCGCCGCGCCGTCGCGCCAGGCGCGCACGGACACCGCCTTCGTCACGCTCTTAACGCCGGGCGGCTCGCCGTCCGAAAGCAGCACCGGGATGAAGCGCTGCACCTCGGCGGCTGCGGCGCAGACGTCGCCCCAGCTCTTTTCGAACGGCGTCTTCCAGTCCATCTGTTCAAGCGGCGAATAGGAATAGGCGATCAGTCCGTTCGCGCCGGCGGCGACCGCCTGCCAGAACATGTTGGCCATCTCGTCGCGGGCAGGCATGCGCGTGACGTCGTTCTTGTTCGTCCAGTACGCGCCCCAGTCGAACGCCTGCGGCACCTGCCAGACTGGGCGGATGCCGAAGGTTCCCTTCACGCTCGCCTCGGCCCACCCCGTGGCGTGCGTGATGTGGTTGTTGCTGCCGATCGGGTAAGGGTCGGTGCCGATCGCGTCGAATGTGCCCATATAGTGCCTGATGTCGTCAATCTGATAGAGCACCGCCCACGTGGGATGGTCTGGATCGAGTGTCTTGAGGAACTCCTGGCGCGCCTTGAGCCGCGGCACGTAGTCGAGCCCGCGTTCGTCGTTCACGTACCACCC
>JAQVSS010000427.1 GCA_028700415.1 Kiritimatiellia bacterium
CGTCAGATTCATCGGCGACTCCGCCTTTTACGGCTGTGCCTCTCTCACCTCCGTCACTATTCCTACCGGCGTCACCACCATCGGCTCCTCCGCCTTCTCCGGCTGCACCTCTCTCACCTCCGTTACACTTAACAACAATCTTTTACGTTTCAGAGCGAACCAAGTATTTTCTGGTTCACCGATAACGCATATTGTCATCGGCGACAGCTTCACTTCCATCGGCAACAGTGCCTTCGAAAGCTGCACCAACCTCACCTCCATCGCAATCCCCGACAGCGTCACCACAATCGGCGGTTCCGCCTTCTCCTTCTGCACTTCCCTCACCTCCATCACCATTCCCGACAGCGTCACTTCCATCGGCAACGACGCTTTCTACGGCTGCACCGCTCTCACTTCCGTCACCATCGGAAACAGCGTTACCTCCATCAGCGACTACGCCTTCCGTGACTGCACAAAACTCACATTCGTCAACATACCAGACAGCGTCACATCCATCAGCCTCTATGCCTTTTCTGAGTGCGAATCACTTACAAATATCAATGCGTCGGAAAACAACCCGAACTACACAAGTATCAATGGCATTCTTTTCACCAAAGATATCACCGAACTGCTCCTATGCCCCGATGCCTTCTCCGGTCACTTCACCATCCCCGACAGCGTCAAATCCATCAGCAACGAGGCCTTCTGCTATTGTACATCTCTCACCTCCCTCACCATATCCGACAGCGTCACCAACATCGGCTACGACGTTTTCTACGAGTGCGACTCCCTCACCTCCGTCCTCTTCACCGGAGACGCTCCATCAATTGCTAACGACGCTTTTACGGACTCCTTTAGCACAATCTTTTATTTTCCCGGCACATCAGGATGGGGTCCCACCTTAGCTGGCCGCCCCGCCAAACCCCTCCTCACGTATTCCGCAAAAAACGGCACCGCCTCAATCACCAGCATTGATCCCTCTTTCACCGGCAGCTATGTTCCGCTCCCCGAAACCCTCGCCGGGCTTCCCATCACGGCCATCGGCCCCTCCGCCTTCCGGTCCTGCGCATCCCTCACCACCGTCACCATCCCGGACAGCGTCACTTCCATTGGCCCTTACGCCTTCCACGGTTGCACAGCCCTCTCTTCCGTAAACATCCCGCAAGGCGTCACCTCCATCGGCATCTACGCCTTCTACAACTGTTTCTCTATCCCCTCTGTCACCATTCCCGACAGCGTCACCTCCATCGGCGATTTCGCTTTCGCCTTCTGCTCATCCCTCTCGGAAGTGACGATCCCCGATAGCGTCACCCGAATCAGCCGCGGCGCGTTCACCGGCTGCGATTCCCTTGCATCCGTCACTCTACCCCCCGACATCACCTCCATCGGCGACGACGCTTTCTCCTACTGCACATCCCTCGCTTCCCTCACCCTGCCCAACACCCTTACCGTCATTGGCGATTACGCCTTCACCGGATGCGAATCCCTCTCCTCCGTCACCATCCCCGATAGCGTCACATCCATCGGTGACGACGCCTTCTCATTCTGCGACGCCCTCACTGCCGTCCTCTTTACCGGCGACGCCCCGACCATCGCCCCATTCGCCTTCGACTCAACCCCCGCCACAATCTATCACCTCCCCGGCACCAACGGTTGGGACACCCCCGTCAACGGCCTATCCCCCGTCCTCTGGAACCCCGCATTCAGCCCGGCCTCCACACCGTGCTTCACTTCCGGCGGGTTCGGCTTCACCCTCACCGGCACCGCGAACATCCCTATCCGCATCGAAGCCTGCGACAGCCTCGCCGCCCCCTCATGGTCCACAGTCCAAGACACGACCCTAAACGCCTCCGGTACCCTGGACTTCTCCGATCCCGCCTCCTCCTCCCACCCCTCGCGCTTCTACCGCGTCACCTTCCCCCAATAGTTGAACGTTGGACGGATGAACTCTCAACTCTCAACTCTCAACTTTCAACTCTCAAGTATAATCCATTGGGATTAGGAATTCATTCGTAACTCTCCCCACTTGAACGTTGAGCGTTGAGAGTTGAGCGTTGAACGTTCTCTTCCCCGCTTCGGCGGTAGGAACGCCTCCCCGAGGCGTCCGCGGCGGTTTCGGGGAAACCGCCCTACCCCACAACCTGTAACGTGTAACCTGTAACCCAACCGCGCGTTCAGCGCGGTTTCGGGCTGACATCCGCGCAAGGAGAAGGTATCCTACACACATTTCCCAACCCAATGAGGCAACTATGGCTTTCGACAGCGGCTCCGTGAGTTTCCGGCTCTTTTATCTCCAACACGCTTACGATTCAGGACTGATCGACGCTTTCGCAAAACATGCTGCGCCGCCGATCAGTTCCCTCAACCGCGACCCCATCTCCGGATGGGTCACCGGCCGTCATCTCTTCGACCGCGAGATCACCGAAGAAAAATGCCTGTTCGGTCCCTATCTCCATGCGCAACTCATGCGGGCCGAAAAGAAGGTTCCGGCCCCTCTCCTGCGTGCCCACCTGCGCCTGGAAGAGGACGTCGAGCTGCGCGCACGCGACGCCGACTTTCTGCCCCGCGCAGTGAAGGCCGAGGTCAAGCAGCGCGTCACGGAGTCGCTCCTGCCCAACATGCCGCCGACCCTCAGCAGCATCCCGGTCGTGGTTGATTTCCGCAACGGTTTATTGCTCGCCGCCGCGCTCTCCGACAAGCAGATCGACACTCTGTCGCCGGTCTTCAAAGAGACCGCCGGAACCCTGCCCATCCTGCTGACCCCGGACACGGCCGCGCTCCGCCGCAAACAGGTCAACGCCAACGATCTTGAGCCCGTGAGTTTTTCGCCCGACACCACGCTGGAGCCCCCCGTCGAGAGCACGCTCGGCATGGACTTCCTCACGTGGCTCTGGTTCGCCTGGGAAAAGGAGGGCGGCGTCTACCACCTGCCCGACGGCCGCGAATTCGGCATCATGCTCGAAGGCCCGCTCACCTTCTTCCGCGAGGGCCAGGGCGCGCACGAAGCCGTGCTGCGCAAAGGCACGCCGCTCAACAGCCGCGAGGCCGGCACGGCGCTTCTCTGCGGCAAGAAACTCAAACGCGCCAAGGTCGTGATCGCCCACGGCGACGAGGTCTTCTCCGCCACGATGGACGCCGACTTCGCCGTCCGTTCGCTCAAGCTGCCCAAGGGCGAGCAGACCGAGCCCGCCGGCAAGTTCGAGGAGCGCATGCTGTTCGCCGAGACCTTCTGGACCGCGTGGCTCTGCCTTTACGACCGCTTCCTCGACCAGCGCACCGACCCCAAACAGTGGCCCAAGACGCTGGAGGCCATGCGGAAGTGGATCGCCCACATCGGCCCGCCGCCCGCAGAATAACAATCCCTCCCGCATGAACTCCGACCCCACTTTACCGCAAGGCCGCCACACCGCCACCTTCGGCGACGTCACGCTCGCCATGGAAACGCCGCCGGATCTTGACGCGCTCTTGGATCGGGCGGCGGCGCACGACCCGCAGTTCGTTGACGCGATCCCCTACTACGCCATCCTGTGG
>JAQVSS010000428.1 GCA_028700415.1 Kiritimatiellia bacterium
TGCCGTGGGAATGGTACGTCGCCGTCTACATGAACGGATGGACGTCGAAGGGCGAGTGGTGGAACAACGTCGAGTGCGTCTATCCGTGGTCGGAGGACGCGGAAATCAAGATGGACGACGGCTACCACCCGGGACCGGACTTTGGCGTTTCGCGGTTGCTCCAGCGCCGCGCCTTCTACCTCGCCTACCTGAGCGGTGCGAACCTCGTCGAGCAGGAGGAATGGTCGGCGCTGTTTCTGACGTGGGACCGTGAAAAGGGCAAGACCGTCCTTTCTCCGCGCGGCGAGGATTTCGTCGCCTACCACGCGTTCACCCAGCGCCATCCCGACCGCGGCGAGCCGTACACGCCGGTTGCGGTACTCGTTCCGTTCGCCCAGGGCTATGCGACCTACGGCGGCTATCCGTGGGGGACGTCAGCCTACGGCTATACCGCGGGAGACCATGCGATCGACGCGGTGTTCTTCACCCTCGTCCCGGGCTTCGACCGCACGAGTGCGCTCAAGAAGGGAATCGAGACCAATCTCCACAACTCGCGCTACGCAATGATGTACGACGTCGTGTGTCCCGACGCCCCGCAGGATCCGGAGAAGCTTCTTGCCGCGCTCTGCCGCTATCGGGCACTGGTGGTCGCCGGCGACTATCCCGACCGCGGATTCGAGCGGACGCTCGCCGAATACGAGCGCGGCGGCGGCAGGGTGATCCGCGTCGGCGGGGAACAGGTGCCTCCGCCTGGCGCAAACGCGGTTGCCGAGACGCTGTCCGGAAGGCTCCGGTTTCCGAAGGTGGAGAGGATATTCGATTCTCTCCAGTCGGAGCTCTTCCCTGTCAAGGTCGAGGGCGACTGCATGTATGGACTTAACCGCGGCAAGAAAAGCAGCTGGCTCTGGACGTTCAACAACAAGGGTGTCGTCAAGTTCGCGGACGTCCCGCAGCGGATCGATCCGGACGCCGCCACCGCAATTTCAGTTGATTTGCGCAAGCTCGCCGGCCGCGAGGTCACCGAACTCCTAACCGGCGAGAAGATTTCTGTCCGCGACGGCAGGTTCTCCGCAACCATCCCGCCCGGCGACCTGCGGATATTCGAAATCCGTAGCGCAGAGACTGTAAAGGAGTAAAACTTCAAGTCCCGCACTAGACCGTGAACCGACGATGGGGTCTGTCTGCGGTCGGGCGAACCTTGAATGGAAGCTCCGCCTCGCGCTCCTGTTCGTCGCGCCCTCCCCTGCGCATAACGGACAATGTCGCGCTGAGAGCGTACGCGCAAGTGCATCAGCTGGTTTTTGAAAGGTACGCACATGTGAAAAAAATGCGGATGATGGGTGTGGCAATACTCGCTGCGATCTTTTTATCGGGTTGTGACGAGACAAACGAGTTCGTCGGCTACGCGAAGAGGAGCACGGGCGAAACGAAGGCGCTGGCGGCATTTGACAACCCCGAGTTTGAAGACGTGACGAAATACGGGAAGGTGAATGACAACGCGGAGATCGGAAGGTTCGGCTACAATGGCAATGGCGGGATCAGAATCCGCCCGTTTGGAAAGAAACTCTCCCACCGGTTTCCGTGCAAGGTGAAACTGGAGAAGGGCAAGCGTTACGTCTTTTACGCCGACGTCAGGAAGCACGGCGACGTCTCGTGCCAGATCGCGTGCGACGTCAAGTTCACGGCGACCGGGAGGTATGCGTCGGGATACGGCGCGTGGGGCCCTGCGACCCGTGCGATCGGGGACGGCTGGAGCCATATGGAGCTCACCTTCGTTGCGAAGGACGAGCCGGAGCATCTCGACTACACGTTCATGCTCTACTCGTTTGTCGCAAACAAGGGCGACGTGAAGGATACCGAGAACTACATCGACCTCGACAACCTCGGCATGCGCGAGGATCTGCCAAAATGGTATTTCTGCAACACGTGGCCGACTCACAACCGCATTCATGCGGAGGAGGGGCGCGTCCGCTGCCACAGTTGGTTCTTTGGTGATTTTCTGGAACAGGATGGCGAAGCGGTTTATGAACTCACGCTGATAAAGCCTGACGGCACGCTCCTTGCCCGCGACGTCGTCACCCCTGACGAGAACGGCATCATGACCGCGGTATTTAAAAACCGCGATTACCTCGGGCCGGTGAAGCTTGCGTCTACGCTCTACGACCGCACGCGCAAACTCGAACTCGGTACGAAAACGCTCGACCTCACCATCGAAAAGACGCCGGACATGAGGAAAGGGCTTTTCGTGAAGGAGAACGGCGTCGTACTCAAAGACGGCAAGCCCTACATGCCGCTTGGCTTCTATTCCGGCCTCGCCGACAAGAGCAAGTACACGAAGGCGCAGGTGGAGGAGCATCTCAAGAATATGCGCGACGCCGGCTTTAACGTGATGATGGACTACTCGACGTATCTCCTGAACACGAAGCAGGAGCGCGAGTGGTACTACGGGCTCTGCGCGAAATACGGCATCGACGTCCTCAACGACGACTTCAAGTTCACGTCCTTCCCGAAGGACTTCGACGCGAACTTGCCGAAGCACCGCGCCCGTGCGGCGGAGGTCACGAAGTATCCGGCGGTGATCGGCTTCTACATCATGGACGAGGGCAGCGAGGCCTTTGTCGCGCCGCTTACGAAGGTTCGCCGCATGTTAAACGAGGTCGCACCGGACAAGATAGTGAATGTCTGCAACATCATGAGGCCCGCGCCGTATCTGCCGATTGCGGACATCCAGGGGGGCGACGACTATCCGGTGAAAAATACGCCGGACGGATCTCTCGCCGGTTGCCACGAGCGCGTCACCGCTATGCGCAAGTGTGGTCCCGCAGCGATCTGGTGGGCGCCGCAGGCGTACAACTGGGCGAGCATGGTGCGCGGCGCCTTGGACAACGCCGAACTGTACAAGAAGTCGGGACGCGAGCCGACTGAGAACGAGATGCTCGCGGTGGCGCTTTTGAACGCTTCCGACGGTGTGACCGGCTTCTTCTTCTACTCGCATTTCGACATTTTCCGCTGTCCCGTAAAGGAATGGATCCCTCAGCGCTGGAAAAACATCTGCAACGTCGGCACCGTCATCAAGGGACTTGAACCGTTCATCCTGAGCGGCGAAAAGATCGTCGCGCTTCCGCACACGGACACCAAGGGTGAGGTGCGGATTGCCGCGCTCACGGATGGCAACGGCCACTACCGCGTCATCGTCGTCGGGCTCGCCCGTGACCATGAAACAACCTTTACCCTGCCTGCGGAATACGGCGCGCTGAAGGGCACGACCGGCTACACGACATGCGAAAACGGGACGTATACGTTCAGAGCGAAAGAGTATTCCTGCGACCTTCTCAAGTGATTCATTGGGGCACGAACGAAACGTGCTGAAGGTTAGAGTACTTTAACTCACTAGTGTGCTGTCCCGCAAATGCACTTACACAACTCCAGTTTTCGCGGCCGCCTCCTTGGCGCGTCGGATTCGTTCAAGGATGACGTGGCCGTCCTTGTGCCACCGGTAGGGGCGCGGCGCGAGA
>JAQVSS010000429.1 GCA_028700415.1 Kiritimatiellia bacterium
TATTTCATGGAAGCGGAGTACATCCATGACATACGGGAATATTTCGACAAGACCCCGTGGCGGAAGAACTACGAGAGCATCCGATACTGCACGCATTCTTTGGGGCCGCTTCTCCGGCTCATCGATGAGGATCTTGAATGGGTTTCGTGTTTTGACACGGGCAGCCACATCAATCGGCAGGACGGTCAGCACGATGCCATGACGGCCACTTTCAGAACGCGGTCGAATGTGGTGGTGCGGCTTCTGACCTCGTTCATCAACACCTATCCCGCCTGGGGGCACGCATACCGCGTCTACGGCACGAAGGGGTGTTTTGAACGCGGGCGGGGTTGCGAAGGAATC
This sequence comes from Kiritimatiellia bacterium, assembly GCA_028700415.1. Classification (GTDB taxonomy): domain Bacteria; phylum Verrucomicrobiota; class Kiritimatiellia; order RFP12; family UBA1067; genus JALHET01. The sequence continues at coordinate 343 of JAQVSS010000429.1, forward strand.
GGGGCAGCCAAGACCCTGTACTATTCCTCCGATTGCCACGACAAGAAGGCGCTCCACGAAATTCCGGCCGGGGAGATGCCGAAGGGGGTGGGGGAGGGAGCCGTGGATGAGCACGGCGGGGTGGACTATGCGCTGCTGAAGCTTTTTTTCACGGCTGTCCGTGACGGAGCGCCCTCGCCGATCCCGCTGCGGGAAGCGCTGAGGATGACCTTGCCCGGCATTGCGGCGGCCGAGTCGGCCCGGCAGGGAGGGGCGCTGACGCGGATACGCTACCCATGGCGGGCCGCAGGGGAGGCGTAGCGGCCGCGCGGGCGTATTGGGCTCGTTCGGGTCGCTCTCCGGCCAGACTCCGCCTTCAGTGGGATCTCGCGACTGTGCCCGCCTATCAACGCCTCTGCGCGCAGATGGCCGTGTTCAAAAGCCAGACCCCTTTCAACGGGATTTTGAGCCTGGCCCTCCGGGACGGCAAACTGTTTTTCGGGCCGGAGTCGTACCCGCCGGGAACGCCGCTCTCCTCTCCCCCGGGGACACGCTACCTGAAACCCTCGAGCGCCGAATTCGACGTGTTCAAGAGCGGCGAAGCCTATGTGAAAGGGCCGCTGAAGGACGAGTACGGCGAGTTCGTGTATGCCGTGGCACCGGTTCTCGAGCCGCACACCGGCAACGTGAGCATGGTCGTCGGCGTCGATATGCTGAGCCGCCCGTGGCGGGGGATGTTACACACGTCCGGCCTGTTTGCGGCGCTGCGGGTCTTGCCGGCCGGCCTGATGCTGATCGCCGGGTTCTGGGTGATCGGCTGGCGCAAGCGCCTGCCTTCGGAGCGGAAGAAGTGCCTGTGCTATGCCGAAGCCGTCACCGTCGCGCTTTTCTTCCTTTCCGTGACGCTGCTGGTCGCCTACGAGTCGCATGCGAAAGCACGCCTCGCCCGGCAGCAGGTCTTCTCGCATCTGGCCTCGAAGCAAGTGCAACGGCTCACCTCGCAGTTCCATCAGATCCGGGACACCGTGCCGGGAGGGATCTCCCTTTTCTTTCAGAGTTCCGGGCGGGTCAACCAAGAGGGACGAATCCGCCGGCGTTTTGGCGGGCCGGACGGTTCTGCTGGTCGAGGACGAGCCCTCCCTGCTGAATTTCGCGGGCAAGCTCCTTAAACAGATGGGGCTAACCGTGCTCGCCGCCCAAAGCCCTGCCGAGGCCCTCCGCCTCACCGGGGGTTACCCCGATGTGATCGACCTGTTGCTCACCGACGTGGTCATGCCAGAAATGAGCGGGCGCGAACTGCAACTCCGGCTTCTCGAGCGGCGGCCACAGCTGCGGACACTGTTCATGTCGGGTTACACCGCAGACGTTATCGCCCACCACAACGTTTTGGACGAAGGCGTGCATTTTCTGCACAAGCCCTTTTCCTTGGCGGATCTCAGGCATGCGGTCATCGAGGTTCTCAACGAGTCCTCCGGCCCGGCCGAAGGGCTGGCGCAGCGCGGCAACGCTTTTCCCGCATGAAAGTCCAAGGATGCCGATGCCGTCCGAAAAAAAATGTCAGGAGTTGTTGTTTTGATAATCAACTCCTGACACCTTGCCGAAAGAACCTTTTATTTCGTTCAGCCGTTCTGCTTCTGCGCGTCAAGGTCGCGCATCGCCTCGCGGCGGCTGAGCTTGACGCGGCCGCGGTCATCGATGCCGATACACTTGACCCACATTTTGTCACCCACCTTGCAGACGTCCTCGACGGCGCCGATGCGGCGGTCGGCGAGTTCGCTGATGTGGCAGAGGCCGTCCTTGCCGGGCAGGATCTCGACGAAGCAACCGAACTCCTTGATGCCGGTGACGGTGCCCTCATAGAGTTTGCCTTCTTCGGCTTCGGCGGAGATGGAGGCGACCTCGTTCTGCGCGATGGCCAGTGATTCGGCGTTGTTCGCGAAGATGCTGACCTTGCCGTCGTCCTCGATGTCGATCTGGGCGCCGGAGATTTCGCACACGCGCCTGATGTTCGAGCCGCCGGGGCCGATGAGCGCGCCGATCTTGTCCACCGGGATGGTCATGATGGTGATGCGAGGCGCGTGGGCGGAGAGTTCCGCACGCGGGGCGGGCATCACGGACTCCATGAAGTCGAGGATCTGGAAACGCCCTTTCTTAGCGCGCTCAAGGGCGGATTCCACCACGTCCCACGTGAGGCCGCGCAGCTTCAGATCCACTTGGAAACCGGTGATGCCCTTGCGGGTGCCGGCCACTTTGAAGTCCATGTCGCCGCAGTGGTCTTCGGACCCGAGGATATCGGTGACCAGGATCTTCTGGCTCTCGTCCTTGTTCGTGAAGAGTCCGACCGACACGCCTGCGACCGGGGCTTTGATCGGGATGCCGGCGTCCATCATCGCCAGGGTGCCGGCACAAATGGAGGCCATCGAAGAGGATCCGTTCGACCCCATGATATCCGAGACCACACGGATGGAATAAGGGTAGTCCTGGGGCACGACCTGCGCGAGCGAGCGTTCGGCAAGGGCGCCATGGCCGATTTCGCGACGGCCTGTGCTGCCGAGCCGGCCGACTTCGCCGACACAGTAAGGCGGGAAGTTGTAGTGGAGGATAAAAGGTTTGCTGGTGTCGCCGCCGGTGATGGCGTCGAGTTCCTGCGCGTCCTTCTTGGTGCCAAGCGTGACCGAACCGAGCGCCGAGGTCTCGCCCCGCTCGAAGATAGCGGAGCCGTGGGCACGCGGCATCACGCCGACCTGCGCGTAGAGCTTGCGGATCTCATCGGTGACGCGGCCGTCGATGCGCTTGCCATCCTCGAGGATGTTCTTGCGCACAAGGTCGATCTCCATCGTATCGAACAGCGTCACGAAGGAGGCTGCGGTGACCTCCTCGGGCCACTTCTCAAGGGTTTTGGCTTGCAGCGATTCCTTGATTGCCTTGACGGCGTCCTGACGCTCCATCTTGTCGGCGATCAGCAGGGCCTTGCGGAGCTCCGCCCCGCCGCTCGCATAAAGGAACGCCATCTTGTCGGCGTCGGGGGCCTTGTCTTCCACGACTTTGGGTGCCTTGCCGAGCAACTTGCGCAACTCGTGCTGGGCGTCGACGATCTTGACGACCTCGACATGTGCGAGTTTCATCGCGGCGAGGAAGTCCTCTTCCGAGATCTCAGCGGCTCCGCC
>JAQVSS010000430.1 GCA_028700415.1 Kiritimatiellia bacterium
TTAAGAAGCGCCGCCAAAGCGCGTCGTTCCAAAGAGGACGCCGAGTTTGGAATTAAGGTATACAAATTGCAGTTGCAGACAATGCCTTCAGGGTTGGCCGGAATAATATGCCGGTATTGTTGCGTTTTTGGCCAGAAAGAAACACCGATTCTGTCGGACGTGACATCGTACCATAACGGACGGGAGGCACAGGTAGGGCGTTCGGGCAAACGATCCGCCTTGGACTTCTTCGACGCGAACGTTTGTTTTGCGCCCCAGCGGATGTATTTGGCGGCATAGGTTCCGGCAATGTCTTTCAGTTCTTGCTTTACCCAAAGCACCACACGAGGGCATTCGGCGGCGCGGATCACCGGACGGCTCACCTGCATCAGCGTATGGACTTCGGGCCGGATGAAGTCGCACTCGATAGGGTGAAGCGTATTGTCTCCCGCGCGGATAATGCGCACCTTGCCGTTTTGTATCTCCTTGAGCTTGCAATTCGTCATGAGACCCACGTTCAGCCACGACAAACCGTCTGCCACCTTTTTCAGAACCTCTTCGGTCACGTCATGCGGCATGAAGAATGCGTCACAGCCGCTGGTTATGCCGCGTTTGATTTCTGCGACCTCACCTAGACGCACAAACCTTCCAGCGTAGTCGCGCATCAACCGGAAGTAGATGTCCGGGGCACGGAGGAAGCGGCCCCACTTGCCCGCGGCGTAATCCGGGAGGGCGGCCTGATAGTTGACGGCCGCTTCGAAGACCCGCGCGGCTTCTTCCTCATCCGTGTCCACGGCCGCACTATTTTGCTTTTGAAGGAGTTCCCAGGCCTTGACCCCCTCGTTCCAAAGATCGGACTGGCGCACGGTAACGATGCGCATCGTTTCGTCCGACCACTGCGTCATAAGCTCAGCCGGTTTGGGCGGACGGGTGGCCAAGATGCGTTTGCGCAATTCCTCTGCGGCGTTCTGGCGTGCGGACTCGTCGCGGGGCGGACGTTCGCCGAGAATAACGCTGACCGGTTTGAAAAAACGCACAAAACGCACGAAGTTGTCTGCGCGAGCCTCATCGTCACTGCACCGTTCGAGGATCGTGATGGCGGTTTTGACACGCGCGTCCTGAAACCAGGGCTCATCAAGACTTTCCGCGATGGCGACGATCTTGAAGTTTTTGAGCATCCACCGTTGAAGCGCAAAGCCATATTCGACATCGAGCCAACTGGAGGAGGTCAGAAAACCGAAATGCCCGCCTTCGGCGAGCGCGCTGGCGGCAACGGGCCAGAAGTAACAATGCAGGTCGCTGCGGCCTGTGAGTTTGATGTCCGGCCAAAGGCGGTTGCAGAGTTCCTGAAAATGCTCCTTGGTGTTTTTCCGCCGCGCTTCAAAGGCGGTTTTGGATTCCTCGGGACGTTTCTTCAGTTCGGTACGCTTGTCGATGCCTTCTTGCCGCACATACGGCGGATTGCCGAGGACGGCATCGACGGCGGGCAGAGGCACAGGCTTGGCCTTTCGGGAACCGTCTTTTTCACGCAGTCCACCTGGAACGCGGCAGAACGCTTCACGGTTCTCGATCACTTCAAAAAAATTGCCGCGTGCGATATACGGGTAGTTCTCCTCGTCATTGATCTGCCGCGCCGCCAGGTTCAGCGTGGCAAGATGCGCCGCGAACAGCGCGATATCGCACCCGAAAATACCGCGCAGCAAATCCTGATGGGAAAGATGGGCATCGCGGCTGCGGCTGCGGGCGGAGGGCTGTTCGGACAGCCAGCTCTTGCGGTGATAGGCGCGGACAAGAAAACTTCCGGAGCCGCAGGCCGGATCGATGACGACATCGTCGGCCTTACGGATACAAAAGGCGTTCATGATGTCGACAATATCCTCGTTGGTATAGAACTGGCCGAATTTCTGCCGCTCCTCAGGTGCGATCAGACGCTGGAAAATGCCGCCCAGGACATCGGACGGAATGTCCTTGAAATTGTACTGGCTGAGATTGGTGAACACGCCGAGCCACCCCTGACAAGCCATGGGCGAGGCAAACACGAGCGCTCCGGCCCAGTCGTCCACGGCAGGATAAAAAATGGGCTCGTAATCCCCGGTCTCGTAGATCGCCTGCTGGAACTGCGTCCGGAAATTTTGATAAACCCCCTCATGCCCATGCTGGCTTTTCCGCGGCAGGGCAAGCGGCCTGAGCGTGTCCGGAAAACGGGCACGGATGGCGTCATAGAAGATCGCGCGATTACAGAAGACATAGACCAAGGTACGGGCGGCACGTTCCAGCGTTTGCGCCCAATCATCGGGATGATCCGGGTCGAACGTCCACCCCATTTCACCCGCCATCCACGCCTGCAGCTTGGCTTTGAACAGAGAATCACTCTGGCACGTCGCGGCCATGTAGTCGGCGGTGCCGATCACCGGCCATTCAAGGTGACTCTCAAGCGAATGGATGAACAGCACGTCTGGCGGCACGCCCCAGTCCGTTCTTCGCTCCGTGAGAATGGCCGCAAACAGTTTGAAGAACGCCGGCAGGAATTTCTCGCGAACAGCCGACTGCACGTCCGGTCTGCGGCACGCGCCCGGCGAGGTCAACCGCAGATCCAGATTCCAATCGCGCATGCGTCGGTCGATCATCGGGACGTGCCATTTGCTGCGGTCGAACAAAACAAACGAGTTAACGTTCCATGTGAAGAAATACGGACACTGGACATTGTCGGCTTTGCCGAAAGCGTCCTGCATCAGAGCCGGATCATACGGGGAGCGCCCCTCAGGTGTGCCGGGCATCTTGACCTCGCCACACAGAACCGGTGTCGTACTGTCTTTGCAATAAACGCGCAGATCCTGCCGCTTATTGTTGCCCTTGCCGTACTGCTCTATTTTGGCGTGACTGAACGGCCATTCGGGATGCGCCGCGAAAAGAGCGTCGCACCACGATTTGACGTCGCCGCAGAACTCGAGTTCGTGCATGCGTATCTGACCCGCGTCTGTCATACGTAACGGTACTTTAGAACAAACCTGTCCCTTGCGGCAAGGGTCCTTTTCGAGCCTGATGGCGGGCGGAGCCCGCAGCCTAGCAGAAAAAAACACTGAACGTCCAACGTCCAACGCTGAACTTCGAAGTCGGGAGTTCAGCGTTCGGTGTCCGGCGTTTTTTTCAACTCGTTTTTCTCCGCTCAGTGCCCTTCGGACTGCCAGGCCTTGATTGACGGAACGGGATGAACAAGCATGATGACGTTGAGCGTCAGGTTGTCCCGCACCCACCAGAGGCAGCCGAGTTCCATGACGACGACCAGGGTCACGATGGCCCCTAGCCGCGAGAGCCGGGCGATGAGAAAGCCGAGGCCCATCATGCCGACATCGCAGACCGAATTCAGGACGCTGTCGCCGACGTAGCCGAGAGAGATGGTCGCCTCGCGGTAGCGGTTGATGATGATCGGCGAATTCTCAAGCAGTTCCCACCCTGCCTCGATCAAGAGGGCAATGAG
>JAQVSS010000090.1:0-7368 GCA_028700415.1 Kiritimatiellia bacterium
GCCCGACGCCCGACGCTCGCACCCGAAACCAAAAACCAGAAATTTGGAACCTTAAACCAGCCCCGCCGTTTTTCCCGATTTTCAGGGTTGACTCTTTGGGCCACCCCCGCATAATCGATCTCAATCATGGGTATCGGCGTTGCCGACGAGTCCTATGGAATGATAGAGAAAGGTGTCATATTGTGTCTAATCGACAGAAACTAATCGTGATGGTGGCGTTGCTGGCGACGGCAATGGCATTCGGAGGCGAGATCAGGACCGAGCGGTTCACGAACAATCTCTGGCGGGTCAGAATGAGCCGGGATGGCAAGTGGCCGGAGGGCGCGCTGAACCGTTACGGGATCATCGAGACCTTCCGGCCATGCGAGACGACCTCCTCGCTCGACTTCGGCGTGATGAAGGCTTCGGCGAAACAGGTCGGCACGGGTTTTGAACTCAAATTTACGCTTGCCGAAGATGATCGCATCTACGGACTCGGCGATGTCAGCCGCGACAACCTCAACCGCCGCGGAGGTGCGTATGACATCTGGGTGAAGAACGTGATCAGCTACATCCCGATTCCCATGGTCATGACCTCAAGTGGATGGGGTGTGCTTGTTAACACGACCTACCGCCACACGTTCGATGTCGGCAAGAGCGACAAGGATGCGATCACCGTGACCGCGAAGAAAGGAGAGATCGATTTTTACGTTTTCAAGGGCAGGGATTACCGCGATATGCTCGACGTTTACACACGCCTCACCGGACGTCCCACGTTGCTTCCGGCATTCGCATTCGGCTTTGCCTATGTTGCGAACGAATGGATCAACATGTTCCAGCTCACGGACGAGGCGCATCGGTTCCGTCAAAACGCGCTTCCCTGCGATATCATTGGTCTCGAACCCGGCTGGATGGAATACCATTACGATTTTACCACCAAGAAGTCCTGGAACCGCAGCCGGTTCTGGTTCCCGGGGTGGGCGAAGGTCAGTGATCATAGCAAGACGTGGATCGGCGCGCTGGAGGAGATGAAGTTTAAATTGTCACTCTGGCTCTGCCAAAACTACGACCTCTTCTGGTTCGAAGAGGATTGCGCGGCAGGCAGGGCGGCGAACACGCCGGAAAAGGTCACTCCGAACGGCAAAAAGGATACGGTCGACGACGTCTGGTTCGACGAGCGCGTGGAAGGCAAGTTCGCATCGCAGACTCAAGAGGAAAAGAGCCTTCACAAGCTCTGTACCGAGGTCGCGAACGCCCGTTACAATCAAGTGTCGCGTCCCGACGGCATGCAGGGCAAGGACCAGGACGGTAGTAAAGAGCCGTGGTTCGAGCATCTAAAGAAATTCGTGGACCGCGGGGCACGCTGTTTCAAGCTGGATGCATCCGAGCAGGTGCACGAATTCCCCGGGCGCATCTATGGCGGCAAACTGACCCATGATGAGGTGCATAACCTGTACTCGACTGTTTACGATAAACAGATGGCGGAAGGCTACGAGGCCTATACGGGAAAGCGCGCGATGGTCTATTCGCCCGCAGGCTATGTCGGGGTGCAGCGCTATGTCGCGACCTGGGCGGGCGACACGGGGGGCGGGTTTAAGCCTCTCATCTCAGCGCTCAACTTGGGCATGAGCGGACATCCGAACCAGAGCTGCGACATGAACACTTACTCGTCAGACAGCATTCACTTCGGTGTCTTTTCGCCGTGGAGCCAGCAGAACAACTGGGCGTATTTCCGTCAGCTCTGGTACCGCGAGAAAACGATGCTGGATCTCTTCCGCAACTACATCAACCTCCGTTACCAACTCTTCCCGTATCTTTACGGCACCGCGTCGATTGCATCCCGAACCGGTTGGCCTATCATGCGTCCTTTGGCATTTGTTTATCCAGACAAGAAGGAGTACGCGGATGAATGCGGAACCTACATGATCGGCGACAACCTGCTTGTTTCGGCATTTGTCGAATACGTGAAGATCCCTGAAGGCAAGTGGTACGAATGGCGGAGCGGCGAGGAGGTCAACGGCCCGAAGACGTTGCCGTTTGTGAAGACGGACAAGTGGGGCGGCGCGCTCTACGTGAAGGCGGGCGGAATCATTCCGATGTGGCCATTGAAGCAGCATCTTGAGCGCGGGTGGAACGACCAGATCGTTTTCCATGTCTATCTCGGTGACGATGGCGAGGCGGAGTGGTATGAAGATGACGGCGATTCACTCGCCTATCGCAAGGGAGCGTTCACGACCACGGCGCTTTCTCTGAAGGGCGGCACATTCACGATCGGCAGCCGGAGGGGGAGGTTTACGGACATGCCCTCCAAACATGACGTGACGGTTGTATGGCACCATGGGGCGAAAACAAAAACGACGCACCTCGGTCAAATCCGTACGGATGTCGAAACGTCCGTTTCCGCGCCGTGGTTTTGGTTTTGGGAGTGAACGAGCGGATTCGTGGCGATGCCCTTAACGTTTGTCACAACTTTATGGAAAGGGGATTTGGTTCCGGGTTTCAAGTGCGAGCGTCGCAAAATTCCGGCGACAGAGCGCCGGAACTACAGGGACGCGGATCCCCAAAACGGTCGCCCTGTAGCCTACAGGCGCATGGGGAAAAAACAACCGAAGGCGCATAACTGCGCTGCGGGCCGGTCTGTTGCCGGGGTGGTTAGCTGATCTGCCGCACCGTGATCCGCAGGCTGGGCGCATCCGGTGCGGGGACGGCGAAGCGTCGTGCGACGCGGTAACCGGGCACCCATGCGACATCGTCCCCGCAGGCGAAGACGGGGATGGCTCCGCGCCGGTGTTCCGGGATCTTTTCATCGACGAAAAGGTCCTGGATTTTTTTTGAGCCGCGCAGGCCGGTAGGGGCGATCCGGTCCCCCGTTTGCCGGGCACGCACGCGCACGCCGTGTCCGGCGAGCGCCTGCGCGCTTAGCGTGCAGACGGCCGGATAGACCCCTGTGCCGTGGGCGATGCTGGCCACCCCCCGGCAGGATTCTACCGTGATCTCGACCGTTCCCCAGCGAAGCGTGCCTTGCGCAGGGAGTGTGGCGTCGGGCGGCGACGCGGTCTCGGGGTGCGGCAGGGAGAGGAGCCCGCCGCGGCAGAGCGCGAAAGTGCCGCCGGGTAGCTGAAAAGGCGTGCCGTCCGCCGAGCGGCATGCCTCGATGAGCGACAGGACGGTGTCGAGCCCGGCGGCTTCGGGATAGCCGTGACGGAAAAACCATTGGCGCAGGATGCGGCGTTGCAGCGCTTCGGGCTGCTGGAGCAACGGCCCGATTGGCAGGGACGGCGGGTCGGCGGGCAGGGGGGCGAGGGCGTCGAGTTCGCGGGCGGCGAGCGTTTCGAGCAGGGCGTCGTCTTCCCGCAGCGTTTCTGCGGAACGGCAGAGCCGGGCGCGCACGTCAGGCACCCAGGCGGTCTCGAGCTGCGGCAGGACCGTGTGGCGGATCAGGTTGCGGGCGATGGCGGGGTCGCTGTTCGAGGCGTCCTCGCGCCAGGTCAGTCCGCGCTGGCGCAGCCAGGCGCGGAGGGCGGAGCCGGCGATGGGCAGCAACGGCCGGATGAGCGCGAGCACCGAGTGCGCAAGGCGGGAGCGGGGACGGAGGCCGGCGAGGCCGGCCGCGCCCGACCCGCGCGCGAGACGCAGCAGGAGGGTTTCGGCCACATCGTCCGCCTGGTGGCCGGTGGCGATGGCGTCCAGTCCCGCTTCTGCGCCGCACTGCCGGAAGAAGACCATGCGCGCTTCGCGCGCGGCCATTTCGAGGGAACGCCCGTCTGGCGGGCGGTCGGCGAGCGTCACGCGGCGCGAGAGGAAAGGCACGCCGTCCTGGGCCGCCAGCGTCCGCACGAACTGTTCGTCCGCCCCCGCTTCCGCACGCAGCCCGTGGTTCAGGTGCAGGACAGTGACGGCCGTGCCGGCATTGCGGCAAACCGGCAGCAGCAGGTGGAACAGCGCGACCGAATCGGCCCCGCCCGAGACGGCCAGGCCGAGCCGGGAGACCCCTCGCAACAGGTGGCGGTGTTCGAGCTGCCGCGCGAGCGTTTCGTCGATGCCGTCCGGATCGGTGCAGTAAAAGGGCTGTCGGGCTGGTGTTGCCATGCGGCTATGATACGCAACAAGGGCGTGTCGGCACAACCGGATTATCGGGATTGTGGCGGGCGGCGCGATGGGCTAAACTAACAATCATGCTGAATGTGTTGCATGAACTGGCGGATCGGCGGCGGTTCGGGATGAAGCCCGGACTGGAGACCATCCGTATGTTACTGGCGCGGCTGGGAAATCCCGAACGGGATATCGCCGCGCTTCATATCGCGGGAACCAACGGCAAAGGCGCGGTGGCTGCTTTGTGCGAGTCCGTGCTGCGGGCGGCGGGCTATCCGGTGGCGCGCTACACGTCGCCGCATCTCGTGCGCCTCAACGAGCGCTTCCTCATCAATGGGGCTCCTGTGGGCGATGACGCGCTGGAGACGGTCGCGCTGGAGGTGGGGGAGGCGGTGCGCGCGGTCGAGGCCGGCGGCGGAGTGGAAGTGACCTTCTTTGAGTGCCTCACGGCTGTGGCGTTCGTCTTGTTCCGGGCTGCGGGCGTGAAGCTCGTCGCGCTGGAGGCCGGTCTCGGCGGCCGGCTCGACGCGACGAATGTGGTGACGCCGCTGGTGGCGGTGGTCACCCGCATCGGGCTGGATCACTGCGACTGGCTGGGCGACACGGTGGAGAAGATCGCGGGCGAGAAGGCGGGCATCATCAAGCCGGGGCGTCCGGTGGTGTGCGCGGCCATGCCGGACGGGGCGCGGGCCGTGATCGCCCAGGCGGCGCAGCGGCAGTCGCTGTTCGTGGACGCGCCGGAAGCGGTTTCCGTGACGGTGACCCGCAGCGGGCTGGAGGGTCAGACGCTGAGGATCGCCACGCAAAACCGCGCCTTGCCGCCGGTGCGGCTGCCTTTGGCGGGCGCTTTTCAAGTCGAGAACGTCTGCACGGCGATGGCGGCGCTGGAGGCCGCAGAGGCGTGCGGGCTGAAAATCCCCGACGCGGCTTTCGTCAAAGGGTTCGGGGAGGTCTGCTGGCCGGGGCGTTTCCAGTTGGCGGCAAAGGCACCTCCGGTGATTGTGGACGGCGCGCACAATCCCGAGGGGGCGCGGGCGTTGCGGCAGGCGCTCAAGGGGTGCGGGGTGAAGGCCCCGGTCGGGCTCGTGGCGGGGTTTTGCGGCGACAAGGACGCGCTGTCGCATCTGCGCGTGCTGGCGCCGGCGGTCAAACGCGCGTGGGGCGTGGCGGTGCCGAATCCGCGTTCGCTCACGGCGGACCAGACGGTGGGGGTCATGCGCATGGCGGGGCTCGACGGGGCGGAGGCGTGCGGGGGCGTGGAAGAGGCGCTGAACGTGGCGCGCTCATGGGCCCGCGGGGCCGACGGCGTGGTGCTGGTGTGCGGTTCGCTGTTTCTGGCCGGCGCGGCGCTGGTGGCGCTGGACGCGTTCCCGTGGGCGTGCGGTCGGCGCGATGACAACGAGTTGCTGAAGACATCTGTGCGAGGATAGAGAAGGAGGGCGGACCTCCGTGTCCGCCGCGGACGGCACGGAGGCCGTCCCTCCATGGTGTTTGTCGGTTGAAACGTGATGATGCGGACGAGGAGCCGGAATTCATGAGCTACGAGAACGCGGGTGTGGAGGTGATCGCGCGCGGCGTGTGCGTGGTGGACGGGCAGGTGTTGCTGTGCCACGGCAAGAAGTCGGGTTTGACGTATCTTCCCGGCGGGCACATCGAGTTTCGCGAGACGGCGCGGCAGGCGCTGGTGCGCGAGATCAGGGAGGAACTGGGGCGCGAGGCGGAGGCAGGGCGTTTCCTCGGCTGCTGCGAACACGCCTTTGTGCAGAAGGGCGAACCGCACGCGGAGATCAACCTGGTGTTCGAGTTGCGCATCCCCGGGCTTCGGCCCGGCGCGGCGGTAGAGGCGGCGGAAGAATGGATCGGTTTCCGGTGGCAGCCGCTGGACCGGTTGGAGGAGGCGTTGCTGGAGCCTGCTCCGCTGAGGACCCGGATCGCGGATTGGCTGAGGCAGCCGGGCGGGCATTTCGTCTCGGGTGAAGCGTTGAAGGACGCTTGAACATCCGGCGTGCAGACATCGCAGCCACAGAGAGGGAGCGGGGTGGAGGGACGGCCTCCGTGCCGTCCTCGTCCCTGTAGTTCCGGCGCTCTGTCGCCGGAATCCGTAATGTATTAAGGGATAGACAATTTAGACAATTGAGCTTACTTCACAGGTAAAAAATGATCACCACAACTTAAGGATGCCGGCCACTTCACTTGCTAGTCAAGGCTTTCAGGATTTCTGCGACGATAAGCCGTCGGATTTTCGCTTTGCGGGAACGAGAAGGAAAACCATACGGTTCTTTTCGGAAATATTTCAATGTCCTATGTCTAACTACGTCCCCGTTACCCCTCTCTTACTCTTTTTTTTCATTTTGGGCAACACTCCACCACTTTCGGTTTGCCTTCAGGCGTATACTCGCACATCATTACCCCAAAAGAAAATCCAACTATCCCAACTCATATCTGACCACAATCTGCTGCGCCCGCTCCATCTATTTTCGGTAAAGGTGGACTCCTAAGTTCAGATTCCGGGTCAGAAAAAACCGGCTTAGAGATCGTATCTGCCCATCAAGACATTCTCCCGTCCGGCCTGATCTTTCGAACTCATAGTCATGGATCTGCCTTTCGTTTGCCCTACGCCCCAATATGGCCCGCCTTCTCCCTCAACCGCAATTTGTCCGCAGGTCCCGTTACGGCTTCATTTCTGGAACATTTCCGCGAGAACACTGAGAAGCTTATCCGATGCTGTTGGGGAGAGACGGCCAAGCTTCTTTACGAGACGTGTTCTGTCAACGGTCCGAATCTGGTCCACCACGATTTGCCCCTCGATCCCTTGGAATGTACACGGCACCCGTGTAGGGTAGTCGCGGCCCTTGGTTGTCATGGGAGCAATGATGACGGTCCCAATGTGATGGTTCATCTCATCCGGTGAGATAACCGTGCAGGGCCTCGTCTTCTTGATTTCGTGTCCGACCGTTGGGTCGAGGGCCACGAGGAACACGTCGAAGCGGTCTACTTCCATTGCCACTCCTCCTCGTCCCAACGGGTCGAGGGCGATTGAGCGTCCAGCAAGGTGTCGTCGCCCTCGCGGGCCATCCGCTCGAAAGCATCCGCCCAGCCGGTGCGCGGTTGCCGAGGGGAGTGGATAAGGATCATGCAGTCCCGCACGTCCATCTCCACCTGTTCCGTCAGACCGCACTGTTCGATGAAGGGCTTCGGTATCCGAACACCGCGCGAGTTGCCGATAGGTATAAGGGTCGTTTTCATGTCAACATAGTAGATACATTGTGCTTACTTGTCAACTCCGGATCGTTTTGA
>JAQVSS010000090.1:7468-13888 GCA_028700415.1 Kiritimatiellia bacterium
CAGCGACGTGCGGACGACGATGATCTACACGCACACCGTCCCGAGCCGCACGCAGAAGGAGCGGGCAAGCCCGCTGGATCTGGGAAACCGCACGGTGCCGGTTTGAGGACGGCGGAGAGGCGGTCTGGCTCAGCCGGAGGCGTCGCTGGAACCGGCTCCGCTAAGGACCCGGATCGCGGATTGGCTGAGGCAGCCGGGCCGGCATTTCGTCTCGGGTGAAGCGTGGAAGGACGTTTGAGCATCCTGTCTCCGGCCATCGCGGCCGCGGAGAAGGGGGCATCCCCACTTCCCTGACTGACTCCCACACGTCGTCGATGACTCGTCGATGACTTGGCCGGTTTCAGGGATTTTTACCACAGAGGTAAGATGAGAAGGCACTGAGGCACAGAGAGTGAACGGGGTGGAGGGACGGCCTCCGTGCCGTCCTCGTACCTGTAGTTCCGGCGCTCTGTCGCCGGAATCCGTAATGTACTAAAATGTACTAAGGGACAATTTGGACACTTGTGTGACGGCAGGTTTTGCTGCGGGTTAAGCCAGTTGAGAAAAACAATAATTGTGCTTCCCAGGTTTCATGAAAAAATGTATATTGAGATAAGAAAGAGAGTTAAACACACATTACAATGTGGAAGGAATAAAAATGGAAAAGCGATTTTTGGCAACACTTCTTTCGTCAGTTATGGTGATAACGCTTTTCCCGATAGCTGCTCATGCGTTACCTGTACAGAATGCGCAGGAGGCGTATGATCGTTTTTATACAGATACAAACCTTCCTAAGAATGCTTTGACGATCAGCGGTGAAACTATAACCGTACATACAAATGTGTCGTTAATGGGAACAGTGTTGAATCTTACAAACACTACAGAAGCCTTCACTTTAGATCTTCATGGACATACCGTATCTTTTTGGTTAACAGATCTTTCAATAAGCAAGGGTACAGTTGTTATTACTGATTCAGTCGGACTCGGAAAGATCGAAAATAATAATGTCAGAACCATAGTGGTTGACGGAGGGACCCTTTTGTTGGATAACATTAATATTATCGCTGGCAGAGGCACAAAAGCTGCGGTAACTGTCACAAAAGCCGGTTCAACCACCGGCAACCTCACGATGAACGGAGGATGGATTACCGGCAACGGAGATGCTCCAGCAGTAAATGTCGAGGCCGGCGCATTTGTGATGAATTACGGCGTGATTACCGGCGGCTATTCTATTTCCGTTTCCAATGTCATCACGTGTGCTCTTGGAGCTGTCAACCTTAATGGCGATAACGCCACTTTCGTCATGAACGGCGGGATTATTCAAAACACGAATACAAACGGGTTGCGTGCCCTTTTTATCGGCTCCGGCTGCACAGCCACAATGAACAACGGAACGATTTCCGTCAATTCGGCCGAGGCAATTCAAACAATTGGGGCGGTGTCTATTGAAAACGGGAACTTCCTCATGAACAATGGGGTTATTAACGAAAACGGAAAGGCATCTCATGGCATAGCTTTAGATGGTGGGGGTGCAACTGTCAGCGGAGGTAGAATATTTAGTGGCCCCACCAAAACAGGAATAGAAATGGTGAAAGGTGAAAACAATGATACTCCAGAGTCTTTTCTAACCCTTACAGGCGTTTCGGGCAGATGTGCGTATATTTCCGGGATAAGAAGAGTGTACGATGATACAGAGATACGTATAAGTCCAAATACAGAGGTTTTATATAAAGGGGTCAGTCAAACAACCATGCCCGGGACAGATTATTACCCCGGCGGAATAACTGTAACCACGACCAATCCGGCTGTAAAGATAACGACTGACACTTCTTTGCCGAAAGGCGGAGTAGGCATAGCATATTCGAAGCAGCTTGAAGCGAACATCACGTCCGATGATACACATTTCTGGATTCGTATAGAAGGATTACCGCCCGGCATTGCTCTTACCCCAACCGGCAAATTAACTGGTACTCCCACGACGGCAGGTCAATGGATATTCTATGTTTCGGTGATAAATCAATCCACTGGAGAAATGTCTGCAATAAAAAGGTTTGTTTTGGAAATTGCCAATACCTATTCTGTCACTTTTAACGCAGACGGCGGCACCGGCGGCGAAGTGCAGACCGTTATTGAAGGCGGCATGCCGGTAGCACCGGTCGTCACCCAAACAGGATTCAACTTTGTTGAATGGAGACCTGCAATCGTAGCGGCAACCGCAGACGCAACCTATACAGCGGCATGGGAAGCAATCAACTACACGATCACATGGGTTGACGGTGTAAGCACCACAGCATCAAGTGTGGCATACGACACACTGCCGACAGCGCCGAATGTTACAAAGACAGGTTATACCCTTGACACATGGACACCGGCAATCGTAGCGGCAACAACAAACGCAACCTACACCGCGCAGTGGACAATCAATTCCTACGACATTACCTTTGACGCAAACGGCGGCACTGTCGACACGACCAACAAGGTCGTGACCTTCAACGATCCATACGGCGAATTGCCCGTACCCGTCCTTTCCGCGCCGATCCGTGTGGATTACACCTTTGGCGGCTGGTTTACAGACCCGGACGGCACGGGGGTTCTGGTGAACGCGGGCACGATCCTCACACTAGCAACAAACCATACCCTCTACGCCAAATGGATACCGGAAGCCTATGTCTGCGACCCCTCCGGAGACGACCCGCTTACAACAACCGGAAGCTACACCGGCTATTTCTTCGATGACACGGCCTTCGCTAACACTACATTGCCCGAAATACTCGGCATCTTTTCGCTCAAAATCAACACGGCCACCGGGCGGTTGACCGCAAAAGCCGTGACGCGCAAGGGTTCGCTCAGCTTCACCGCAAAGGCATGGGACGCTGTGGAGGACGCCGACGGCACGAAACACGTCACCCTCACGCGGCGCGGCGGCGAAACGCTCTTGCTCAGCGTTCGCCAGAACCGTATCTGGGGCTCTCTCTCCGGCGGCTCTCTCTCCGGCGAGATCCTTACCCTCGAAGGCACGCGCAACCTTTTCGCTGACCGCAAAGACACCGCCGCTCAAGCCGTCCTCGAAACATACAAGGGCTACTACACGCTCTCACTGCCCCCCTTCGAGTCCGTCCCGACCGGCGCGGCACAAACCACACCCGCCGGGAGCGGCTACCTTGCCCTTACTGTCGGAAGCTCAGGCAAAGTCAAGATCGCGGGGCTCCTCGCCGACGGTACGCGAGTCTCGCAATCATCGACCCTGATTCTCTTCGACGGCTGCGGCCCGGAAGCCTGCGTGCCACTCTTCGTCCCTCTCTACTCCCGGAAAGGCAGTATGGGCGCACTCCTCTGGTTCACGCCCGGCGGCAAGGGCACTGTCACCACCGACCGCGACCTGGGGTGGTTTGTCCGCTGGGAAAAACCCGCCAAAAAAGCGGACGGAGGGTCAGTTCTGCTCGACGCCTTCGGCGGTTATTACAGTACGGCCACGGCACTCGAAGACCATTACCGGTTCTACGCCGACGCCAACGCCGTGCCCTATCACTACACCGGCGGCATTGCGGACCTGCAGGCCGCCGCCCTTCCTGACGGCATCGGCGTCGCGTTCAACGGAACACGCCTGGCCATCACACGCGGAACGCGTCCCCCGCTGGTGAGCGGCGCCTACGACTATTCCGCTGAAAACAGCGCCATGGCCACGTTCTCCCTCACCTCGCGCACCGGCATCTTCAAAGGCTTGTTCAAGCTCTACTATGACTATGCCCGCAATGGGCGCCTGTCCCACAAGACCGCGTACGTGAGCTACGCGGGCATACTCACGCCCATGCGTTCCGACGTCTTTGCCGGTCAACCCGCAGGGCAAGGGTATTATCTTGTGCCGGACAACGACCCCGCGCTGAAGGCCTACCGCCTCAAGCGCTCATTCCCAATCTGGCTCGACGCCGCGCCGTAAAAAGCTGGCGGCTTGATCCGGCATTCAACGTTCAACGCTCAAGTTATAAGAAGCGCTGAGCTTCCCACGCAAAAAGCGGTGCCGTGCCGTCCGCCGACAGAGCGGCGGAGCTGCAGTGGGGGCGACGCTCGACACACGACGCTCGACGCTCGTACCAGAAACCTGAAACCTGAAACCCGAAACCAGCCCCCCCCTTCCCACTTGAACGTTAAGCGTTCCCGTGGCTGACCCCAAGTCAGTTGAAACGGGGATGCGCTGCGGAGAAGCCGGCTTGCCGAAAAGGGCAGGTTATGGGATGATTACGGCATTGTGATCCCCATGACGGGCTTGGGGCGTCAAACAGGGCGAAGGGAACCTTACGGGTGTTGGGGTTCCAGAAAAAGGAGACAGACAAGATGAAACGTATTCATGTGGCGGGTATGATCGCGGTCATGTGTCTGGGATGTGCCGGGTTGGCGCATGCGGCAGAGGCGGCGGCGGGTAAGCCGACGCTGGAGAATTTGCGGGCGGCGTTCAACGGCGAGTCCAATGCCAAGGTCAAGTATGAGGCGTTCGCCGCCAAGGCGGAAGAGGAGGGGTACAAATCGGTTGCCGCGCTGTTTCGGGCGGCTTCGCAGTCCGAGGGCATCCATGCCAAAAAGCACGCGGCTGTGATCGCCAAGTTGGGCGCGGAGCCCAAGGCCGAGGTCGGCAGGCCGGACGTGAAGGGCACCAAGGAGAACCTCGAGGCCGCTTTGGCGGGAGAGACGCACGAGAAAGAGACGATGTACCCCGAATTCATCAAACAGGCCACGGCAGAAAAGAACAGGGCGGCGGTCCGGACGTTCCGCAGCGCGATGCTGGCGGAAGTTGAGCACGCCAAACTGTACAAGCAGGCGCTCGCAGAACTCGACGCCTGGAAAGCGGCGGGCAAGGAGTTTGTGGTTTGCCAGATTTGCGGATACACGGAGCTGTCGAGCCCTGCGCTGGTGAAGTGTCCGATCTGTTCCGCGCCGAAGACGAAGTTCACAGTGTTCAAGTGACCGGTTATGAAAAAGACCGCCTTGGCTCTTTTTGCCGTGACGCAGGTTCTGGCCGTGACCGGCTTCTGGTTCTGGAGCCACACCTGGTCTAAGACGGGGAACCTTCTGACGGGGGACACCCCGGACAGGGTGTTGGCCTGGGCTCGCCTGACCGGGCTGCTGGCGGTCTTGGCCATTCTCTTCCAGTTCGTGCTCGCCGGCCGCGTGCGGTGGGTGGAGCGGGTGTACGGCATGGATCGCCTCACCCGCCTGCATCATGTGACGGGCTTCGCCTTGGTCGTCCTGCTGTTGGCTCATCCAATCCTTGCGACGGTGGGGCACGCGCTGCAGGCCGACGCCGGTTATTGGGAACAGTCAATCGACTTCTTTAAAACGTGGGAAGGCCTTGCGTCCGCCTATGCGGGGTTGGCCCTCCTGCTCATGGCGAGCGCGGCGTCGGTTCTGGTGTTGACGAGGCACCTGTCCTATGGACGCTGGTACGCAACCCATGCGGCGCTCTATGTCGCGTTCGGGTTGACGGTTCTGCATCAGGTGGCGGTCGGGGGCGACTTCACCGCACATGCGGGGTTCAGGGCCTACTGGTACGCGCTGTACGCGGGCGTGGCGCTGGCGCTGCTCGCGTATCGGTTCGGGCGGCCGGCCGCCGCGTTTGCGCGGCACCGTTTCGCGGTGGAAAAGCTTGTCCCCGAGACGGGCGACGTGACTTCGGTGTACATCACCGGGAGAAAGATGGAGGCGTTCCGGGCGGAGGCTGGCCAGTTCCTGATCGTGCGCTTTCTCGCCAAGGGATTCCGCTGGGAGGCGCACCCGTTCTCGCTTTCCCATCCGCCGGACGGGCAGCGGCTCAGGCTGAGCATCAAGCGGCTGGGCGATTTCACCCGCCGCGTTCCGGAGCTGAAAGCCGGCACGCCCGTGCTAATCGAGGGGCCTTTCGGGGTGTTCACGGCGCGGCGGTGCGCGTCACGGAAAGCGCTCCTGATTGCGGGTGGCATCGGCATTACGCCGATCCGGTCTTTGGCCGAAACGCTGCTGGCCGCAGGCCGGGAGGCGATCCTGATTTACGCGAACCGCGACAGCGGTTCCGCCGTGTTCACGCAGGAGCTTGAAGAGCTGGCCGGCCGGTCGGGCGGCCGGCTGACGCTCCTGCCTGTCATGAGCGGGGAACCCTCCTGGCCGGGCGAGAAAGGCCGGGTCGACCGCGCGCTGTTGGAGCGGCTCGTGCCGGAGCTGACGTCGCGCGACGTGTTCCTCTGCGGGCCGCCCATGATGATGAAGGGGGTGCGGTCTGCGCTGACGGGTCTGGGTGTGGCGGCCGCGCATATCCACGACGAGCGTTTTGCGCTGTGAGACCTTGCCGGGTGCAAGGTTGATTTTTTTGAGAAGTGCGATTTTGTTCTTGTTTTCTCCTTAAGTCCCTAGTAATATAGGGATTATGAAAACAACCCAAGCCGGACAAACCAGAGACAGGTCGGCGATCCTCGC
>JAQVSS010000431.1 GCA_028700415.1 Kiritimatiellia bacterium
GGCGTAATAGGCCGAGGCTTTAGCCGCATCGGAACAAGCGACTTTGCCAGCCCCGTTCAGATAGGCCACCGCCACACAGGGGCATTTCCCGAGCCCCGCTTTGAGCGCAGCCATAGCCTCAGGCGTGGCGATTTTGCCCAGAGACTGCACGGCCGCCCCGGCAACGGATTTGTCGCCGTCGGACATCCGCCCTCTCAAAAGGACAACCGAACACGCATGGCCGCTGCCGCCCACGAGTGCCGCCCACACACTCCTGCCCGTTTGCTCCGGCTTGAGGTTGCCCAGCGACTGGAGCACGCCCACGAGCGCCGGTCCGGTGAGCCGGCCCGCCTTTTCGCAAAACGCTTTTTCGACCTCCGGATCCGGGATCATCTCCAACCCGTAGCGTGCCGCGTGGCGAAGCACCGGCTTCTCGCTCGCAAGAAGCATGGTCAACGGACCGATGGCCGTCCGGGTCCCGCACCAGCCGAGGTTCTGGCAGGCGGTCACCTTATCGTTGTCCGAAATCTCCGCCCTCTTCAGCACCGCGATCAGTTTCCCCTCGTTCAGGAGAATTTCCTTATCCAACTCGGCCGTGGCACCGAGTGCCGCCAGAGCCATCATCACAACTAACGTTTTTTTCATCATCACATTCCTCATGTCCAAACGATGCGCCTCACACACTTTGCCAACGCCGCGCGTCAGCAAATCTGCCACCCCTCGCGGGCCGCGCGGGAGCGGAACCGGTTGGCCTGCTCGTCGTTGACGAACTCCTCTCTGACGGGATCCCACGTGAGATCCCGCTTCAGCCACTGGGCGATATTCGCGCAATGCACGGTGCTCATCGAACGGTGCATGACACAGGGGTTCGCCACCGTGACAGTGCGGTTCCTGACGCAGTTGAAAAACTCTTTCATGGCCCCAACCACATGTCCCGTCCGGGTGAGGTAATCCTGGAGGATCTTGTTAAAGTCGGCCAGCATGGCCGGGTTGGAGACCTCCGGGCGCGCATAGCCGTCGGCACAGGAGCACCAGCCCTCGCTGCCGACGTAACGGACACCGCAGGTGCCGCGCCACCCTTCCTGCTTCTGGATCATCTTCACGCCGTTCGCAAAGGTCATCACCATACCGTCCGCCGTCGGGTTCGGGACGTAGGGATAACGGACGGGGGAAGTGTTCTGCATGCCCAGCGCATCGTGGCACTGCGCAAACGTGTGCGAGCCCCACTCGCCGATGACGCTGGTGTAGAAATCGTGCTGGGCGTGCCAGCCGCCGCGGGTGTAGCGGATGTTGAAAGGCCGCCATGCACACGGCCCCAGCCAGCGGTCCCAGTCAATTTCCTGCGGATCGGGGAGCGGCTCTTCCGGAAGCCACTCGCGGTTCATGTTGACGTTGCCCCACGGCGCGAGGTGCGCGTAGACGGTCTTGACCTCTCCCAGACGGCCCAGTCGCAACAGCTCGTTGCAGACAATGAAGTTCGCCTCGCTCAGACGCTGCATGCCGGCCTGATAGACGCGGCCATACTGCTTGGCGGTCTTGACCACGGCCTGACCCTCAGCGATGGTCATTGAGGCGGGCTTCTCGGTATAGACGTCTTTACCCGCACGCATGGCGCGAATGGAAACTGTGGCGTGGAGGCGGTCGCTGGTCGCCGTAAGAATCGCATCGATGTCCGGACGCGCCAGCAACTCCATCATTTCGATGTACGTCTTGCAGTCGGTGTTGCCGTAATTTTTATCGGCCATTTCCTTGATGGCGTCGCGGCGTACCCGCCGGACGTCGCAGATGGCCACGAACTGCGCCTGAGGGTCGGGCAGGACCCAGCTGCGCAAATCTTCGGTTCCCCGGCCTCCAAGGCCGATCCCGGCCATCACAATACGGTTGCTCGGGGCCACCGCGCCGTTCATGCCCAGAACCGACCCTTGGATAATCTGGGGGACCGCGAGCGTGCCGCCGGCCGCCAACGCACGCTTCAGGAACTGACGGCGGTTCACTGCCCCATCATTTTTCCCTTGTTTCATGCCGGACAAAACATCCTTCATCTTGTGCCTCCCTGTTTTCCTCGCCAGTCTCAGTCAGAACCTTCCGGCTCCGCCATGGAACCGTTACCCGAAAAAGCGACGCCCACCGTTTTGCGCCTTGACCCAAATCAGTATCAGATATATTAAAAATGTACACCTCCCCCTTTTCAACGTCTTGTAAACCACAAGTTAAAATGTGTATACTATCCGCATGAATCTGAAAACCATGCAACACCGTTTCTTGTCGAGCATCGGTGATCTCACCTCTCTCCGGCAACTCATGGACACCCTTCCTGATGTGGGTTTCTTCATGAAGGACCGGCAGGGGAGGTTCATGTTGAACAACCACCGCGCCTGCCAATTCTGTAATGCCGACAACGAGTTGCAGACGCTCGGCAAGACCGACTATGATTTTTTTTCGCGCGACCGCGCCGATTTCTACGTCAAAGGGGATCAGACCGTGATGGCCACCGGAATTCCCGTGATCAACGAGATCGCACCGGCACCTGAACACTCGGACCGCCTGATGATCCACAGCAAGTTTCCGGTTTACGGCAAAAAGGGCGAGCCGATCGGAGTGATCGGGTTTCACCGCATGGTCGAGGGATTGCGCGACATGCCCCGTTGGCACGGACGTTTCGCGCAGGCCGTCACCCAGATCCACACCCGCTTCGGCGAGAGTCTGGAAATCAAAAAACTCGCCGCCCTCGCAGGCGTTTCACAAAGCCAGTTCGAACGCCGCTTCAACCGTATTTTCGGCACCACACCGTACGAGTATATCCTTCGCGTCCGCATCGCCGCCGCCCGCACGCTACTGGAAAACACCGACCGCACGATCTCGGACATCGCCTGCGAAACCGGTTTCTATGACCACAGCCATTTCACCCGTACTTTCAAACGCATCACGGGAACTTCGCCAGGGCATTACCGCCGCAGCCACCTCGGCAGCGTGCTGTGAACAGGGAGGGCGCCAAGGCCGGCGCATCTGATGATTTCTCCCCGTAGGGAGAAACCGACTACACATCACAGATGCCGAACGCCTGTTTTAGACTCGCCAGCGCGTCTTCCCTCTTGGGGATGAACTCCTGCCCGACATAGCCATCAAAACCAGACGCCTGAATCGCCTTCATTATTCTGGCGTAGTCGAGCGTCTGCGTGCCGTCGATCTCGTTACGCCCCGGCATTCCGCCCGTGTGGTAGTGGGCGAAGCAGTCCGCGTGTTTCTGAATGTCCGCCACCACGTCTTCCTTCATCATCGCGGCGTGGTAAATATCGTAGAGAATCTTCACGCGCGGCGACGCCACGCGGTGGACCAGATCGACGCACCACTTTGTGGAATCCGCCATGTAGTCCTTGTGGTCGATGGAATTAAGCAGCTCCAGGCAGATCGTCACTTTTTTCTGCTCGGCATATCCGGCGACCTGCTTCAGCGCGGTCACACTGTTC
>JAQVSS010000432.1 GCA_028700415.1 Kiritimatiellia bacterium
GCCGGGATCGGGGTATCGATTCCAGGCCCTTTCGACTATGAGCAGGGCCTTTGCCTGATGACGCACAAGTACCAATCGATCTACAAGGTTCCGATGCGTCCCTGGTTTGAGGCAGGCGCCGGACCGGTTCCGGTCCGCTTCGTCCATGACTCGACCGCCTTCATGCTGGGCGCCGTCTGGCAGGGACCCTACGAAGGTTATCGACGCATCGGCGCCGTGATCATCGGCACGGGACTTGGCTTTGCCACGTTGCTGGATGGCCAGGTGTTCAAGAACCCGCAAGGCGGGCCGGGCATCAGCATCTACGCCCGGCCATACCGCGCGGGAACCGCCGAAGATTATGTGTCGCGACGGGGGATTACCGGGCGCTTTCGCCAGCTGCGCCCGGACGCCTTTAACGGCTCGTCCGGCCCGGATGTCCGCGAGATCGCGGAACTGGCCCGCCAAGGCGACCGGCCGGCCCTGCGCGTCTTTCGCGACACCGGCCTGTTTCTGGCCGAAATCCTGCACGACATCCTGCGGGATACACGCTTCGAGATTCTGCTGCTGGGCGGTCAGATCGCCAAATCTGCCGACCTGTTCCTGCCTGAATTGAAGTCCGGGCTGGAAGACCTGGAGCACCTGGCGATCATCGAACAGGCCCGGGACATTGATGATGCGCCCCTGGTCGGTGTGGCCAGGGCCTGCTGGCAGGCGGTCTGAGCCGCACGTCAGAAACGATTAGAGAAGGAAGGCTTCGCTATGGCCGGCTGCATGTTGAGAATCCAGGAAATGATGGGGTCTTTGACCAACAAGGAACAACAGATCGCGTCGTATATCCTGGACTATTCGTCGGATGTCGTGCACATGTCAATTGATGAATTGGCATCGGCCTGCAATGTTAGTGTGTCCTCGGTCATCCGGCTGTGTAAGACATTAGGCTATTCGGGCTACAAAGAGCTCTGCCGCGTCCTGTCGATGGACCTGGCGCTCAACCAGCAGGACAACATCACCTACACGGATGTGCGTCCGGGAGACTCGATCCGCAACATCATCCGCAGCGTCAGCCTGAACAGCGTCAAGGCGATCGAGAACACGATGGCCGTGCTTGATGAAGCGGAGCTGGAAAAAGCGGTCCGGGCGGTCAGCCAGGCACGCCGGGTCGATTTCTACGGTGTGGGCACGTCGGGCACGGTCGCGCTCGACGCCCACAACAAGTTTTTGCGCATCAACAAGATCTCGGTCGCCAGTTCGGACCCACACCTGCAGGTGCTGGCCGCGACGACCCTGACCCCCGAGGATGTCGCCGTCCTGATCTCCTACACAGGCGAGACCAAGGACATCCTGGAGACGGCGGACGTCATCGCCGAGACCGGCGCCACGATCGTCAGCATCACGCGGTATGGCCGCAACCCGCTCAGCGACCGGGCGGCCATCCGTCTCTGCTCCTCGGCGTCCGAAACCCTGATCCGCAGCGCGACCATGGGCTCGAGGATCGGCCAGCTGAGCATCATCGACATGCTCTATACCGCCGTGGTCAGCCAGGACTACGATGTCGCCAAACGCCACATCGACAAGACCCGCCTGATCACCGCGCGCAAGCGGATTCGCTCAGGGAACTGAGGCAAAGCGCCAAAACATAAAGTAAAATCGAGCCAAATCATAAAGTAAAATCGAGCCAAATCATAAAGTGATATTGCGCCAAAATAGAAAATGGCATAAAATAATCGTGAACGGCAGATAGGATACAATCTATTTCACCGACCTTATTTGCCTGTGAGCCTGTCGACGGTGGTGATAGTGGCAGGAGGATTCACTATTATGAAAACATATATACCTCGATTAGCCGATGATTTATTACAAATGGCGTTGCGCGCTGCTGGTGCTGTTCTAATCGAAGGTCCTAAGTGGTCCGGCAAGACACGAACAGCGCAGCAGACAGCAAAGAGCGTCCTGATGCTCCAGGATCCGGACAAACAGAAATCATATCTGCAAACGGCAGCGATAAAACCAACGTTGCTGCTTGAAGGTAAAACGCCTCGGCTGCTGGATGAATGGCAGATGGCTCCGGTTCTATGGGATGCCGTGCGTTTTGTTGTTGATCAAAGAGATCGGACAGGCCAGTTCATATTGACTGGTTCTGCCGTACCTGTTAACCATGTGACAGCTCATACAGGTACGGGGCGGATATCCCGACTCAGGATGAGACCGATGAGCTTATTTGAATCTGGCGACTCTTCCGGGACAGTTTCATTAAGAACACTATTTGACGGTGATACGGAGATAGAAGCTATAAGCTCCATCTCGATCGAACATCTGGCGTTTCTATTAATTCGCGGCGGTTGGCCAGCATCTATTGGCGCAGACGATGCAATCGCTCAGAAGCGCGCCAATGATTATGTTGATTCAGTAATCAATCTGGATGTTTCGCGCGTTGATGATATCGAAAAGGATCCGGGAAAAATGCGAGCACTCATGCGATCACTTGCCCGGAATGTAGCAACTGAAGCAACCATGCAGACATTGATGCTTGACATGGAAACCGAAGATGAAAGCATAAGCATGCCAACTGTCTCGCAATACATACAGGCACTCAAGAAGATATTTGTTATCGAGGATATGCCGGCCTGGAATCCTTCTATAAGATCAAAGACGCCCTTGCGAACATCTCCGAAGCGCCACTTTACCGATCCATCTATCGCTACGGCTGTTATGGGATTATCTGCAAAAAGACTGCTTCAAGACTTCAACACCTTTGGATATCTCTTTGAATCTTTGTGTATTAGAGATCTTCGTATTTATGCGGATGTATTGGATGGAGCTGTGTATCATTATCGAGACAAAACAGGTCTTGAGTCAGATGCCGTGCTGGTCTTGCGAGATGGCAGTTGGGCGGCAATCGAAGTGAAGATGGGCGCGCATGAATTTGATGCAGCAGCAGAAACGCTTAAGAAATTTGTTAACCGCGTTGATACCAGAAAAATGAATGAGCCGTCATTCCTGATGATCCTGAGCGCAACCGAGTTTGCCTACAGGCGCAAAGATGGTGTCTATGTTGTACCGATTGGCTGTTTGAAACCATAAGGTGTAGACTGATGATTCGCTCAGGGAACTGAAGCGATGCGCCAAATCATAAAGTAAAATCGAGCCAAAACATAAAGTTAGCGTTGCTGCCATGCAAAACTACTGATATTTTCCAGTGTTTCAAGACGCCGGATATGATGCCTGCTTGATTTTTTACAATTTTTTTTAAGGACCTGTTTTCTGCACTCGAATCAGGATATTATATGAATATTCTTATCCGGTCTTAAGAATAAAGCGTGCCCATAATCCTGATAAATTCGCCCCACATAGGATTGGTAGCTTTCTCACGATTTGTCAAATGATATTGATACTTATAAAGAATTCTTAATGCGTCTTTCTCAGCCAAGTGATTTGAAAAAAAATAGTATATGAGTTCAT
>JAQVSS010000433.1 GCA_028700415.1 Kiritimatiellia bacterium
TTTAAAATCTAAAAACGGAAGGGGGCGATATGCGGGTGGCGATTGCGGGTTTCGGCTTCATGGGGCGGATGCATTACGGGTGCTGGAAAAAGGTGGCCGGCGCGGAAGTTGTCGCGCTGTGCGACAGGGACAAGCGGCAGTTCGAGGCGTCGGCGGCGGCAAACGGGAATGTGGCGGGCGCGGATGTTTCGTGCGATTACGGGAAAGCCGAAATTTTCGAAGATTTCGGGCGCATGCTGGAGGAGGCAGCCCCCGGGCTTGTCGACATCACGTTGCCCACTTTTCTCCATGTCCCGATGGCATGCCAGGCGTTGGCCAAGGGGATTCATGTCCTCTGCGAGAAGCCGATGGCGCTGACGGCTGCGGACTGCGACACGCTGCTGGCCGCGTGGAAAGCCGCGCCGGCCGGCACGGAGCTGATGATCGGCCAGTGCCTGCGTTTCCGCAACGAGTACGCGTATGCGAAACGCCTGATCGAGAGCGGCGTGTACGGCAGGGTGATCGCCGCACGCTTCGGGCGATACAGTGCGGCGCCGGGCTGGACACGGGACGGGGGCAAGAGTTGGTTTTTTGACGAGTCCCTCAGCGGCGGCGTGGCGCTCGACCTGCACATCCACGACACCGACATGGTCCATTTCCTTTTCGGGTTGCCCCGGTCCGTCACCAGTTCCGCGTATTATGATAACGACGGCGCGATGATCCACATCTCGACGCTGTACGATGTCGGCGGCGCGTCGGTGACGGCCGAGGGAGGGTGGGGGATGGCGAAAAGTTTCGGGTTTGAGCGCGCGTTCCAGATTGTTTTTGAGCGGGCCACGCTGGTGATGGCGTCGAACCGTACGCCGGAGTTCTGCCTTTACCCCATGGAGGGCAAGCCGTTTGTGCCGGAGTTGCCCGCCTCGGACCCTTACCAGAATGAGATCAACTGGTTTATGGACAAGATCGGGGGGGGTGCGGTAGAATCGGTCACGTCACCCGAAGAATCCCGTGATTCGGTTCGTATTGTGGACGCGGAGAAGGCTTCGGCGAGGAGCGGAAAGTCCGTGTGCCTGTGAGGGAATGGAAAACGAGATGAAAACAGTTGAACCTAAAGATTTGCGCGTGATGATTATCGGGGCGCACCCGGACGACCCGGACATCACGGGAGGGGGGATCGCCCTGAACTTTGTGAAGGCCGGGGCGACGGTGAAGCTGGTCTCGATGTGCAACGGCGACAAAGGGCACATGACGATGTCGTCGGAAGCGCTTGCGGCGCGGCGGTATCTGGAGGCGCAGAAGTCCAAAGCGCTTTTGGGCGTGGACGAATACCGGATCATGGACCATCCGGACTGCGAACTCGAAGCGACGCTCGACATGCGGAAAGAGGTCACGCGTCTCATCCGCGCGTTCGCGCCGCACCTCGTCTTCACGCACCGCACCTGCGACTACCATGCGGACCACCGGGCGGTCGGGACGCTGGTGATGGATTCCGCCTATCTGCTGGGCGTGCCGCTCTGGTGCCCGGAAACGCCGGTTCCGGCCGTTAAACCCGCGATCTATTTTTTGAGGGACGCATTCATGCACCCGGCGGAGCTCAGGCCGGACATCGTCGTCGACGTCGGGGACGAGATGGATCAGTTGCTCACGGCACTCTGCTCGCACGAGTCCCAATTCTTCGAGTGGCTGGTTTTCGACAAGCGGATCGCCGAACCGGTGCCGTCCTCGCTGGAAGGGCGCAAGGCGTTCATCGAGAAGCACTGGATGATCCCGCGTAAAGCGTATGACGCCCAACGGTTCCGTTCCCGCCTTGAGGCGTTGTACGGCGAGGAACGCGGGCGGCATATCCGCTATGCGGAGGCGTACGAGTTGAGCGAATACGGGTATCAGCCGACGGCGGATGAGGTGCGCCGGTTTTTCCCGTTTGTCCCGCGGTGCGCTGCGGATGCGGCGCAAGGTGTGCCGAAACGGTAAGCGAAAGGGAGACACATGGCGGAAGTCAAACAGGTTTCACTGCGCACGCGCTCGGTCTTAAGCGTGGTCTATTTCCTCGAGTACATGGCGCTGCCGGTCTGGTTCATCACGCTGGTGCCGTACGCAAAGACTATGGGAGCGCAGGGACAGACGTTGGCGTGGGTGGTCAGCACGATGTCGGTGGGCACGCTCGCGTCGCCGTTCGTGGGGATGATCACCGACCGGTTTTTCCCCGCGCAGAAGGTGATGGCGGTCCTGAACCTTTTCGCCGCGGTCGGGCTGCTTGTGGCGGGCCTGCAGGCGCAGGTGCTGCCGCTGATGGTCTGTCTCATGGTGACAATGGTTTTCTACATGCCCACCTGGAGCACCATCAACTACATCATCATGTCTCATTGCCCTCCGAACGTGTTCCTGCAGATCCGCGTGTTCGGCGTGATCGGGTGGATCGCGGGGGCGGCCTTCAGCGTGGTGGGAGGATGGTTCGGCGTGACCGTGAACAGCACCCCCCTGATGTTTTACTGCGGGGCCGCGACAACTCTGGTGGCCGGCGTGCTTTCGCTGCTGATACCTGACACGCCTCCGAAGGCGTTCGGGCAGCCCATGAGAGTCGTGGACGTGCTGGGGCTTCGCGCGGTTTCTATGCTGCGGGAGCCCAGCTTCGTGCTGTTCATCGCGGTGATGTTCTTCTCGAAGATCCCGTTCTCCCTGTATTTCAACTACGGAGGGGAGTTCCTGACGGACATCGGGTTTAAGAACCCGACGCTTTCGATGAGCTTCGGCCAGTACAGCGAGATTTTTTTCACGCTGCTGCTCGCCTCGGCGATCAGAAAGATCGGCGCGAAGAACGCGATGATGACCGGGTTGGCGGCCCTCCTGCTGCGGTATGTCTTTTTCTGGATGGGGGGTGCGGCCGGGGTATACGGCGGGATCCTGATCCACGGGTTGATCTTCGGCTTCCTGTATGTCGGCGCGCAGATTTACGTGGACACCAAAGCGGATGCGTCGATGCGGGCGCAGGCGCAGGGGTTCATCAATTTTGCGGTGTTCGGGCTGGGGTCGTTTTTCGCTAATTTCATCAACCGGTCATTCATCGACAAGCTGCGGGTACCCTCCACCGGCGCTGCGGGCGCCGTGTCCAACGATTGGAACGACATCTGGCTGGTGGCGATCGGGATCTCGGTTTTGCTGCTGTTCATCTTCGGTTTCTTTTTCCATCCCGACAAGAAGGGCGGGCCTAAAGCGCCGGTTCCCGCGCCGTAACCCCCAGCACGCGGAGCTGGGGTACGAAGTCAGGGAAGGACTCGTTCAGGATTTCCGCGTGGCGGACGGTCACAGGCGTGGGGGCTGCCAGCCCCGCGAGCGCGAGTGACATGGCGAGCCGGTGGTCCCCGTGGGCTTCGCAAGTACCGCCCGTGAGCGTGCCCCCGCGGATGAGGAAACCGTCTTTGCGCTCTTCGAGGCTCACGCCGAGTTTTTTGAGCTCGCCG
>JAQVSS010000434.1 GCA_028700415.1 Kiritimatiellia bacterium
TTTTGGGGGCGGCAGAAGAGGGGGGGGGGCTGACCGGGTCTTGAGCGGGCTTTCCGGGCAGGGGTGGGCTGCCGGGTTCTGCCGTGCTTGCCGGAGCGGGCGGGGACGGCTGTGCGGCGGGCGCCGGTTTTGCGGCTCTCTCCCGGCTTTGTTTTGTTTTGCTTTTTCCCATTGGCACGTCTAGTTATAAACGGGGGCGGCTTTTGAGAAAAGAGAATTTTGGAATTTTGTTGAGGCGGGGACGGCGGTTCACAGGTTGAGCAGTTGCCGCGCCTGCTCGAAGGCGGGGGTGAGGTCGATCTTCCGGCACGCGTGCCCGAGGGAGCCGTCGAAAACATGGACGGAGCCGTCGGCCTCGAGGTCGCGGATGAAGCGGGCGAATTTGGACGAGGCGCGCTCGAGCGTCATCAGGATTTCGACCGCCGCTGAACCGCGGGTGACGGCTTCGCTGATCATGCCGGTGGAGTCGGCGGTGACAAACAGCCGTTCGCACAGCGATACGAAAGCCGGAATCGGGTTGAAGGTGTCGCGGCTGTAAAGCAGCTTGTAATCGAACGGGTAGGTGTCGATGAGCGCCTCCACCGCGGGCGGCGTGCGGCGCGACGTGGTGACCCAGCGCTCGCGGCCTTCCGTGGCGGAAAAAAGGCGGTCGAGGTCGCGCCGCATGCTCTCCGCGGTCAGCGACGCGAAAGCGTTCGGCCCGCCCACAATCACCGCCACGGCCGGCCGGCCGGCCGGGTGGCGTTCGCGGAAGGCGGCGATGCCCGTTTCATAAAAAGCCGCGCTGGTGGAGGTCAGGTTGACCGGTATGGGGATGAGGTTCGGAAGGCGCGGCGGCCGGTCAAACGTGGGCGCGAGGATGCAGTCGAAATTCAGTTTGTACCCGCCGGGGAAAAGGATGGCCGCCACCGGGATTCCCCGGCGGCGGGCAATGACTTTGCCCGGATAGAAAGCGGTGGAGCCGGCACAGACCACCGCGGCATAGGAGCCGTCCGTGTGTTCGATCGCAAAGGGCCGCTCGCAGAGCAGCCCGAGCCGGTCGGCGGCATAGGAGAAGGCTTTATGGGCGCGCGAGGGATAGGCGGTGCGCACGCAGTCGAAGCCGTACCCGAGTGCGGTACAGAACGCCTTGGATTGGTTCTCGTGCCCCGCCTTGCCGTCTGTGACAATCAGCAGTTTTTTCATGGTCAGTTGCCCTCGGTCGAGATCACGACAGGAGGGATCGCCATTCGGCGATCTCGCGCCGGCGCTGAGCTGCCCACGCCGCAGGGTCGGTGCCGGGGGGGAGCGTGTTGGTGATCAGCGCGCCGCCGCAGGCGGGGCAGCAGGCGCCGCCTGCCACCGCCGCGCCGCAATGCGGGCACTGCCGTTCCAGAAGTTCGCCGCAATACGCGCAGTGACGGCCTGCTGCGGCGGGCGGCCGCGGCCAGAAGAGCAGGGCGTCCGCGACGGCGTATGGGATATTCGAGAAGCACGCCGCGTTCGGACAGTACCCGGCGCTCCCGGCGGGTGCCTCGGCCCCTCCGGCGGGCACAGGTTCCAACGGCACCCCCAGCAGCGCCGCGATTTTCCCGACCGTCTCCTGCGAGAGTTTCTCCGGCTGCCCCGACTCCAGCATGCTGATGGCGGACTGCTTGCACGCCACCGCCTGCGCGAGCGCGCTTTGGGTCATGCCCTTTTCGCGCCGCGCCCGGGCAAGTTGACGGCAGAACGTTATGGAAAGATGTGCCATGCGGAAAGATAAAAACCTGTTGATAAAAACGTGGATCTAGTATGCGCCAAAACAGGGGATGGCGGCAAGCAGAAGATATCGACAAGATGTGATAAAGTATAAAATACGTTATATGAACCATTTATATCTTATTAACAGAGTTATTATCACCTGTTTATAACCTATGGGGTGATAGACCGGGCAACCTGTTGATCAAACCGGGGCACGGCCGGCGCGACAGTCCGGAAGGCGCGGGTTTTTCGGCCGCAACATTCCCCTTTCTCGGGGGGGGCAGCATGTGGTATTCTATCACTATGCGTGTTTCTAAGCACATTCGGTTTGGGCGGCGGGCAGGGTATGCCGGGCTGTCCGTTTTCTTCTGGCTTGTGTGCCTGGCCGGTTTGGCACGTGCCACCAGCGAAGTTTACTCGCCTCCGCCTTTTGGACACTATCAGCCGATTCTCGACCGGATGCCGTTCGGTGCCTTGCCCCCCAATTTCAACGCCACGCAGGCGGATGCGGCGGAGCTCAAGAGCGAAGCGCAGGAGAAGGCTGAGCAACAGAAGCTCGCCAAGCAGGTCAACATGTCGGCCGTGAATGTCACGCCGGACGGCCGCACCGCGATCGGGTTCACTGACCTCTCCCAAAAGCCGCCGGTCAACTACTACCTGCTGGTGGGGAGTGAGGCGGACGGCTGGAAGGTGTTGAGCGCCGATTACGATGCCGAGACCGCCACCATTGAGAAAGAGGGGGTGGCCGTCACGCTCCAACTGGGAAAGGGACTGGTTGACCCTGCCGCTCCCGCTCCAGCGGCCGCGGCGGCCCAGCCCGCGCTTGCGCGTAACCGTCCCTCTCTGCCGACCCTGCTGCCCTCTCCCGCCGAGCCGCGCAGCCTTTCTTTTGCGCGGAAGAATGGCGCGGCGGGGGGTGCGTTGCGGGGTCCCTCTTTTCCTAAGGACGGGACGGCGGATACCTCGCGCTCCCGCTCTTATATGGAGCGCCTGCGCGAGCGCGACACCCAGAAAACCAAGGCCCAGTTGGCCGAAGCCGCGAAACAGCAGGAGCAATTGGTGAAGCTCGCCCGGGAGGCGGCGCAGAAAGAGATCAGGAAGAGCGAGGAAGCGGCAGCCCTGGCTGCGCAAGAAAATGCGGCCCAGGTGCAGCAGGAAGAGGCTGTGGTTCCCGCCGAAGAGCAGCCGGAAGCCGCTCCGACGGCGGTCGAGTAACGGCACGTCATGGATGCTTTCTCACGCACGGAATGTCTGCTGGGGGGGGGCGCCCTCGAAACCCTCCGGAGGAGCCGTGTGGCGGTCTTCGGCATCGGCGGGGTCGGTTCGTTTACGGTCGAAGCTTTGGCCCGGGTGGGCGTCGGGCACTTCATTTTGGTGGATGGCGACCTTGTCTGCCTGACCAACCTTAACCGGCAGCTCATCGCCCTGCACAGCACAATCGGGCGACCCAAGGTCGACGTGATGGCCGGGCGCGTGCGCGACATCAACCCCGATGCCGAAGTCGAGACGTTCAAGACGTTCTACCTGCCTGAAAACGCGGACCGGTTCGACCTTTCCCGGTGCGACTATGTCGTGGACGCGGTCGACACAGTCGCCGCCAAAGCGGAACTCGCCGTGCGCGCGCGGCAGGCCGGCGTCCCGGTCATCAGCTGTATGGGCGCGGGCAACAAGCTCGACCCCACGCGCTTCGAAGTGGCCGACATCTCCG
>JAQVSS010000091.1 GCA_028700415.1 Kiritimatiellia bacterium
AAATCGTTGTAGAGTGACATGTCGTCCGAGAACAGCTTCCCGAGCGTGCCCTTGCCCTCTTCCACACGCGCGACCGCAACCTTGATCGACCCGACCGCCGCTTCCAGATTCGTGACGATGCTCTTCAGGTGGTCGCCAGCCGTCGCCTCTTTGAGCTTCGCGACGATCTCGCCCAAATCGCGCATCCAGTTGTTGGGCGTCTCGCCCTTCAGCACCGTCCCTTTGGGCATTTCCGCCCCAGAGCCCTCTTCGATCAGCAGGTAGTTGCCGCCCAGCAGCGAACCCGAGTTGACGGATATCTTGTACCCCTCCCTGAACTTCACGGCATCCTGTATCGCCAGCGTAATTCTCACCCCGCCGTTTTCCAAACGCATGTCGCTCACCGAGCCGACCGTCATGCCGCGCAGCACGACCGAATCGCGTGCCTTCAGTCCGCCGACGTCCTGAAAATGGACCGTCACCGGCACCCGGCTCTTGCCGTTGAAAATCTCGGCCCCCGAAATGATAATCGTGAAGTAGACCAGCAACCCTAAGACCGCGACCATGAACGTGCCGACAATCACTTCGGAAAAAACCTCTTTGTTCTTTTTCAGACTCATGTTTTCCTCCTCACATTCCCGCAAGCCCTTTTTTCGAAATAAACTGCGCGTCCAAGAAACTGCGCACATCCGGCTGAGCCGTCGCGACAAACTTTTCCGGCGGACTCACCTCGACGAATTTCCCGCCCGTCAGCATCGCGATGCGGTCCGCGATCAACAGGGCGCCCTGCAGGTCGTGCGAGACGACCACACTCGTGATGCCCAACTCCTCGTTCAGGCGCTTGATCAACTGGTCGATCGTGCGGGCCGTAACGGGATCGAGGCCGGAGGTCGGCTCATCGTAGAGCACGATCTCAGGACGGTTCACGATGGCGCGCGCCAAGCCCGCCCGCTTCTGCATGCCGCCGGAAATTTCGCTCGGGAACTTGCCGCCGTCGCCCTCAAGGCCGACCGCTCGCAACGCGTCGGTCACGCGCGCGCCAATCTCGTCTTCCGTCAAACGCGTCTTTTCACGCAGCGGCAGCGCAATGTTTTCGGCGACCGACATCCAGCCCAACAACGCGCCGCCCTGAAACAGATACCCGAAGCGCTCCCGGACGCGGTCCAACCCGGAACCGTTTGCGGCACTGATCTCCGTGCCGTCGATCCAGACCGAGCCGCGCGTGGGCGTCAGCAACCGGACCATATGCTTGAGCGTCACGCTCTTGCCCGTGCCGGACGGCCCGACGATGGTGAAGATCTCGCCCTTCTGGATCTCGAACGAGAGCTCATCCAGGACGTTGCGGCCGCCCAACTGTTTTGTCACTTTGTCGAACCGGATCATAAGTCGTAGAACAACCGTGTGATGATATAACCCAAAACCAAAATCAGCAGGAAAGAGGTGATCACCGAGCGCCGCGTGGCCTGCCCCACACCCACCGCGCCCTGCGTGGTAGTGAACCCCTCGTAACAGGAGACGCCCGTGATGACGACACCGAAAACCAAAGCCTTCAACAGCCCCACGTACAGGTCGCGCATCCGGGCAAAATCCATCGCCATCGAAATGTACTGGTCCAACGGCACGTTCAACTGCGTCACGCCCACAATCCCGCCGCCGATCACGCCCAGCACGCAGGTATAGAAGGAGAGCACCGGAGTCATGACCACCATGGCCGCCATGCGGGGCGCCATCAGAAACCGCACCGGGCTGATCGACATGATCTCCAGCGCCGCGATCTCGTCGTTCACGGTCATCGTGCCGATCTGCGCCGCCATGGACGAACCCACGCACGCCGCCAGGATCAGACCGGTCATGAACGGCCCCATCTCGCGCAGCAGCGAGACCATCACGGCAGAGCCGATGTAAATCTCCTGATTGAAGCGCCGCAGTTCCAGACCGACCTGCAGACCGAGAATCATCCCCGTGAACATGCCGACCACCGAGATGACGGGCAGGGTCTTGATCCCCATCAGGAACATCTGCCGCGCCCACTCGTGACGCCTGCGGCCCGCGGCGAAAAGCGCGGGTATCCCCGCCAGGGCCTGCACCGTCAAACTCCCGGCACGCCCGATGTCACCCACACCCAGCACCACGCTCCGCCAGATGCCGGTCAGCGCGTTGTCAGGCTCATCCGTATAGACCGGTTCACGTGTGATCACGGCTCACTCCCTTCAGGAACCAGCGCCGCGCGGTAGTGCAGGAGTCCCCACAGCGCGTCGTGGACGACTTCACCTTCCCGCTCGGTCCGTTCGTAAAATGTCCAGAACGGCGCCCAGTTGCGCTCGATGCCGCCGCTGTACCTGATCAGGCTCAACTCCAGCACGCGCAGACGCGAGCCCGCGGGCGACGCCTCACGCGCATAGAACGGCCACACCCGCGTATAGCGTTCCGTCTCGCGCTCCCCGCCCTCCTTGTCCTTGCCGTATACCGTCTGCCTCACATAGAAGGGGAAAAAACGGCTGCGCTCCGTGCGGAGCCCCTTGACCGTCAGGCTGAAGTGCTCGATCAGAGGCCAAGCCGCATACCAGCGCCGCTCGTCCTCGCGCGCGACATCCCCATAGAAGGGCCAGTACGAACGTTTCTTGACCGTCTTCGTCGTGACGGTCTCGTAGAACGGCCAGGGCATGCGCCAGCGTTCCGCCGCATCGGTCGCGGCGTACGAAAAGAACGGCGGAATCACCAGCCGCTGCTGTTCCTTTTCACGGTTGACCCGCCCATACAGCGGGAAGAGCATCCACGAAGAACCCGGATTGTTTTCTCCTCCGTACACGGCCGAAGTCCAGAACGGCCAAAACGCATAAGCATGTTTGGAGTCACGTTTGTCCGTCCTGCCGCAAACGGGGAAGAAGCCCGTGCGTTCCACGCCCGGCTCTTTGCCGCAGCGGGAAAAAACCGGCCACAGGTAATAGTCGCGCTCGACGCGGTTGACCTCGTAATTCAGATACAGCGGAAACAGCGCGAAGTCGATGTCGTCCATCAGCAGCACATGCGGCAAATGCCCGTAAACCGGAAAGAGCGCCCAGTAGTCCTCCCCTTGGCGCGAGCGCCCCTGGAACCAGAGGGGAAAGAGCGCGGCCTTCCAGGCCGAATCCTCGCGGGCCACGTCGTTGTCGGAACCGTACGCCAGAAGCATCCGCCACCACGCCTGCCCGCGGTCGCGGTGGAACGTGCCCAGCGGCCAGACCACATCCGTAACCCGCGTGTCGCTGACCGGATCGGCGACCTTGGAATAAAAGGGGCGGACCGCCCAGAAGGTGCCCCCGTCCCGCGTTGCCCGGTATTCGAAAAGCGGCCCAAGCCTGAACCGGCTCACCACACGGTCGGGCGCGGCGTTCGTTTCCGCACAAAGCAAGAACGGAGCCAGACACACCCACAAAATCAGTACCCGTCGCGCACGGAGAACACGCGCCGCACGGATGGCACGCGCGCCCCCGGCGCCCCGGCCCCCCTCTGCCGCCAGACCGGTCACCCCCGCCTTAATAGTTCTGCCGGTAATAGTCATGGATGCGTTTCTCACAACCGAACGTCATGGCAATTAACGCGGTGCGGATCCACATGCCGTTGCGCATCTGGCGCCAATACATGGCCCGCGGATCGCTGTCCACATCGGTCGCGATCTCATCGCGCCGCGGCAGCGGGTGCATGATGATGGAGCGCTGCGGCAGCAGCCCCAATTCCTCAAGCCCGAATTTGAAACGGCTGGTGTCGATCTTCGCGCTCTCGCCCTTGTCCGTGTCCCACTCGTCCTGGATGCGCGTCATGTAGACCGCGTCGGCCAGCGGGATGGCCGCACGGAAATCGTCCGTCCGCTCAAACGCCACGTTCTTGGCCGTGAGAACCGCCAGCACGTCCTCCCCCACCTGCAGCGGCTCCGGCGCGACGAAAACCTGTTTGATGTTCGGATAATTGGTCAGCAGATACGAAAGCGAGCGCACCGTGCGCCCTCGCAGTAAATCGCCGCAGAACAGCACGGTCCGGTCACGCAGCCCGCCCTTGTGCTCGAAACTGCGCAGCAGCGTATAGATGTCCAGCAGCGCCTGCGTCGGGTGCTGGTCCTGCCCCGACCCCGCGTTGATGATCGGTATCGGGCGGTCCGAATTCGAGAGCACCCACGCCATGTGTTCCGCCAGGCCCTTTTCCGGCGTGCGCATGATGATCAGGTCAAAATAAGAACTGAACGTCCTCACCGAGTCCTCGCGCGACTCGCCTTTGAACTCCGAGGAGATCGAGGTGTCGCGCACTTCGCCCGTCGGCACACCGAGAATCTGGCACGCCGACATGAACGACAGGAACGTGCGTGAACTGGGCTGCGAGAAATAGAGCATCGCCCGCTTGTGCGTCGCCTGTGCCCGGAGAAACTCCGTCCCCGCCCGCGTCTTGGCGATAGCGCGGATCTCATTCGCCAGCAGCGCGAGCTGCTCCAGCAGCCCAAACCCGAACTGCTGCGCGAAAAGCGTATGATACGGCGCGCCGTCCGACTGCATCAGGTAGGGCGTCTTCTCAATGAGCGGCAACTTCTGGAACTGTTTCCATGTGACATCGGATATCTTTTTCGACATACCACCTCCCTTAACACTACCGTGCGGGCAACCCCAGCGGGCGCACCTCCCTCATATCGCGGAAAGGTCGGCCATCGCCGAAACATACAGTGCTTTGATGGTGTGCATGCGGTTCTCGGCCTCGTCGAACACTTTGGAGAACGGCGCCTCAAACACATCGTCCGTCACCTCCAGTGCGCCGCTCTCCGCCGTAACCGCCGTCTCGTGGTCGTGAAACGCGGGCAGGCAGTGGAGAAAGATCAGTTCCCCGCCCGCATTGCCGGTCGCTTTCACCAGTTCCGCGTTCACCTGATACGGGCGCAACAGGCGCAGGCGCTTCTCCTTCTTCGCCTCCTCGCCCATCGAGACCCACACGTCGGTGTAGAGCACGTTTGCGCCTGCCACACCTTTTGCGGGGTCATTGAAGATCTCGACGGTCGCGCCGTTGCGCCTGGCCGTTTCGCCCGCCTCTTTGACCAGCGCCGGATCGGGCAAGAGTTCCGCCGGCGTGCAGTTCACATAGTTCACGCCCGCCTTGGCGCACCCCAGCATCAGCGAGTTCGCCACATTGTTCCGTCCGTCGCCCACATAGGCGACCTTCAGCCCCTTGAGCCGGCCGAAGTTTTCCTGAATGGTCATCAGGTCGGCCAGAATCTGCGTGGGATGGAAATCGTCAGTCAGCCCGTTCCACACCGGCACCCCCGAATATTCCGCCAGCGTCTCAACGGTCTTCTGGGCAAACCCCCTGAAGAGGATGCCGTCAAAGATGCGCCCCAGCACGCGGGCCGTGTCCTTGACCGACTCCTTGGCGCCGAGGTGAATATCGCTCTTCGTGAGATATTCCGCCGAACCGCCCTCATCCCGGATGGCCACGGAGGCCGAATTGCGGGTTCGCGTGGAACTCTTTTCGAAAATCAGGGCAACCTGGCGGCGTTTCAGCAAATCGCCCCGCACGCCCGCCCGGCGGCGGGCTTTCAACGCGACCGAAAGCTCGATCACATTCAGCATCTCCTCATCCGTCAGATCCGCCAGCCGAAGCAGAGAGCGTCCATACAGTTCGGGATTCCATCTCAACATGGTTTGTACTCCAATCGTTATCTCATTATAGGGAACCGTGCCCGGACAGACAACTACATTACTCACGCCAGTAGTTTTTGCGCGAGTGAGAAGAGATTCCCGAACACCGCCGACTACGCGTGATCTTCACCAATCCGCTTGCCCGGGAAATCCGCGAAAATGGGCCTGTTCGACAATAAATCGACACTGACCCGGTGAAACGGGTTGCAAATCTGACGGGAAAAGACGAAACTGTTTCACATTATTGGTTATTCTTCTCACACGTGTCGTGGGATAAGGCGCCGATAAAGACCCGTGTTTCCGAATTCTTATTCCGCCATGCATGAGGGTAGGCGCGGAAAGACTTTTAAGCTTCTGGAGGGACAATCATGCGTCGGGCATCTCGATTTCGGATCGTCATCGTAATGGCAACATGCGGATCGTTCGGGTTCGCCGATGAGGTTGGTCAGGAGATTTCGCCGTGGATGCCCGGGACCATGGAAATTCATCAGATCAGTACGGGACGGGGTAATTCGGGGTTGTATATTTTCCCGGACGGGACAACCTTACTGGTGGACGCGGGCGAAATGATCAGAAAGACCGAACGGCACACTCCGGACAGGCCGGACGGGACACGACGCGCCGGAGAATGGATCACCCGGTATATCCGCCACGCGCTTCGCCACGCGCCGGCTCCTGTTCTGGACTATGCGTTGCTGACCCATTTTCACGAAGACCACATCGGCGAGGGCACACAGGATTCGCCGCTCGCCTCAAACGACGCCTACCGCCTTTCCGGGATCACCGAGGTCGGCGACAAACTGCCGATCGGCACCCTGCTGGACCGCGGGTGGCCGGAATACTCTTTCCCGACGCCGCAGACGGCCGGGTTCATCACGAATTACCGGGCGTTCGTGACCTGGAAGGTTGCCAACGCCGGGCTGAAGACCGAGGCCTTCCGTCCGGGGCGGAACGACCAAGTGACGCTCCGCCGCAACGCGAAGGCGTACCCGGAGTTCGAGTTCCGCAACTTAGGCGCGAACGGGATCATCTGGACCGGCACCGGGACGGAAACGCGCTCCTGCATTCCCCCGCTCGATACCCAGCCCCGGGGGGATTGGCCGGACGAGAATCTTCTCAGCATCTCCTTCCGGATCCGCTACGGCGCTTTCACGTATTTCAATGGCGGCGACATCCGCGGCGTCCCCTATTCCGGCGCGCCGGGATGGCACGATCTGGAAACGCCGATCGCGAAGGTGGCCGGCCCCGCGGACGCGGCGATTCTCAACCACCACGGGTATCTCGACTCCATGAACGCAACGTTCGTTTCCGCCTTGCAGGCACGCGTCTGGGTGATTTCGGTCTGGGATTCCGCGCATCCAACGGGATCCGTGTTCCAGCGCCTGCTCTCGTCACGGCTCTATCCCGGGCCGCGCGACGTCTTCGCCACGGACCTGCATGAGGGCGCGCGCCTGGTGGTCGGCGGAATTGAAAAAAGGCTCGCCAGCGCACACGGCCACATCGTCATCCGGGTGGCACCGGGCGGCAAGGAATACCGGGTGCTGATTGTGGATGATTCGAGCGAGAGCCACCGCATCACCAAGATTTCGGGCCCGTATGCGTCGAAGGGGAAATAACGGCAAACAGGCGGACGCGACCAAAGACAGACCGGTGAAACGCTTATACATCCAGGAGGAAAAACCGAATGAAAGCAGCGCGCTGGGTCAAACGGGTAGTCGGCATCGTAATGCTTGGACTGGGATTCGGTGAGGGGCGTGCGGACACCCTGACCTGGACGGCGGGGACAAACGACTGGCACGCGGTGCAGAACTGGACGAACTGGGCGGAACCGGCCGCCACGCGCGTGCCGGCCGACGGCGACATTGCGGTTATAACCAACGCCGGGGGACGCGCCCTGCTGACTCAGTCGTCGGCGTACCTCGGCGCGCTGGTGATTAGCAACGCGGCGGTGTCGTGCTCCAACTGGGTCACGACGCTCTACACCACCAATCTGACGATCCTGAAGGACGGCTTTCTGACCTGCGAAGGCCCCTTCACCAACAACGTCATGTCCAACCGAGTGTGCGTGACCTGCTCCACTCTGACCATCGAACGCGATGGCGCCATTGATGTCCAAGGTAAAGGGTGGTCCGGCGGATTCAAAACGCTCGGAACCGGGGTAGGCAACGGACCGGGCGGCGGCGCCTATATGTGCGGGGCCAGCTATGGCGGCGTGGGTACGATGGGCCAATACAACTACCGTCTAACCAATGTCTACGGCACTGCCACAGCGCCGCTGGATCCGGGCAGCGGCGGCGCGGGCTACTCGGGGACCTGGGGCGGACATGGCGGCGGCGCGGTTCGCGTTGTCGCCACGCAGGTGGTGGTCAACGGCCGCATGAATGCCAACGGTTCCAAGGCCGTTGGCGGCGCTCACTCCAGCGGCGGCTCCGGAGGCAGCATTTTCATAACCTGCAACACGTTGACGGGAACAAACGGCCTCATCACGGCAAATGCCGGGCTTTCGTACGGAGGGGGAACCGGCGGAGGTTCCGGAGGGGGGCGTATCGCGGTTGACTATAACCCGGCCGCCCAAAGCGGCCTGCCCAGCCAGCCATTTATTCAATTCCAAACAGGGAGCTGTTTGTCCGAAAACAAACTGACCGTTGGCGACATCGGGACCCTGTATTTTCCGGACAGCACGCTGTTTTCGCCCGCCAATCTGTTCACAGGCCAGTGGGTGGGTCCGGCCCCAATCGGTGCGCTGACCCTTTCCGACTGGACAATCAGTAATGTGTGGCTGCGCTTGCCGGGATTCGATGTGACGGTCACGAATACGCTGACCGTCACCGGGACGAATGCCCTGCTGAACCGCTTGGAGTTCACAAATGGCATGACCATCGCCTGTTCAAATCTCATCGTCAGCGGTGGTTCCTTCGGTGTGGGTGGCATGGGGAACCCAAGCGAATCTGTGCCGGTCTTTTCTCCTGTGACCTGCGGGAAAACTGGGCCGACGATCACGTGCTCCGGCAACTTAATCCTGACCAATGCCGCACGATTCTATGTCTATGCCG
The DNA here is from genome assembly GCA_028700415.1 of Kiritimatiellia bacterium. Lineage (GTDB taxonomy): Bacteria > Verrucomicrobiota > Kiritimatiellia > RFP12 > UBA1067 > JALHET01. Next base: position 8,687 of record JAQVSS010000091.1, read on the forward strand.
GTCTAACCAACAGCGGTGCAGAGTCCGGCTATGGAGCGCGGGTCAATGTCGGCGGGGACCTCAGGGTCACGACCTCGAACTGCTGGATTTACCCGGTGGCGCATCCGACCAACGGCTCCGTGGTCCTTTTTAGCGCCGGGGCAGCAACGATCGGGGTCAACAGCGGGTTTAACGCCAATCAGCTGGGTTACAGCGGGGGGCAATCCGCCTCCAGCATCTACCCCTTCGGGACGGGAATCGGTACCGTTTACAGCGGCGCGGGCCATGGAGGGCAAGGCGGCACCGGGTCTTCTGTCTCCGGCGTTGCAGGCAAGATTTACGATGATCCCAATGCGCCCATTGAGCCGGGCAGCGGTGCCCGGTACGGGACCGATGGAACGACAACCCTTCCAAAGAACACGAGCGGCGGAGGCAGCATCCAACTGCGCGTGGCCGGAACCCTCGCGGTGCAGGGCATCCTGTCCGCCAACGGGGACAAGCCGGGCGGGCCCTTTTACGGCGGCAGTTCCGGCGGCAGCATTTATCTCACCTGCCGCACGTTTATCGGGGCCTCCACCGCCCTGCTGCAGGCCAACGGGGGAAACGGACATTGGTATGGGGACGCGCCAGTGGCAACCGGCGGCGGCGGCGGCGGCGGCGGCCTGATCGCCGTCTGGCGCGTGTACGACCTCTCGACAGGGGCGGTGTCCAATTCTGCGGCGGGCGGGCTCGGGTATAACGCCGTCTACGCCGGCTCCAGCATACCCGTCTGGGGCTGGCTCCCGACTGCCGGAACTCTTTTCAGTCTCCAGTGAACGGAGCTCCACATGACCCACAAACGTATCGCGTATTCCGCCTTGGCTCTGTTGGCGGCGACAATCAGCGCACGGGGCTCATCGTTTGACTTGGTGAAGGAAGGCCAGACAACGAGTTGCGTGGTCCTGCCGGCCACGGCCGGCCCTGTGGAAAAACACGCGGCCAGCGAACTGGCACGCTTCCTGGAAAAAGTGACCGGCGCCAAAACGCCGGTTGTCGACACACCGCCCCACGCGCTCTATCCCATCTATCTGGGCACGGCCGAAGCGACATCCATCCCGCGTTCCGAAGCCATTAACAAGGCGGTCGCCCAGTTGACCGATGACGGATTCGTGCTTGCGGCCGACAAGGATGGGGTGCGGGTCATCGCCAAAAGACCGCTGGGCGTGCTATACGGCGCCTACGGAATTCTTAAGCGACAGGCCGGCGTGCGGTGGTTTGCGCCCGGGGCCGAGTTCGAACACTGCCCCAAGCGGCCGTCCGTTTCCGTGCCGGAACAGGTGACGGTCAACAATCCGGCGTTTCCGTTTCGCCAAATCTTTTTTTATTGCGCCGCCACGAATTCAAAGACCCTGGACACGTGGGACTGGTTTGTACGCAACGGGTTTGCCATCAAGATCCATAAAAACCTATGCAAGCTGTATGGCGAAGAATTGGAGAAGCGCGGGGCGGAAATCCTGCAAACACGGTCTTTCAACGACCTGTTGGGCAACGACACCCTTTTTGATGCCCATCCCGAATACTACGGGCTTTTTGGCGGCAAGCGCTTAAAAATGGAGGGGGAACATCGCCAGCCCTGCACCTCTCATCCCAACGTGGCGGCGATCATGGCGGACCGCGTCAACAAGGATCTGGAAGTGCCGCCGAAAGGGGGCGGCTGCGTTATTCTGAACAACGACAGCACGGCCTGGTGCCAATGCGAAAACTGCGTCAAGCTGGATCCGCCGGAAGAGAAACAGAAACATTTTGTCGGCACACGCTACTTCACGATGATCAACAGGATTGCCGGCGAAGTCTACAAGGCCCATCCGGCCGCCGATCTCTGGGCCATCGCTTACCAGAATTTCCTTAATCCGCCGACCGGTGTCGTGCCCGACCACCGGCTTTCCATTCAGCTTTGCCTGGTGGGCCGTTGTTACCGGCACTCCATCTCCGACGCGAAGTGCCCGGTCAATGCCCGGTTCCGCGAGATCCTTGCAGGCTGGAAAAACCTGCATCCGTCCAACCTGACAGCCTATGAATACAGTTGGTGCGAGAACCCCTCTGACGTCGTTGCCTATAATCCCTATGACAGGGTGTTTTTCAAAGATCTCAAGTACTATCACGAGATCGGTTTGGCCGGATTAAAGCAAACGATCGCCCCCCCGGACGGGGTCTTTTATCCCCCCTGGAATACCCGGTGGCAAAAAGAGGCTTGGCACGCCCAGTGGCAGCCTTTGTATCTGGCGGCTCAAGTGGCGTGGGACATCAACGCCGATTACGACGTTTTGGCGGAAGACATGGGCTCAAACTATTACGGCAAGGCCTGGCCGGCGATGAAAATGTACCGGGAAGAACTGATCCGGATGTATGAGGAACGATCCGACCATTTGCTGGGGTGGGGCGGAACCCCCTACCATCTCCGCGGCAAATGCCTGGAAAAGCCCGGGGTGGAAGCCAGGCTTCTGCGCCTGTTGGATGAGGCGGAGAATCTGGCGGACAGCAATCCGGTTGTTGTGAAGCGTGTGAAACGCGACCGGAAATATTTCGGAATGTGCTGGCAGGCGGTTCACAGGGAGTTCATGGCCCGGAAGCCACAGAGGGAGCTGTATGTCAACAAAAGGGTTGATCCGCTTGTCGTGGACGGGGAGCTTGATGAGGATGATTGGAAACGGGCGGATTATATCGGTGATTTCATTGACACAGACGGTCAGACCGCGGCAACCCCCCGGACTTTCGTCAGAATGCTCTATGACCAGGACAACGTTTTTCTGGCGGTGGAGGCCATGGAGAGCGAACCGGGCAGGATGAAAATAAAAGCAAAAAATCAAGCTGGCGCCGTGGCGCGGGACAGCAGCCTGGAAATATTCGTCGTTCCCTTCATGGGTGGAAAGTGCGCGCACATTGCCTTAAACCCTAGGGGCATCATCAGGTCCGCCCTTGATGCGCCAGGCGCGAAGGATACGGAGATGCGGTTTGAGTCGGGGATTGAAGTCAAAACCAGGGTGCTGACGGAACGGTGGGTTGCTGAAATCCGCATCCCGGCCGCGCCGCACGGGCGTACGATTAACCGTGGAGATGCCTGGAAAATCAACGTCGTCCGCAACCGTCGGCTGACTCGTTTTTGGGGCTTTATTGACGGGGAGAGTCAGTCAAGCTCATGGAGCTGGGGAGCCGTTCAAGGGCCGGAATCGCTCCGTCCGGTGCTGATGGGCACCGAACCCAGAACCAACGGGGAGATGGCTGGTGCCGCGCTCATCAAGAACGGCGATTTCGAGGATTCGGCCGCGCCTACGAAAAAAACCGCCGGGGAATCTGCCGGCAGCCGGGGTCCCTCGCACTGGGCGATCGACCCCGGATCTGTGACATGGGTTGAAGGCGGCGCGGCCTCCGGACGGAAGTTCCTCAGAATAAAAGCCAACACATCGCCTTCGGGCCAGTTGATGCAGGGAGTGAATCTGCCTGCTGACTTTACGGGCAAGGTCGTGATGCGGGCAAAAGTTCGCGGCCAAGGTGATTTGCTGGGGCTGGGCCTCAAAGGGAACTCAACACTCAAGTCACAGGAATGGATTCCGGTAGAAGGAACCCTCCACTATGGTGCTGACCGGAAATGCCTGTTTGTGCTCCAGGTGCGGAACGGTCAAATCGATATCGACGATGTTACCGTGACCCAGACACAGAATCTTCCGTCGGCGTCGCCGCAGTGAAAACATATGGATGGCCGTTCACCTTTAGAAAATATCCGGATTAAAAACCGGGCCCGCGTGGAGATCGCAGAACCTCATTTGCCCCGGCATCCGACATCATCACCAGCCCATTTGCGCGCCCCCGCTTTTTTCAAAAAAGGGCATTGAAAACGTAACCCCGTTACCACATAATGAAAAAGAAAGGAAAAAAAATGCGGTACCCCTTACTCAACTCGCTGTTCATTCTGGCAGTTTCCCTCTCCATCCTCCCTCTTCAGGCCAAACTCGCTGACGCCTTCCCGATGATCCTGCGGGCAGACTGCGAGGCAACCGTCACCCTCGTGTTCGAAAACGAGCCCTGCCTCGCCACACCCGAAGACGTCAAAGTCGAGTATGTCTGCGCGGACGGGCTTCCCGCAAAAGAAGGATCCGTTTCCCACAAGATTGACGGCAACACCCTCACCCTCACAACGTTTTTCCGGGGGGAAACCGAACACACCGTGCGGGTCATCAAAAAAAGCCCCGGCCCCAAAAAACCGGCGGTTCTGGGAGTGGCCAAATTTTATTCCCTGAAGCCGGACTACTTTGCCCTCCGTCCGTATCGCGGGAATATGCACATGCACAGCAAGTTTTCCGACGGCAACAAAAACGAAACGCCCGCCCTCATGGTCGCCACCTGCCGTAAACTCGGGCACGACTTCGCCATTCAAACCGATCACCGCGCTTACGCGGCCTCGCTCTCGGCCATCGAGGAGTTCTCCCGGCTCCCCACCGACATGAAAACATTCCCCGGCGAAGAAGTCCACAGCCCCGGCAACGGCGTCCACATCCTCTCCCTCGGCGCCTCCGAAAGCATCACCGACTGGTTCACCAAAAACGAGCCCGAATACAGCAAAGCCGTTTCCGCGGAAAAAGCGAAGCTCCCCGACACCCTCCCCGACACCCTGCAATACCCGGTTGCCGCATCGTTCGCCGTCTGGGACAAAATCCGCGCCTGCGGCGGCGTCGCCGTCTTCTGCCACCCTTACTGGAGACCACGGGGCAAACAATACATCCCTGCCGTCATTTCGGATTACCTCCTCCAAACCGCAAAATTCGACGCCATGGAAATCCTGAATGGCGACAGCAGCGACCTGGGTATCCTGCATTACCATGAACTGCGCGCGCAGGGGATGAAAATCGCCGGCATCGGGGTAACGGACGCACACGACTCCAAAGATTTGGAACCCGCCTACACCCTGATCCTGGCCGAGGCACTGGACTTCCCCTCCCTCGCCAAAAACATCCTCCTACGCAACTGTGCCGCCGTTGATGTCGACCCCATCTCCAAACGGCAAACCGTGATTGGCGAATTCCGGTTCTCCCGTTACGCCATCTTCCTCATCGAGAACTTCTACCCGCACCAGAATGAGATCTGCAAACAG
>JAQVSS010000435.1 GCA_028700415.1 Kiritimatiellia bacterium
CGTTCCAATCTGCTGGCGATACCGGTTCTTTTTCTGTCGATCCTGATCCCGGCGGCGGCCCTGCTGTTTTTTTTCGGGTCGCTGTTCGCTTCCCAGCTTGTGTCTCTCACCGATTATCTGCCCGCACTGTCTGAGCGCATATCGGCCGCGCTGGCCGAGTCCAACCCTAACCTTCAGGCATTCCTTGCGAAATACGGGCTGGCAGAGAAGCTGCCGCTGTTGACGGCTCCGCATGATTTCATAGCGGCACTGGCCGAACGGATATCATTCAACGACATGAGCGGCAAAGCCCTGTCGGTGGGTGTGGGAGCCATCCGCTACGTCGCATCTCTGATAGGCTGGCTGGTAGTTCCGGTCTATCTGATCTATTTCCTCACAGCCAAGCCGCTTTCCGGACGCAACGCCGAGAATTTCCTGCCATTCCTCAAGCCTGACACACGCCGTGACGTCACTTATCTGATCGACGAATTCCTGACCATTATCGTGGCTTTCTTCCGCGGCCAGATCACGATCGCCTTTATTCAGGGAGTGCTTTTCGGACTGGGCTTCTGGATCGTCGGGCTGCCCTACGGATTCCTGATCGGCTTGACTCTGGGCTGTTTCAACCTGGTGCCTTATCTGGGCAACATCATCGGCCTTGCCGTTACCCTGCCCATGTCCTTTTTCGGCGAGGGCGGAGGCTTGTTGAGGCTCGCCTTGGTGCTGGCGGTTTTCTGTGTCGTGCAATTCTTGGACGGCTATTTCATCACGCCGAAAATCCAAGGCAAAAAAACCGGCCTTAGCGATCCGGCCATAATCTTCTCCCTGCTCTTCTGGGGCGTGGTTTTCAAAGGCATGCTGGGAGTGCTGCTGGCGATCCCGCTCAGCGCCTTCATCGTCGTCTTCTGGCGCCTGCTCAAAACCAAATACATCAAAGAGCTGATTTGACCGCCTCATTTTGAAAACGTAATCTGCCAAAACATCAGATCCTAGTGAACAGACGTGTCTCATTTCATACAGAAATCGTTTTTCTTCACGGTCGACGGAAACCGTTTGGCCGCCACATGCGCGCTGCCTGCGGCGGCGACTGGCGGCGCGCTGCTGATTCCGCCTTTCGCCGAAGAGCGCAAAGGCGTCCTGCCGGTTTATGTGCAAACCGCGCGCTCCCTGGCCGACGCGGGCATTGCCGCGCTGCTCTTTGATTTTTACGGCTGCGGCGATTCGGATGGCGATTTCGCGTCAACAGATCCCGTCTCCTTTGAAATTGAATGTTCCGCCGCGCTCGACTGGCTGTCCGCGACCTTGCCCGGCCTGCCGCTATACGTCATCGGCGCGCGCGCCGGCGCCCTGCTGGCCGCGCGCCTTGCCGCCGCGCGCGGCGACGTGGCCGCCGCCGTCCTGTGGTCGCCGGTCAGCGGCGCGGACTTCGCGCGGCAGTTGCTGCAGCGGCACATGGTCAACGACATGGTGGCTTACGGCAAGGCGCGGGAAAGCCGGTCGGCTTTAGAGGCCCGGCTGCGGCAGGGCCAAACCGTCGACCTCGACGGCTATCCTGTCTCCGGCGCGTTTTACGCATGGCTGCAGGAGTTGCGGCCGTTGCCGCTGGAGCAGCCAGCGCTGGTTTTCGCAGGCGGTCACGACGCGAAAACGGCGGAGGCTTTTTGCGGCGGCGGTCACGCCACCCTGTCTGACCTGCGCTACCCGCCCTTCTGGAACACCGTCGGGCACGTCGACACGCGCGGGCTGGCCGCCGCGACCGTCGCCTGGCTCCGCGCCCTGCCGCATGGCCGCGCAGTCGCGCCCTGCCTGCCGCCCGCACTGCCTGCCTCCACTCAAACGGCCGAGCTGGCGACGTTCGGCGACCCGGCAATGCCCATTAGCGTCATCTGGGATCTGGCGGCCGGCCCCGTCCGGGGCGGGGCGCTCTTCCTGCACGGCTGGTCCGGCGACCGCACCGGACCGCACCGTATGTTCACGCGCTTCGCGCGGCTGCTGGCGCGAAACGGATTTATGTGCCTGCGACCCGATTTCAGCGGGAGGGGACTCAGCGGCGGCGGGAGCGGCGACGCCTCGATAGCGCTGATGACGGAGAACGCCCAGACCGCGCTGGACGCCCTGCGCCGCCGCCTGCCGACTGGCTCGCCGATAGCCGTCGTAGGCATCTGCTCCGGCTGCAAGGTCGCCGTGACGCTGGCCGCCCGCAACCCGGAAATCGCCAAGCTGCTGCTGTGGTCGCCAGAGTCCATGGGCTCACTGCGCAGCCCGGCGACCGGCCCGCGCAAGACCCTCGCAGCGTTAAAAAGCTACGCGCGGAAACTGCTGCGGCCGGAAACATGGCGCAAGCTCGCCGCCGGCAAGGTGCAGACCGGCATGGTTGCCAAAGCGCTGGTCAAGCAGGAAAAACGCAGTGCCGCAGAGGCAATCCGGGAAGATGCCGCGCTAAAGCTGTTCCGCGGTTTCCGCAACCCGGTCTGTTTTGTCTTCGGCGGCTCCGATCCCGACGCGCCGGGTTCGCGCGCCGCGTATGCGCGTTATTGCCATGCGCACGGCATTCCGCATGAGACGCATCTGATCGCCCATGCCGGCCACAGCTACTACAGCGAGCGCTGGACCCGTGAACTCTTCGAGGCCAGCATGGCCTTCCTGACATAAACAACAAGAAGTTGAGGTTCCTCCGCAGAATCTGTGGTTAGCTGAAATCTTAGGGCAGTTCAATCATGCTTTTTTTAAACGCGCAGCGTTTTTTTCTAAAGCTGCGGGGTTGTGAACAAAATCAGGCGATCTGAAACTATGGCTACGCTATTTCAATGACCACAGTTTGGTTGCGGCTGAAAGCAGCTTTAGAAACCCAGGTTGAAGCCGAGCAGGAAGCGGTGGTCGATATATTCGCGCAAGGCCATGACGTTGGCGTCCACGAACAGATCCAGATATTTGTAAACACGCTTGTTGTAGGACGACGAGAACCCCCAGGCGAATTCCCAATCAGCCGCGCCGGCGATATCGACATCCTCCTCGCGGCGCGGCGGGCGCCCCTGCTCCCGTTGCAGCCCGGTCATCAAATCCAAACGGAAGGAGTAACCTTGCCAAACCTGCAGATACCGCAGGATGGCCATCACGCGCTGGTCCCAGTAAGGCGACCAGTAATAATCACTGGCGTCGCTGGAGGAGACCGTGGAAGCGTCCAGACCGAACCAGAACCCTTCATCGGGCATCATCTCCCAGAACGAATCGCCCTGCAGGTAGAACAAGGCGTTATCATCCTCGTAGCTCCAGTACTGGCCTCGCATTGACACATGCCAACTGTCCGACGGTTTCCAGCGTACAATCGCGCCGACCGCGTCGGAGTGATATTTCTTGACCGCCGACATCACCAGATCGCGCGCGTAGTAGACATAAATGCCGAGATTGTCGCGCGGCGACCAGCTCGCGGCAACGT
>JAQVSS010000436.1 GCA_028700415.1 Kiritimatiellia bacterium
GGGCTTGTTTTTGATGCCCACCCCCATGACCCGTCCAGCGCGGTTGACCTCGCCTGTGATCAGCCATTCCGAAGCGAGGCGTATCCTGTATTCAAGGTCGTCTTCGAGCAACGCGTCCATGGCCATATGTGCCGCAAGATGCCACGACTTGCCCGTGAAATCGCAGCCGTTGCCTTCGCCGGTCTCGACATAGAGGCGGATGCGCCGCTGCTCGGCGTCAGCCAGCACATCCTCAGAACCACCCAATTTGAGAGGCAACGCAGGCGGCAAGTCGCCGCCGCAGTCAGGGCCGACCGCCCAGACTCGTCCGTTGCGCGGGGTGTTGCCGCTCATTGGAAAGAGCGCGGCCGCGGCGGGGAAGCGCTTCATCACGCCATAATCCGGCATCGCGTCACCTCCTGGTTTGGCGGCGTCAGTCACAAAGCCGGTGAATGGCGGGTTGTTCTGCCGGTAGGCGGGCGGAAAGAGCAGGGCCTCCGCCGCCAGCGCGTTTCTCCACACGGCGCGCGAACTTGACATCAGCGGCCAGCCCGAATAGCCGCACCGCAACCGCTCGGCCGTCTCGCCGAAACGCTTCATGGACTGTGTGAGGAACAAGGCCGGTTCGTTCGCCGCCTCGCTGATGCCCCTCGCTCGGTCGAATATGTAGGGGTGCTCCATATCCGGCTCAGTCCAAGTCTTGCGCGGGCAGCCCGTTCACGCAGGCGCGGATGGTTTCGTCGCACAGGCCCAGTTCGGTGCCGACCCGTTTGATCGCGGCGGCGAGGTCCTTCCCGGCAGACACGAGTTCGCCCCCGCGAGGATTGAACATGTTGAATTGCGCCGCCCACTCGTCTTCGTAAAGCAGTTCCCCGTAGACGACCGCCTCCCCGTCATGGCGCTGCCGCACGGCGAGTCGCTCGTACCCGTAAGGCTGTGTGCAGCCATCCCATTCGCCTTGGCAACTGAACGGGGCATAGATAAGCGGTGTTTTTGCCTCCGCGATCAACGGCCATTCTGTCCGGGAAAGCTGAACGGGCGTTCCGCCATTCAGCACGATCACGCCGGAGTCAGCCTTCGCCGTCCCGTCTATGTCCAGATTTTTCGGGGGCAACTGTGAGAGAACCGCTTCAGCCAATTTTCGCGGCGCATCCTCGCAACAGCCGCCGCACATGGCGATGAAAACATTGGCGTTTTTCATCAGTGCGTCTTTGAGCGCCTTGTCGGAGGCCAGCAGTTCCCCGCCCAACTCATCGGCAAGACTGTTTTCTTGTGCGTCTGGCGTTCTGCGGAGACCATAAAGTAGGATGCGGCCATCGGCATGACGACGCACGGTGAGCTGTACCCTGCACAGGATATGCACATAGGGGACTTGCTCCGGCCACACATTGCCGGGGTCATCATCGTTGATCTCTTCAGGCGCTTCAAGCGACGCCTTTACCGCGTTGAATAAATTCAACTCGGTCTGACGCGGGTCAATCCGATACAACGGCATCACCGCCTGCGCCAAGATCGGCCAATCGGATTCCCTGACCCGCACGGGGGGGTGAGCGGTCAGATGGATCTTAATCCTGCCGTCTGGCACCGCGTCCGGCGTCTCATCGTTCCCCGTCGCCTTCTCTGCCGCCATCTCTGTGTTGCTCATGATCTTCTCCTTGTGAAAGGCGTAGTGCCTTCACCCGCCTAAAGCGTCCGCGCCGCCCGTTTTCAACGATTCGGTTTAAGTTTATTCGGATTGAATGACGATCCACAGCCCCGCGTCTGCGAGCAGGCGGGAAAAAGCCATCTCCGATTCGGCCTTGAACGCAACAACCGAGCCATCACCAACCGTCTGCCCTGCGGTGTTTAGCGGCTTTTTGCGGCCGAAGGCATAAAGGCACGCGGGAAGCCCCGGGAGGAGGGGCACGGCGCAGCCGTCGAGATGCCACCTGACGGTCTTGTGGGTCGCGTCCGCTTCGCGCCGGGCCTTGGCCGTGACGGGCTCGCCTTCGCCGCAAAGCACGATAACCTCCGCAAAAACGTCACCGCTGTCGGCCGCCAGCCGGTCCGGTTTCTCGTACACGTGCCCTGTATCCGGGAACGCGAGCGCGCCGCCTGGCGTGAACTGGACAGTCTGTTTTGCCAAGCTGTCCGCCCGTTCGCTGACACGGGAGAGACGCTTGCGCAACCCCGTGAACAGGACCAGCTCCTCGTGCTGGTAGGCCAGCCGTTCGTCCGCCGGATTCAGAATAGCCAGCCCGACTTGTTCGCGCAGTTGGCCTTGCGGCCACGACCCGTCGACCGCGTGCCTGTACAGCATTCGAGCTTGAGACAGCAGCCCTTCGTCGAGCGTGTGCGTTCGCCAGCTTTGCGCGATATCTTTGGTCGCCACAGGTTGCGCGTTCCAGAGTTGCAGCACCTTCAAGGGCTCGCTCGCCAGACCCGTCAGCCACTCGTCTTTGCAGGCCGGAACGCTATAGGAGGAGAATGGCGCGACGACGCTTGTAAAGTTGTCCCGCACATACAGGACGGCGATATACAGGAATCGGCTGAAATCGGGCACGTCCGCCTGCCGCAGCAAACGGATGTCGCCTTCCCGGACATCGGTGTCAAACGGACGAAAGGAGGACCCGTAGCGCGTGAGACCACGCTCGGCGACCAGCGACTGCTCCTGTTCTGCCTGGGCCTCGCGCAGTTCGAGATCCAGTTTGCGTTCCAGCCGCCAGCGCAACAGGTACTTCTTACGGGTTTCGGATACCTCGGACAGTGTGAAAGCCGGACTTTCTATTTTTGCCATAGGACACTCCTCACAAACGCGTTCCGTTTCCCGCCGTCTCAATAAAGAGTTTCATTTTCGCATTTTCCACAGATGACAGCCAATCGGCGCAGATTTTTTTCAACGGGGGTATCAGTTGACGGGTCATGTAAGCCCTTTGACCGGCCTCCAGGCATCCCGGTCCCCAGTCAATTGAGTCTAAGAGACCCAGAACGGTTTTTCGCTCGTTGTACAACTGCGATTGCTTGCATGACACCAGTCCCGAAGCCAGCACAGCCTTCATATCCCAGATGTTATTCAAGAGACAAGCGAGTAAAAGGCGTTGCGTGGATCGTTCTTCACCGTCCAGAGATTGCCAGACTTTCCGGGCCTGATACTCCGCTGCCCACAGGATCGCGTCCTCATCTTCCTCCGTGCCAGGCTCATTGTAGCAACCATCCAGTTGGGCCAGAGCATCATCCAGCTCTTCTTCCGAAAGATTCTGCGCCCGCGTGACCACATATTTTTTATGCCCGGTCTCGGCATCCGTCTTCTGGACGATATCAAAGCCTTCATCCGCGAGTATCCAACGGGTCATCTCTCTTTGAATTTTAAGCGTCAACGCAGCTTCGAAGTGCGCGATATTGCGGCACCCTTCAACAAGCCGATCCTTGTAGGCCTTTCCTGAGCGCTCCTGCGT
>JAQVSS010000437.1 GCA_028700415.1 Kiritimatiellia bacterium
CAGGCGATGCCGATTTAATGGCCGGGATATTGAAACTTGTGCATCCCTATCAAAGTGTTCTTGCTATGCAGGTTCTAAAGTATTCGCCGAAAGAAATTTTGGATGCACTAGGCAATGACAAACGCGATTTGCTCAAAGTAATTCAAAAGGATGCGTTGGCTCAACTGGAGCCTCTAATTAAAAATAAGGATGCTTTTTCTCGCTTAAAGAACGAAATATTTCCTTCTGATATAAGGTATAGTCTATCTGCAGGGCAACTAAGGTTTAAGTTGCCTGGTATATCTTTAGATGAGCTTTATACGGCACGTTCTATGGGAATGGCGGCTGGAGGGCGTCTTAAACAAAAGATAAGTTTCGACACATTCGGCGCGAACACATGGGATCCGCTGACCAAGGGATCTGTATTTATCCATCTCGTCAACAGTAACGTTTATAGGGACATCACAGGCAATGCGCCGCCGACCCAGCCGATTGAGGCTGTCCATTATCAGAAATTGGGTATTCCTTGGTTCAGCCATTACGATGATCACTTGGCATCGGTCGGCCCCTCGCGCATATTGTCGCGTATTAAATCAATTTTCGCCGTAGATCAACAGCGAGGAAAGTCTGGTAAGACGGAACCACCGATTCCTATCGATCCTCAGAAAATAATCGAGATTAAGATCCCTTCACGCATGGAAAGAGCTAATTCCCTCTTATCAGCAACACAAGCGGCAGTAAGGAACGGTGCACCCAAGAGTGTTGTGCGGCTGACTTCATCCATCCTTGATCTTAAAGATGACTTCGCCCCTGCAATCAGTTTACGGGCCGAAGCATATTTAATGCTGGGTTTCTACGATGAAGCAAAATGCGATGCCGATCACGCTCTCAGACTCAGTTCGGACAAAGAAATTAGTATGGCAGCACGCTGCGTCCGGGCGAAAGTCGCTTTGTTAACTGGAGCACCAGAAATGGCTTTGCTTGAGGCAAAAGCGGCCATGCGCGTCACTGGCAACGATCCGACGTTGGCCAAAATCATTGAAGAAGCAAACGCCATTCTGAGTTCCAGATAGTTCCAGATTATGCACGGAGGTCTTAATCAATGTGGCGGTCAGGTGATCTTATCGACGGGCGATATGAGGTTCGACAAGTGTTCGAGTCCGGCGGGATGGGCGTCGTTTACCGCGTCTATCACCGTCTGTGGGATATGGACTTGGCTCTTAAGCAGCCTCGTGTCGAGCCGTCGCCCGATGTCAACAGGCTAAACGCCTTCCGTCGGGAGTGTGAGCTGTGGTCCAATCTTAACCCTCACCCTCACGTGGTCACCTGCTACTACGTGCGCACGATCAACGAAGTCCCCAGCGTCCTGACGGAGTTCGTTGATGGCGGAAGCCTTTCCGACTGGATTTCTTCCCGTAGGCTTTATTCTGGAACCGAGGAAAACGCATTAGCGCGAATTCTGGACATCTCGATCCAGTCGGCATGGGGGTTGGAGCATGCTCATGTCGCTGGTTTGGTTCATCAGGACGTAAAACCCGGAAACATTCTGGTTATGGCAGACGGCACAGCCAAAATCACCGACTTTGGCCTAGCAGATCTGGTTGACGGCAACATCGGCTCAGGCATTTCCGATTCTCCGGTAGCCGGATGTGTCGGCGTAAACGGTATGACACCGGCCTTCTGTTCCCCCGAACAAGCGAAAAAGGAGCGATTGTCATGCAAGACGGACATATACAGTTGGGCCGTATCCGTTCTCGAGATGTTCATGGGTGAAGTGACTTGGGCGAACGGTATGGCTGCGAGGTACGCGTTGGATGAAATCAGAGTCAGGGCACCGGCTCCCGACGTCCCCGCTATCCCCGTTGCAGTGTTTGACCTGCTGGCCGAGTGCGTGACGCAAGAGCCTGAGCGACGTCCCGGCGGTTTCCGTGAAATTGCCGACCGGTTGCAGAACGTCTATTTAGATATTTTTGAAGAGCCCCATGAGCGTATGCGCCCCGATACGGAACTGGCCGCTTTGGATGCGTGCAACAACCGTGCGCTTTCTTTACTCGACCTTGGGCACCCCAAGGAAGAAATCGAGCGCATGCTACAGTCGGTGTTGGAAATAGATCCTCAACATCCGCAAGCCGCAGCCAATCTTGCGCTCATCAGCGCCGGACATACGAGCAAAGACCGATCTTGCTTCCATCTGGCAAAACCGAAAAGGGGTTTCGATTATTACGAAGAGCAACGAAAATTCGAGCGCCTTTGCGCGAAAACGAAGCGGGCTATCGAAACGGGTCGAAATCAGGATGCGCTACGGTATCTTCAACAGGCTGACGACTTGGGGAGCTTTGAACGACACCCGCGTATTCAAAGATTCAAGCGAGAGGTTTGTAAGAGCATAACTTCGGAGCAAGGTTGAGAAAATGCACTAGATTAGCATTTAATAGGCAGAGGCATGGAGTCTAGGCAATGATGAATCGACTCTACATTATCGGAAACGGCTTCGACATTTATCACGGTATTCGATCAGAATACGTTGATTTCAAGAGGTACTTGTATCATCGCGACAGGAAACTGCATAATCTCGTTAAACAGTACATCCCTGTTGATTGTGATTGGTCAGATCTTGAGTCAGCTCTTGCGAATATCGACGTAGATTCTATTACGGAGTATGCATCGGAGTATTTGGTCTCATATGATGCGGATGGCAGGCGGGATAATTATCACGAATATCAATATGAGATTGGGCTTATTGTCGAAGGCTTGTCTGTCAAATTCAAGTCGCTTTTTACAGAGTGGGTACGACAGTTGTCTGTTCCGACTCGTAATACACTGACTGTGTGCCCTCTGAACATTACGCCAGCCGATAAGTTCCTGACATTCAACTACACATCGACTTTGTCCGACATCTATGGTGTGCCAAGTGCCAATGTTCTTCATATCCACGGGGAGTCTAAAACAGGGCAGGACTTAGTGCTTGGACATGCGTGGAGACCAGTCGAAAGGACGGAGCCGAAATATGATCCCTCTTTTGAGTTCGATTCGCCGGACTGGCGGGTAACGGAGGGCGAAGAAATATTAAACCGCTTTTTTATTAGGACATTTAAGGACACCAGAAAAGTCATCGCCGAAAGTATCAGTTTTTTTTCCGGTCTTTTGGATTTGCATGAGATTGTTGTTTTGGGGCACTCAATGTCAGAGGTGGACGCCGATTACTATCGTGAAATAGCGAAAGTTGTCAATGTACACAAGGTTAAGTGGGTAGTTACATTTCATGGCGAAGACGAACGTGCAAGACACGCCAATGCGCTCAAAATACTCGGGATTCCAAGTTGCGCAGTCACATTGTGCGAGATGAATGACCTACAAGTGGGAGGTGGCACACTTCGGGGCGGAGCATTTGAGAGTGAATAGACGTATTGCACAAAAGCTATAATTTATGTGC
>JAQVSS010000438.1 GCA_028700415.1 Kiritimatiellia bacterium
CTTTCTGCATACAGTGTCTTTATGTAGGCCACAAGCTGATCACAGCGTATGATTTGGTCTCTGACTTCTTTCTTGGCATACTTAAGCTTGAGTACTGTTTTTGGATTGGCCAGTACAACGACCGATTTATAGTTGTCGTTGAAGGTTCTATCAAAAATGGCCCGAAAGACAAAATTGCTAAGCCTGGCCCGTCGTACCGCTTTGATGACCTCCATGTGTCTGGTGTTTTGGGTAATGGGGCTGTAGATGCCTTCGCGTTTGGTTTTACCACTGAAGGTTGTCGTTCTGATAAAGTCGCCGTTGCTGTTGACTTCGATATCACCGTACAGGTTCTTGCATTCGATGATCAGTACCACTTTTGCGGTTATGACCATAAAATCAATCTGAGCCTTGAGACCATCATATTCGAGATTGAGATCGTGCAGCACAATGATGGGCATGAAACTGTTTTTCAACTCGAACGCGACATTTTCTTCACCAATACGGCCAGCCTCAAGATAACGGATATCTTGTTCGACTTGTGGTTTTATACTCTCGGGCGCGCGGGTAAGAAACTCCGTCAAAATTTCCAGCTGCGTTTTCAAATCGCTATCTGCCTTCGCAAAATACGGACTTCTCAGATGGGCCGGCTTGTTCGTAATGATTTCTTTTACGGTATCCAGGAAAGCCATATTGCGCCTCCTTCAGAATGTCTATGACAATTATAAGGTCAACCGCTCGATATGACAAACCCCCATTAGCCCATGTTGCTCTTCGGCAACAAAAAAGGACCCCGGCAGGAGTCCTTGGCAGTCGCGTTGCTGCTGCTTTGTTCAGTTGTATTTTTTCATCAGCGTTTCCAGGATCGCGCGGTCTTCGTCCGTTTGCGGTTCCAAGTCCCAGCCGCGGTCGTAGCTGATGATCTCGCGGTCGTTGCGCCGGACGGTCAGTTTGGAAATCCTGCCTTCGTCGATGCCGTAAATTGAAGGTTCGTCGAAGCTCTTAACCCAGTATTCGCAGCCGTTGATGATCCCGTTTCTCCACATTTTCGTGTCCTCCTTGGCTTTTCTTAGTGTATATATCACTCTAAGCAAGGCGAATAGCAAGCAATATCCGCTTGCATTACTACACAAAGATGCGGCCCTGATATGTACTATTTTGTCTCGGTGTCCCCGTATAGAATGAACCGGATGTACTGGTCGCGATGTTCCTCGATGAAAATCACGAGCTCGTGTAAATGTTGATCGAACGCCAGTCGCTGGACCTGGGCGGCGTGAACCATATTGCAGGCGCCACTGGCCCGGATCTGCATAATTTGTTCCCGAATCATGTCAGTCATCGTCGGCATCCTCAATCTTGATCACTTCATCTACTCCGAAAACCACGCCCAAACGGGAACCCTGGTCCCAGGAACAGAAGACGCTGCCCATGTCGTCAACAAATTCTACGGTCCCGCGATCGCCCGGCTTTAGCCTGGAAAATTCGTCGTCCATCCGGACCAGTTCAACCCGTGACCCGGAGGGAAAGCGCCGTCGCAGGCTATCAACCACCGCTTTGGAAGGTAGTTTATACATGGTCCTCGACCTCCTGTTTCCGTTCTGGCTTCGCATAAGCACTGTTACCAGAAAGGTTACGAAGCAGGATTTTTCGCGCCGCTTTGTAGTCATCGCCGACAAAACCCAAGCTGATCAGGAATATGCGAAACGTAAACAACTCGTTTTCGACCTGCTTTTCCTTGGCCGTGACGCGCTTGTGCTTTTTGGCCGCAGCATAGAGCGCGCCAATGAAACGCGAGTAGGCAGCGATGTCGTCACCGGGAGAACCAAAGGCAAACCAGGGAAACTGCAGCGTCGTATCTGTTTGGACAATCGGCAGGGCAGCAATCCCGAGCGCTTTCTTGATCAGGCCAGCCTTGCTGGCGATCAGCTTTTCGAGGTTGGCCAGGTTGTCTTTTGTAAACCCATCGAGCGGCAGTTCAATGGTGAGGGTTTCCGGTTCACTCGGGATGCAGTCATCGGCCTGCATGCCGTTCTCGCCCTGCCAATGCTCCCGGCGCCGCTTACCCAGCCCCAGTTCTTCTGCTTCTGTCATCTGCAGATCCTCAAAATCAGGAATGGCGTCGCCGCCGTACGGTCCGCTGTTCGAAAAATCCGGTACGTTCTCGTTTTCGAGCTTCAGCCGGCGCATCTGGCGCTCTGCCCAAGCCTGTGCGTCATTTTGCAGTTCTTCAACCGAGGGTGTCGCACCCAGCCCGCCCAGTCCGCTTTCTTCGGTATCGGGTTCGTCGTACTCGCGTTCGTCTGAGCTGAAGCCCTGTCGGTAAAGCGCGTCTTCCAGGTCCAGGTTGTCCTTGCCGGTGACCGTGCCGTGCCTGTCGATGTGATAGTCGCCTACCTGGAAGGCGAAGGTCGGAGCACCGAGGTACGCGACCGGTTCCTGTAGTTCCTGGCTGATGGCAGCCACCAGCGGCTTGCGTTTGGATCCGGTGAGGTGATAATAAATTCTCATAATCGTTAGCCTCCGTAGCTTTTTGGTGAGTCTATTAATCACTCTAAAGCTGTGGAATAGCAACTTAACTAGAGCGTCATATGCTGACAAATCGCAACAAAGATCTGTGAAGTTAAATGTGTAAATAACACAATGCTATTGTTTATCAGTCGACGCCACCACCTCGGAGTAGCGCAGCTTTTGTCCATCCCGGACCAGAAAAAACGACTCGGTTGTTTGCAGCTGCAAAGCGGTCCTGTTTACAATCACATCGCAGTACTTTTCATCCAGCTCGACCATGTAGCAGATCCGCTCTGTCTGTTCACATGCGATAAGGGTGCTACCCGATCCGCCGAACGGATCCAGGACAATACTACCGGTCATGCTGGAATTGAGCACCGGGTAGGCGATCAGCTGTACCGGTTTCATCGTGGGGTGCTCACCGTTCTTCTTAGGTTTATCGAATTCCCAGATGGTCGTTTGCTTACGGTCGGAGTACCAGACGTGCTTGCCAGCCTTTTTCCAGCCATACAGGATGGGCTCATGGCACCATTGGTAAGGGGAGCGGCCCAGGACCAGCGACTGCTTCTTCCAGATGCAGGTACCCGACAGATAGAAGCCGGCATCGGAGAAGGCCTTACGGAAATTGAGCCCTTCGGTGTCGGCATGAAAGACATAGATGCTGGCATCCCGAGCCATGGCCTTTTCTGTCAGCCTGAATGCATCCAGCAGAAACTGATAAAACTTATCGTCCGCCATGTTATCGTTCTTGATCTTGCCGGCCGTTCCTTCATAGTTGACGTTATACGGGGGATCCGTCACCACCAGGTTAGCCTGCTTGCCGTCCATGAGCAGGGCAAAGGGCTCCGGTTTGGTGCTGTCGCCGCAGACCAGGCGGTGAGTACCCAGCAGCCACAAATCACCGGGCTTGGTGACAGCTGGCT
>JAQVSS010000092.1 GCA_028700415.1 Kiritimatiellia bacterium
TTGCCGCCCTTCAAAACCATCGTGTGCAAACGTTCCGCGTCCAGCCGGATAAAGCCCGGTTTCGACACCATCCGCCACAGCAGCGTGATCCCCGCCGAAATCAGCCCCTCCGCGGCCTGGATGGCATCCGCCAACACCCCCTCGCCCGCATCGCTGAACAGGTCGTCCAGCGCGACCACCACCAGGGAATCCGCGTTCTCCTCAATCATCGGCAACACGCGCTCCGCAGCCTTGCGCCGCGCCTCACCTTCGAAGGTGAACGGCCGCGTCACAAAACAGACCGTCGCGATCCCCATGTCATGAAGCGTCTTGACGATCTCCGGTGTCGCGCCGCCTCCGGTCCCCGCGCCGAGGCACGCCGTCAACACCACCGTCCTCACCCCTTGCAGATGAGGCAGGAGATTCTGCATGTCGTCCTGCGCGGCGAGCCTGCCCTGGATCGCGTCCCCGCCCGTGCCATGCCCCGCCAGCCGCGAACCGCCCAGCAGCAGGCACGTCATGCCGCCCGCGGCCGCCGACCGGTTCGACAGCGCATCCGTATCCACCCCCAACGCGCACAGCCCGTTGCCATAGGAGGCCAGGACCGACGCGGCCAGCCGGCATCCGCCGCCGCCCACGCCCAGCAAAAGAAGCCCCGACTGCTGTTTCTCGCTCATCGGTGAAACACTCCCTTCAGCAGGTTTTTCAACGGGGAGAAAAGCCCGCGGTCCTCGTACGTCAGCCGTCCGTACAGCGCCAGACCGGCTGCCGTGGATAAAGCGGCGGGCTGCTCAACCGACTCCAGCCCTTCGACATTGACCGGCAGCCCAACCCGGCACGGCAGCCCGAAAACGCGCTGCGCCAGATCCGTCACCTTGCGCAAATACGCCCCGCCGCCCGTAAGAATCACACCGCCGCCCAAATGCGGCAGAACGCCCGCCTCATCGAGTTTCGAACGCAACACACGGAACGTCTCGTCCATCCGCGCGTTGATCACCGTATGCAGCGTCTTGCAACTGATCAGCCGCTCTTCGAAACCGACATCCGCCGGCAACGTCACCCTCCGCCCGCCGCTCTCCGAATCGATGACCGCGCTCCCTTCGGCACGCTTGACCTCCTCCGCGCGGTTTAAGGGGATGTTGAAGGCCAGCGCGATGTCGTTCGTTACATGATCCCCGCCCACAGCCACGCAGCCGACAGCGGAAATCACGTTGTTACAGTACGCGATGTAATTCGTCGTGCCTCCGCCGAGATCGACCAAGACCACCCCGTTCCGCTTCTGTTCGGGGGTCAGCACCGCAAGCGCCGCGCAAATGCCCGAAAACGCCACGTCCGTCACCTCAAGCTGGGCACTCTTCGCCACACTCACCGCGTTTTCGATGCGGTTCCGCAACCCGTGCACAGCCATCACATTCAAGGCGAGAACCTTGCACCGCATGCCCTCGGGCTTGACGATCCCCGGCTGGTCGTCCACCGTGAACGACTGCGTGATCGTGTGCAACACCTGCCGGTCGGCCTCAAGCTGGACCGTCTGCGCGTTCTCCGTGACCTCCTCGATGTCTTCCCGCGAGACCACGCGGTCGCCCGAGCGGATCGTCACCATGCCGGGATTCACCACGGCCTGAATGTGGGCACCCGAAGTCGCCAGCAAC
Source organism: Kiritimatiellia bacterium (assembly GCA_028700415.1). Classification (GTDB taxonomy): domain Bacteria; phylum Verrucomicrobiota; class Kiritimatiellia; order RFP12; family UBA1067; genus JALHET01. The sequence goes on from JAQVSS010000092.1 coordinate 1,632, forward strand.
ACCTGCCAGATGCTCACATCGGCCTGTTTCCCCGCCTGTTTGGCGGCCGCCTCGACACCCACACGCGCCTGTGCCAAATCCGTGATCTGCCCCTTGCGCACACCGGTCGTGGGGTACGTCCCCACGCCCGTAATCCTGACACGCCCACTCTCGTCGGACTCGCCCACACACATCACCGTGCGTGACGTCCCGATCTCCAGAGCGGCAATCGGAGGAATCGCCATAACACCTCGTTTCTTCGCCTCATTCAATCCCGGGCGGCATCCCGAAAATACGCCCCGGGTGCGTCGCGTCCCACAACAGGCAAGGCCGACCCACCTCGCTCTCCATCGCCTGCGCCAACTGATCAAACTGCCGCTGCATCCTTGCCGCCGTATCCTTCTCCTCGTCCTGCATACCCTCCCAGAAAAACTTCGCCTGACGGTGATCCGACAGGGTCAGCAGCAAATAATCCTCTTTCGCCGTATCCAACACCAACAGGCGCAACCGGCACTCCGGGCGCAGGGCATTGTGCACCAGCCTCACCGCCGCCATTTCGTTGCCGTGCAGCCGGTCCCCGGGCTTGACCTGCATGAACTCGTCCGACCCCTTGATCATCGGCAGCCCGCCCGTGCCCGCATACCGGATGAACACGACGCCCTCTTCGTCAACGACCCTCCCGTTCGAGCCCACCCGGGCGATCGGCTCGCGCTCAATGATCGTGATGTTCATCTTGTCCGGCATACGCCGCACGATGGAAATGTCGCGGATGTTCGGCGCCTGTTCCAACAGCTCGCTGCGCTTCTGGCTAATCGGCAGCGAGAAAAGGTTGATCCCCTCGCGCAGGCCCAGCACTTCGCAGACCAAGTCGGGCGTCAAGGTCTTGCCGGTTGTGATCGTCACGCTGTTGCGCAAATCCTTCAGCACGAAAAGGTGCTGCGAACGGAAATAATAGCTCTCGAACAACGACCAGCCGCCCCACACCCCGACCCCCAGAAACGCGATGAAGGCCGCCATCCCCAAAGTGACCTTTACCCCAGCCGGCAAATCCGTGACGACACCGGTCACGCGCCGCCCGCCCGCCGTGAACCGCCCCAGGCGGGACTTTCCTCCCCGTTTAAAAGAAAACCATGACATCGCCACATCCTTCAATCACAGGCCGCATCTTCGAGCAGCCTCGCGCACAACGCGCTGAAACCGAGACCCTTCTTCGCCGCCGCTTTGGGCAAAAGGCTCGTCGCCGTGAACCCCGGGATCGTGTTGATTTCCAGCACGTAAGGCTGCCCCTCCGGCGTCACGCGGAAATCGACGCGGCTCACCCCGCGGCATCCCACCGCCTGAAACGCCAACACGGCCAGCATCTGGCACTTCGCCGCCAGGGGCGCGTCCTCCACCGACTCGGGGAACACGTACCGCGTCACACCCTGGGTGTACTTCTCCGCAAACCCGTACCAGCCCCCCGGCGCCTGAATCTCCACCACCGGCAAGGCCTCTCCGCCCACGATGCCCACCGTCCATTCGCGTCCCGGAATGTACGCCTCCACCAGCACCTCGCCCTGCGGATCCGCCTCGCGCGCGGCCTTCAGCGCCGCAGCCCACTGCTCCGTCGCGGTCACCTTGGAAATCCCCACGCTCGACCCGTCCCGCGGAGGCTTCACCACCACCGGCCACGGCAACGCGGTCGTTTCCACACCGCGCGGCAACACCTCGAAGGGCGCGGTCGGTATGCCCGCATCCTTTAGAGTCCGTTTGGTCGCGACCTTGTCGATGGTGATGCGGCTCGCCGCGGCGCCCGGCCCCGTGTACGGTATGCCCAACCGGTCCAAATCCGCCTGCGCCCCGCCGTTTTCGCCATAACCGCCGTGCAGCGCCAAGAAGACCGCCTCCACACCCTCGGGCAGCGCGCCGATGCGGTCCTGCCCCAGCACGACCGGCACCACATCGAATCCCGCCTCCCGCAGCCCTTGAACCACCGCCGCGCCCGACCTGAGCGACACGTCGCGCTCGCTCGACGTCCCCCCCATGACAACCGCCACTCGCTTCATATCCATCTTCCTGTCTGCCCGTCATCCAAACCGCTGATCTCAGGCGTCAGCCTCACCCCGCAACCCCGCGCGACCCGGTCGCGCATCCGTAACGCCAGCGCCAAGACATCCGACGCCACAGCCGTCTCGTCCACCGCCACAATATTGGCGTGGAAATCCGTCACCCGCGCCCCGCCGATCCGCATGCCCTTGCACCCCGCGGCGTCCAGCAGCCGGCCCGCGGAATCACCGGCGGGATTGCGGAAAACAGATCCCTCCGTCCGCAAACCGGCCAGCGGTATCCGTTTGGCGCGCGCCGCCTGACGCAGGGCCTTTACCGACTGAGCGTCCGTCCGCGTGACCCGCAGCCCGCAGGCCAACGCCACGCGGCCGTCCAACCCCGCGCAACGGCGGTAGGCGAATCCGCAATCATCGGGAGTCAGTATAAGGCATTTACCCTCCGGATTCAAACAGCGAATCCACGAAACATGCGATCCGATTTCGCCGCCATGCGCCCCCGCGTTCATCGCCAGCCAGCCGCCCAAGCTGCCCGGCACCGTGTCGAGAAACTCAAGCCCCGAAAACCCTTCCCGCTCGAACGCGTCCAGCAACGCCGGCCCCTTCCACCCGCAGCCGACCTCAACCTCTTCACCGCGGATCTCCAAGCCCTTGCAGGCGCCCTCCGCAAAGCGGACCACGCAGCCCGGCTCGCCCAGATCGCTGAACCACGCGTTCGCGCCCGCGCCCACCACCCGCCACGCCACGCCACGCTCGGCGCACAGCCGCAGCACGCCCGCCAGCGCCTCCCCGTCCGCGACCTCGACCCGCCAACGCGCCCAGCCGCCCGCACCGAAAAACGACCAGCCCGCCAGCGCGCCGAACGCCTCCACGCTGGTCCCCGGCACGCGCCGCAACGCCGGCTCGAAGCCGTCCGGGTCACGGCGCGCCGGCCAGCCGCACGCCACATCCTTGCGGATCAGATCAGACACTTCAATCACATCCCCCGCGCCCGCGATCAGCAGCAGGTCGCCCGGCCTCAGCTCCTGCCGCAGACAGCCCCAGACCTCTTCGCGCGAGCGCGCCAGCCGCACGCGCCGCCCGGGCAGCAGGCTGCGGAAATGCGCATACAAGTCATGGCTGCAGCCCCCTTCGATCGGGGCCTCGGACGCCGCGTACACCGGCAGCAGGATCACCTCGTCCGCCGCCGCAAACGCCGCCGGGAAATCCGGCCCCAGCGCCAGCGTGCGCGTGTGGCGGTGCGGCTGGAACACCGCGATCAGCCGCCCCGGCCGCTGCGCCCGCGCCATCTCCACCGCCGCCTTCAGCTCCGCCGGATGGTGCGCATAGTCGGCCACGAAACGGTACCCCGGCACCTCGGCCACCGACTCGAACCTGCGTCCGGGGAGCTCGTCACACGCCGCCGCCAGCGCGGCAAACACCTCCCTCGCCCCGAACCCAAGCAACAGGGCCGCCGCCGCCGCGCCCAGCGCGTTCAGCACGTTATGCCGTCCGGACACGCCCAGTTCCACACGCCCGAAAGAAGTCCCCCGGTAAGCCACCTCAAACGAAACCGACCCCGCGTCCACCCGCACGTCCGACGCGCGCAGCGCCGCCCCGGCGGAAAAGCCGAACCCGAGCACCGGCACCGCCGCGGCCTGCGCCACCTGCCACGCGCGCGCGTTGTCGCAACACGCCGCCACGCCTTCGCGCGTCTGCGCCACCCCCTGGCGGAAACAGGCCAGCAGCCCGGCCTCGTTGCCGAAATGCTCCAGATGATCCAGATCGATATTGGTGAGCACCGTCACCGCCGGGGCGTACAAGGACAGCGTCCCGTCGCTCTCATCGGCCTCCGCGACCAGCACGCCGCCGCCCTCGCCACCCGCCACACCGCCCAGCCTGCGCGTCGCGCCGCCGATGCACCAGCCCGGCTCCGCGCCCAGTTCCTGCAAGAGCCGCGCCGTGAAACAGGCCGTCGTGGTTTTCCCGTGCGCCCCGCACACGGCCACGCCGTGCTGTTGCGAGAGCAGCGACGCCAAGACCTCGCCGCGCCGGAACACCGGCACCCCCCCGGCAGTCGCCGCAGCGCGCTCCGGCTCGGATGCCGCCACCGCAGGCGTCACAATCACGCGGTCGACCCCCCCGATATGCGCGGGGTCATGTCCTTCCGTCACCTGCACGCCCGACGCGCGCAGCCACTCCGCAAGCGGGTTCAGATGCGCGTCACACCCGCTCACCCTCCAGCCGCGCTTCGCCAGCAGATAGGCCACGCCGGCCATGCCCACGCCGCAAACGCCCAGCATGTGGACATGCCCCCCCCCGTCCCAATTTCTAGTTTCGAGTTTCAAATCTCAACTTCGCGTTACCACGTCCATCTGAACATCAGCCTCGCGTCCTTCGCGCCTTCCCTCATGAACCGGTTGACGTCGAAATTCAGCCCGATCCCGGGCTGCGCGAACAGATCCATCAGGGTCACCTGCTCCTCGTACTTATACACCTTCACGCCGTCGGCATCGAGCAGCTCGGCGATCTTCGCCTGCGCGTCCGCGCTGTATCCGATCCCGTCAATCAGCTTGAGCCGCACCGCCTCGTCCGCGATAAAGACCCGCCCGTCCGCCAGCGGGGCCACGGTCTCTTTCGACAGCTTGCGGTTTTCCGCGACCAGGGCCACAAACCTCTCGTGCATGGCGGAAATGACCTTCTGCAGGATCTCCCTCTGCTCCGGTTTCACGTCTTGGAAAGGGTTGAGAAAATCTTTGTTCGCGCCCGATTTGATGGTCACATCCTGAACACCCAGCTTGGCCGCGAGCTCTTTGAAATTATAAGCCTGCATGATCACGCCGATCGAGCCGGTCAGCGTGGTCGGGTGCGCCAAGATGTGGTCGGACGCCAGCGCGATGTAATACGCGCCCGAAGCCGCCACATCGCCCATCAGCGAAACCACCACGCGGCCTTTTTGCGCCGCCTTGAAATCTTTCACCGCCTTATAAATGATGTCGCTGTCCGTTATGCCACCACCGCCGCTGTTGATCTCGAGAATCAGCCCCTCCACCTCGGGGTCATGCGTCGCCCTCCGGATCGAGCGAAGGGCGGTGTTCGCATTCCCCATGTACCACGACGTGTCGCCCAGCATGATCATTCCCGACACCGGGATGCGCACGACCTTGACGTCCCCTTGGCCGGACGACCACGTCTCAACCATGTAGGGCGCCTCATCCTCCCCCACGCCCTTGTCCGCATTCCGCAGATGGAACAGCCGGGAAAGCCCCCCCTCATGGGGCAGGCTGAAGACGCTCAGGCTTCCCATCAGCAACACCGCCACCAACAGCCCGATCCCGAGAAAGAGCCCAATCACCAGCGCGCATCCGAAACCGCACCCGCGCCCCTTTTTCGTGTTTTCCTGATTTTCAGACATGCCATCCCCTTTTTTTCTAATCCGTGGCAACAGGATACCAAACCGCGCCCCCCCTGACCATGCCATTCCGCGCCCCGCCCCGCTGGCAAGCGCGCCCCGTCTCTGTTAAACTGGCCCCATGAGAAACGATGTCTGCTTTGTGCGCTGCGGCGATTACGGTCCCTCCCTGCCCGTCGCGCTGGACCGTCTGTTCGCGCTCACCGGATGGCTCGACCATACCGCTCTCGACGGCAAAAAGGTGCTGCTCAAGCCCAACCTGCTCACCGACCGGACACCCGGGCAAGCGGTCACCACCCACCCCGAACTGATCCGCCACCTGCTCCGCAAACTCAAGCCCACCGGCGCGCGGCTCGCGGTCGGCGACAGTCCCGCCAGCACCGCCAACCTCCGCGCCGTGTGGCAGACCACGGGCCTGGCCGCCGTCTGCGCCGAAGAAAACGTGCCGCTCATTTCGTTTGAGCAGGCCGGCGTGCAGGCCTTTGAACGCGGCGGCTTCGCCTTTTCCGTGGCGCGTCCCGTGCTGGAGGCCGACCTGATCATCAGCCTGCCCAAGGTGAAAAGCCATTCCCTCACGCTCCTGACCGCCGCCGTCAAAAACCTTTACGGCGCCATTCCCGGTTATTCCAAAACCGCGCTGCACCGCCTCCACCCCAACCCGGACACCTTCGGGCGCCTCCTCAAAACCCTCTGGCAAGTCATCCCGCCGACGTGGACCCTCGCGGACGGGGTCATCGGCATGGAGGGACAGGGTCCCGCCAACGGCCGGCCGGTCCAGCTCGGTTTTCTCGCGGCGTCCCGCGACCCGTTCGCGCTCGACCGCGCGCTCTGCGGCGTGCTGCACATCGACGCGCGCCGCGTGCCCTACCTCGCCGCCCAGGACGCCGAGGAGCAGACCGTTCCCCACATCGTGGGCGATCCCGTCGAGGTCGCCTCGTTCGAGACCCCTGCGGGCGCCCACCTGCTCAAGCTGGTTCCCGAATGGGTCGTGCGCCGCGCCGGCAGCATCGTCTGGGTGCGCCCCGCCTTTTCAGCACAGGCCTGCGTCCGTTGCGGAAAATGCGTGCAGGCCTGCCCGGTCCACGCCCTCACGCTCGCCCCCGAAAGCGGCTGCCCGTCGCTGGACCGCGCGCGCTGCATCAGCTGCAGCTGCTGCCACGAGGTCTGCCCCGCCGCCGCCATCCGCATGACGCAGTCCCGGCTTCTCCGGCTGCTGCACGTGTTCAAAGGCCTCGGCTGAGAAGCCGTGCCGGCCCTGCTGCGGACTTGTTTTTCGCGTGTTAGGCGATAAAACCTGTTGCAGGAAAGCAACGTGAAGGTGTATGGCGATCACCCGAACTGGATGTCCAGTAAAAACCTTTCACAAAGTCTCGAACGGACTGCGCACGCCGATGCCGGTATACTTGGCCGTATGCAGGTAGATTTCCGTCGTGGATATATCCGCATGCCCCAGCAGATCCTGAACGTCGCGGATGCCGACACCGCTCGCCAGCAGGTGCGTCGCGAAACTGTGCCGCAGCGTATGGGGCGACACGCGCTTGTCGAACCCCGCCTTTTCCACCGCCTCGCGGATCACCTTCTGGAACGTCACATCCAGCACATGATGCCGCCGGATGATGCCGTTGCGGTGGTCGCGCATTAGATTGCGTGAAGGCCAGAACCAGAACCAGATGAACTTCTCGCCCGCCTTCGGCCACTTGCGCTCCAGCGCCTCCGGCAGTTCCACGCCTGGCATGCCTGCTTCGCGGTCTTTGGCGTGCAGTTCCCGCAGCCGCTCGCGGTGCGCCCTCAGCGCGGGTTCCAGTTTCGGCGGGATCATGGTCAGGCGGCTCTTGCCGCCCTTGCCGAACTGCACGGAGAGCTGTAGCCGCTCCAGATCCACGTCCTTCACCCGCAGCCGCAAAAGTTCGGACAGCCGCAACCCCGCAGCATACATGAGTTCCGCCATCAGGCGACCGGTCCCTTCCATCGCCCCGAACAGCCGCTTGCACTCAGCCTGCGTCAATACCGAAGGCGCCTTCCGCCCCCGGCGCGCCCGTGTGAAATCGCTGAAATCCCCCGGATCGCGCTTCAGCACCTCGCGGAAGAAGAAAACCACGGCATTCAAAGCTTGGCTTTGCGTGGAGACGGAGACGCGTTCTTTCACGGCCAAACCGGAAAGCCACTTTCGCACATCGCCATGGTCCAGGCTGTTTATCGTCTTTCCGCCGATTGAGGCCATGAAACGCCGGCACCACGCCCGGTACGTTTTCTCGCTTGTCCACGCCAAGTTCCTCTCTCGAATCCGACTGACGAGCGCCCGCTCCCATGGAGGGCCGCCCAAATCGCGCACTCCCGCCGACGGCACGTCGTTCATCTCGTATCCAAGTGCTCCTTGAACGTCTCGGCATCCGGCGTCTTCCCTGTCTGGCGCAGCCAGTACCGGAACTTCACGATCGCTTCTCGGTAAGGCTTGCGCAAGTCCGGCGGAAGAGTCGCCGACAGAACCTGTTCCCAGCCGTCAAACACGATTGTAAGAGCGTCCATGCCGTCCTCCAAGTAGGCTTTATGCGGCATTTTAGATGCCTTTAAAACCATAAGCCCTCACAAAGATTACTTCACAGTTTGCATAAAGCCTACCTCACAGGCAAGCCCAAAGATTAAAGTCTTGCCGGGCAACAAAATGTGCGCTTGACCATAGCCGTCCGAGCGAATATCATTCTGAATGTACATGGGGATTATCCGCCTTCGCGAGGTAGGCTCAATAACACTGTTATGCAGAATAGAAAATGAAACGATCTTTACTCATAACGGCAACACTGATAACCATCTTCGGGTGTTCTCCAAAAGCGGGCACAACGACACGGGAGGATAGCCCGCTGACCGTTGATTGGTGGTGTACCAGAGGGAAGATAGACAGCCGGATACTTTGTGAAATCAAGACTTTGCCCAAATCGGCCTTTCTGAAGTCCGTAGCAGTTACAACCGCACTCTCACCAGAAGACAAGCTGACAATTTCCAACGCCATCTCAAAGGATGCTTACACCCATGCCAATGCTCAAAAGGCTGAATACCGAGGAACTCAATTCTTAGTGATTGATCAATTCTATCCGAAGCAGATTGTCGGAAAGGACAACGAAGGCCACGAGATTGTTGAGGGCGGATCAGGCACTTTAGAATTGATTGTCCCAGGCAAAACGAGTGGGGTTCAATTTTCTGTTGTTCACTATGACTGACGAAAGAGCATAACAAGCCCACCCATGTAACGGCGCTACCGCGCCGTGCATGGTGGGCGACGTTCGGCAACAAAAAGGAAACATCATGCGTGCATGCATACACCGAGGTAGCAAACAAATAGGTGGAAGTTGCGTCGAGATCGAAAGTCGGGGCCAGCGCATACTCGTTGATTTCGGTCTGCCATTGGACGCGGAAGAGAACCACAGGCAATATATCCCCTCAATAGCTGGATTGGATGGTAGGGATCCATTCCTTTTAGGTGTTCTGATTTCCCATCTACATCTCGACCATTTCGGTTTGCTTGCCCACATTTCTCCGAAAATCCCGGTCGGCATGGGGGCCGCTGCTCGCCGGATACTTGATGCTGCTGCCCCTTTCTTGCAGGGAAACTGGCCTACTCCAACAGGGGGTTGGAATTACCAATCAGGGCAAAGCTTCAGCATTGGCCCTTTTTGTATAACTCCCTTTCTCGTAGATCACTCGGCTTATGACGCTTACGCACTTCAGATTACTTGCGGCGGGAAAAGTATTTTCTATAGCGGCGATTTTCGTTCACATGGTCGTAAGGCTGCATTGTTTGAACGTCTGACAGCAAATCCCCCGCAAAATATTGACACACTGCTTTTAGAAGGGTCATCTCTCGGACGTCTCGTCGATTCACAGAAATTCCCCACGGAAAAGGAAATCGAGAATCAGTTGGCGCACGTTTTTTCTAACACCGAAGGTTTGGCACTAATCCATACATCAGGCCAGAATATTGATCGTATCGTTTCAATTTTCAGAGCTTCAAAAAGAACTGGGAGAAAGTTGATTATTGACCTCTACACAGCGGCAGTTCTGGAGGCCACTGGCAATGAGAATATTCCCCAATCCGCTTGGCCGGATGTCGCTTTGTATGTACCCCAAGCCCAACGTATACAGATAAAAGAGAACGCTTGGTTCAATTTGCTTAAACGCCACTCTACCAATCGCATATTCATTGAGCATCTCAAACAGGCCCCCAAGAAATCAACCTTACTTTTCCGTCCATTGCATCGATTTGACCTTGAGCGCGGAGAATGTCTTGAAGGAGCAGCCTACATCTATTCTCAGTGGGATGGCTACTGGGAGCAAGGCAGTTACGACATGGTAAAAGACTGGCTACTAAAACATTCCATCCCCAAACATAACATCCACACATCGGGTCATGCCAGTCCTACAGCGCTCAAGAGGTTCGTTGCGGCAATCAAACCGAGCAAGGTAGTCCCGATTCACAGCTTTTTCCCTGACAAATATCCTGAGCTATTCCCCAATGTTGAAGCTCATCAAGACGGCGAATGGTGGGAGGTATAGATGATGAGAATGCTATCCGAAGATTTCCTTACTGATCTGAAGAACGGCTTGCTTCAACCCATACTTGAACGCGTGAGGCAAGATAATACCCTTATGTTGGCAATTCGCGACGGCTACATCAATATTTACTATAGAGGCGGCAACATCCTCAGGCTTAGGGAACAGAGCAAAGGGCAATATAAGCCAGCATTCGATTCTCAATACAATATATTCGGTAAAACCATTCCGAATTTGCCGGCAGATATCAAGGACCCTAATGATGTAAGAATATGGCTTGAATCATTTCCACGCCTTAAGGAAATCATGGACTTCTATTTTTCTAAGTGTCCCAAACCAGAGCGGGAATTTCAACAGTTGGTCGCGCGTGAAAATAATGACTCCACCATCTCGAATGAGAGCGAGTATTTTATTTCTGACATTGAATTTGCGGATTCGGAACTGGGGGCTCGTTTTGATATATTGGCCATACGCTGGCTTGCAACGCAACGCAAGAAAGGTAGCAAATGTAAACCCGCCTTTATCGAGATGAAGTACGCCGATGGTGCGCTGGGTGGTGCTGCCGGTTTGTTAAAGCATCTTAAGGACTTTGATGCCTTTATTGCCGATGCAGGTCGTTACAAAGCTATGCTGCTCACAATGGAGAGTCAGTTTAGTCAACTCGATCAGCTTGGACTAATGAAATTCAATAGAGGCAAGAGCAATACCACAGTCGCACTGAACCCCAGTGAAAAGCCTGAAGTGATTTTTATACTGGCTAATCACAATCCGCGAAGTAATAAACTAAACACAATTCTTAGTGCTCATCAATTTGATGAGTATGATAAGTTACAGAATTATGATCTCAGATTTTATGTTGCCAGTTTTGCCGGTTACGGATTGCATGCTGATTGCATGTTTACTGTGTCACAATTTCGTAAATTATTGAAAAGCAAGAATGCCGAACAAGGCGCTGCACTGGATGGCTATTCCGCTGCGCTCCACAGCCACCAGTGAGCTGAGCGTTCTGCAAGAGGAGGAAGACATGGAATTCGCAAAGTTCGAGCCGGTATCTATCCGCAATCACGCAGAACTGAACGAAAGATGGGTCCAGGACCGTATCGCTGAAGATCCCTCCATCCTCGGACTCGGTGATGTCGTACTCAAGGATCGGGAGCGTAACCAACCGAAGGCAGGGAGACTCGACATTCTGCTCCAGGATGCGGAGACCAACCGTAGGTACGAAGTCGAAATCCAACTCGGCGCAACCGACGAGAGCCACATCATCCGCACGATCGAGTACTGGGACATCGAGCGCAAGCGCTACCCCCAGTATGAACATACGGCCGTCATTGTCGCGGAGGACATCACGAGTCGCTTTCTGAACGTCATCAACCTGTTCAACGGGACAATCCCGCTCATCGCCATCCAGATGCGCGCCCTTCAATCCAGTGGCAAGATCGGCTTGGTCTTCACCACGGTGGTGGATTTACTGTCACTCGGAATGGTTGACGAGGACGAGGAAGTCCAAGAACCAACAGACCGCGCTTACTGGGAGTCGCGCGGGTCAAAGAAGACTGTTGCAATGGCCGATCAGTTGCTTGCCGTAGCCAAGCAACACGACGCATCGCTGGAACTCAAGTACAACAAGTTTTACATCGGACTCGCCCGCAATGGCGAGCCACGCAACTTCATGATCTTCAGACCAAAGAAGGAGTTCACGCGATTTGAGGTCCGGCTAAAGAACACCACGGAAACCCAAGAACGGCTCGACACTGCTGGTCTCGACGTCATGGACTATGACACTCGCTGGGGATACTACCGCATCCGCCTTCAACCGGGGGACGTCGACAAGCACAAGACCATACTGGCCGAGATCATCGCGGAGGCGTACACAGCCAGCGGACAGAAATGAGTGCAGATCGGGATAGGGACGCTCCTTGCGGAGCGCCCCTCCCACACCACTGATCGTACGGATCGCGTAGCCAGCGGTTCGGCTGCTAATAACAGAATGAACCGATAAGGATGACTCCCGCCGAGCGGGTGAACCAGTCGTCAGGCAGTGCCGCGCATACCGTTCCGTTCT
>JAQVSS010000439.1 GCA_028700415.1 Kiritimatiellia bacterium
GCAGCGCTTCGGCCTCGTCCGGCGTGCGGCGTTTGTGGGTGCAAAGCCAGCGCTTGCCTTCGGTCAGAAGCCCGTCTTCGAACCAGGCGATCACATCGTCCGTGTCCTCCAGCAGGCAGTCGGGTTCCGGTTCGAGGGCGAGGACGATCTCGCGGCCGGTTTCCGTTTTGAGGCTGTGCAAAAACTCGGCCATGACCGCGATCTGACGCGGGAAGAGGGCTCCGGCTCCCCGGCTCCCGGTCTCCGTTCCTCGACCCTTGTAGCCGAGGGGGACGGTGGAGATATTGCCGGTCTGGCCTTCGGGCAGGAGCGATGCGAGGATCGTCGCAAGCCGTCCGGTGTAGTTCAGCCGTTCGGGCGTGGACCAGTCGGGCCGGTAGACGGCGGTTTTGACGGCCGTGTTGTGGAAGGCGCCGTAGGGGAACCCGTTGACGCCGGTGACGAAGAGGCCGTGGTTCCCGAGCAGGTCGCGGAAGGTCTCGAGCGCGGCCGGGGCGGCCAACTCTTCCGCGGCCGCGGCGGAAAGGCGCAGGCCGAGCGGATAGGGGGCATCGGGCGCGACGCGGGCTTTCACCGCAAGCGCGTGCCGCCGGATGGCGGCGCAGACCTCGGGGAGGCTTTCGCCGGGGTGGATGTTGAGGCAATAGGGGATGATCATGATAACGTCGAACGCTGAACCCGCAACGCTTGCGTGCCGGTGCCGCCCGCCTCAGCGTTGGGCATCAAGCGTCCTGCTGGTTCACGGCTTGTTTATCTCGTACATGGTGGGGACAGGCGCGGTCTTGAGTGTGGGCAAAAGATGCGGTTCACGCGGGCCGCTTGTGGCGTGCGCGTCGAACGGGGTGAAGCCGATCTTTTCCGCCGGCGAACCGGCCTTGAGGCGGAAGTCGCCCGCCGCGGGGTTGACGAAGAGCGGGTCGGCCACGAGCGAGCCCGTGTCCTGCCCGGTCCCGGCCTGCCACTGGGCCAGCGTCTTCTTGCCCGGGAAGATGTCCTGCTTGCCCGAGACGTGCCAGTAGAGGTTCGGGCCGAGCTCGTAGTGCTGGGTGGGCTTGCCGTCCTTCTCGCCGCGTTCGCCGCCTTTCCAGTTGCCGCCCAGCAGGTTGCCGTCGTTGTCCCAATAGAGGATGTTGTTGCGGAAGAAGAAAGAGATGTGTTCCTCGTTGCGCGAGCGCTGAACCTGGTCCTTGAGCGAGTTGGCGAAGATGTTGTTCTCGATGGTGTTCTCTTTGCCGTAGTGCTGGTGGAAGCCGCCGGTTTTCACGTTGTGCACGAGATTGTTGTACATGCGGATGCCGCTCGAGCCCTCGTCGGTGTAGAGTCCCCAGCCGCCGTAGTCGAAGGCGTGGACATGGTGGATGCGGTTGTCGTGGACCGTGGTGCCGGGAGAAATGCCGAGGGTATAGACCCCGCCCATGTCGGAGAGCACGCCCTGGCCGATGTGGTGCATGTGGTTGAAGGCGACCTCGTTGTGGTGCGACAGCGAAGGTTCGGCGTAGCCCCACACCCAGCCGACGGCGACGGCGGTGTAGTAGAGGTCGCCGATCTCGTTGTTCAGAATCCGGTTGTGGGAGGAGTGTCCGATCCAGACGCCGTGCGCGGCGGGGTGGATGCGCCCGCCGCCGGTGATGCGGCAGTCCGAGACCGTGATGGCCGAGGTGTTTTTGGAAAGGCTGTCCGGCACGCCGCCCCCGAAGATGTTTTTGGGGGCTTCCGCCATGCGGTACCCCACATACGGGGGACCGATCTTGACGCCGCCCGCCCCGAGGTCGGTCATCAGGCAATGGTCGACGGTGTTGGAGTGTGCGCCAGGTCCGAAGGCTAGCGTGTAGCCGCCGAGCTGGGTGAAGGCGCAGCGCCGAACCGTGACTCGGCGCGCGTTGACGAACTCCGCGGCGGCGGGGATGTTCATCTCGCCCTGCGGCGTGAAGTTGCCCTCCGGCGGGGTGACCCACTGCGACTGCCGGAAGATCAGGCCCTCAAGCGTGGTGTTGATGACAGGCTGGTTGTCGAAGCCCTGCAAGATCAGGAGCTGCGGGAGGACGGGCGCCTCGACGCGGGTGTTCTCCGGTGTCTCTCCGGGCAGCGGCATGTAGGAAAGCGTGCCGGAGGGTTTGTCGAGATACCACTCGCCGGGCGTGCCGAACGCCTCCTTCACATTCTCGGCCCAGTACCGGCGTTTCTTGAAACTCGCCCAACTGGCGGTACATGCGCGCGGTTTCGGGAACAGCACGGCCTTTTTGGCGGGATCGATCGAAGCGGCCCTCATGCGGGAGGCGGACCAGACGTGCAGCACGTGGAACTCGATGTCCGGCAGATTGGCCCACGCGGCATTGAGGTCATTGCTGGCGTAGAGGAAGCCGCTGAAGCCGCTGTCGCTTTTCCCGAAGTCGTCAACGGAAGTAAAATATCCCTGTTTCGGCAGCCGCGGGCGGTAACGGCGCCCGCCGTTGACGAAAAGCTGGGAGAAATCCCATTGTCCCGCCTTGACCTCCGGAAGCTGGGCGGTCCACGCCCCGTTGGCCCCGACCGTCCAGCCCGTGACGGTCCGGCCGCCGGTGAAGACGGCCGACCCGCCCTCCGCGCGGTAGATCACGGGATAAGCCGCCGTGCCGCCGTGCTCGGGCCGGATCAGCAGCGGTTTGGACAGGACATACGTTCCGTCCCGGATGAGGACTTCGATGCGGCCGATCTCTTTTTCAGGAGTCGCGGCCTTGTAGTCTTTGACCGCCTTCTGGGCGCGTTCGAACGTGGCGAACGGCCGCCACCATGATCCCGTTGCGGCGTCGTTGCCTTCCGGAGACACGTGAAAGCGTTTGACGGCGCCGGCGTGTGCGGAAACGGTCACAAGGCCGCAGACAAACCAAACAGTCATCTTCATGCCAGATTCCCCTTGTTTCCCTGACTATACGGGATCGATTCCCTTTTGTCAGGCGCGAAATACGGCGGGCCTGAATCGGCAGTTGCAATAAACGCCCCTTCCTTTTATCCTATCCCGTATGGCGGACAAGGGGCCGCTAAAGGAGTATTTCATGTCGTTGAACGTTGTGGGCGAGATTGATGACCGCGTGACGGTGCGTCACGTGCTGATGAGCGTTTCGGACAAGACCGGCCTGGAGACTTTTGTCCCGGGTCTGGTGACGGCATGTCCGGAGGTGAAGATTTTTTCGACGGGCGGCACCTATACGGCTGTGCAGAAGATACTGGGCGCGTCGGCGGGGAAGCATCTGGTGGCGGTCTCGGACTACACGGGGCAACCCGAGATGCAGGGGGGGCTGGTCAAGACACTGGATTTCAAAATCTATCTCGGTTTGCTCAGCGAGACCTATAACGGCGCGCACCGGCAAGACCTTGCGCGCACGCAGGCCGTGGCAATCGACATGGTGGGG
>JAQVSS010000093.1 GCA_028700415.1 Kiritimatiellia bacterium
AATCATCTTTGCCCCGAAAGCCGTAGCCTCCACCAGCGCGCGGTAGATCTCCGGTGCCGTAGAATGCAGCGTCTGCCCGAGGAGCGCCCCGGACAGGCGCGTATCGGTCAACACGCACCGGTTGCCGTTGTTCCAGTCGAGCGCCAGCAGACCGGACCCGCCGGGTTTTAACTTTTCCGCAGCCTGGTTCAATGCGGCGAATTTCGCGTCCGCAGAGGCACCGAACGACTCGGGCACCAGGTTCTGCACGAACCAGAGGAAGAGGTCGCCCACTGCCGACTGGCCGGCTTCGATCCCGTAGTATCCCGCGATTACCGATCCGTCCACAATGCCGCATACACCCGGGATATCCCTGAGCGGCTGATTGTTTTTTGCAACCATCAGGTCACAGGTGCTGGTCCCCAGAACCTTCGCAAGTTTACCTTCGGCGCACCCCGCACCCACCGCACCCATGTGCGCGTCTAACGCGCCGACCGCCACCGCGATGCCCTCCCTCAGCCCCAGGCGTTTCGCCCACGCCGCGCAGAGTCCGCCGGCCCGGGTATCGGCCGTATACGCGGTTTCGTAAAGCCGGTCGCGCAGGCCGGGCAATGCGGGATCTAATGCGCCGAGGAACTCCTTGTCCGGCAGCCCACCCCACTGCTCCGCGTACATCGCCTTGTGTCCAGCCGCACACACGCCGCGCTTGAGCGTTAACGGGTCTTCGTTGCCGGTAAGCAGGGCTGGAATCCAGTCACACAATTCCACAAAGCTGAACGCCGCTTCAAACACGCGGGGATCCACCCGTTTGCAATGGAGCACCTTTGCCCAGAACCATTCCGGCGAATAGGTGCCCCCGCATTTGGCTAGGTACCCGGGGCGCATCTTACCGGCCAACGCCGTGACCGCAGCCGCCTCGGCGTGGCTGGAGTGATCCTTCCAAAGCCACGCCTGCGCATTCGGGTTGCCCGCGAACTCTGGCAACAGCGCCAACGGCACCCCCGTACGGTTCACCGGCACCGGTGTGGAACCGGTCGTGTCCACGCCAATGCCGACCACATCGCCAGGCGAAAAGGCGGCGTCGGCGGCCTTGGCTTTCGCGAGCCCTTGCGCGATGATTGTCTCCAAGCCTTCCCGGTAGTCCGCCGGGTTCTGCCGGGCAATGTCCGGGTCACGCGGATCGGCGATCACCCCCATCTGCCCCGACGGGTAGTTGTAGACATGCGACGAGATCTCCTCGCCCGTTTCGAGGTTCACAACCAGCGAACGGCACGAGTTGGTGCCGTAATCCAAACCCATCGAATACCTTGCCATAATTTTCTCCCGACCCTGCCCATGTATTGTCTTGCCCCCTGATTCCAGCGTCACGTTGTCAAACAGGGGAGGACACCGGATACCGGGAAAACCTGCCGAATTTCGGAATTGCGTCCACACCGGAGATGTCCTACACTCCCCCCGTTTCCGCAGTCTGACGGGGCGTTGCACAGCCTGGTAGTGCGCCAGCTTTGGGAGCTGGATGTCGGGGGTTCAAATCCCTCCGCCCCGACCATGCTTCGCTCGGAGCCCTGGCGACGAGTGAAGCATGCCCTGCGTAGCCTTGGCGAAGCAGGGCTCCGAGCTACGCATGGCAAGCCAGAGGGACACAACCAATGCACTACGTCTATCTTCTGCGCAGCGACTCCGATCCGGCACAGCGGTACGTCGTTTTGACAGACGATGTTCACGCTCGTCTTGCAAGTCACAACTCGGGAGCAAATCCCCATACGGCTAAGTTCAGTCCTTGGCATTTGGTCACTTATGTAGCCTTGGAAAGCCGGGAAAAGGCCGCAAAACTTGAACGCTACCTGAAGCAAGGATCCGGTCACGCCTTCGCCAACCGTCATTTGTGGTAGCCCAGCGTCTTTGCGCCCCCTCAAATTCCGGCACACACGATTCCAAGTCCGCACGCAGCCAGATCAAAAACCTCAGAAAATTCAAGGGACCGCAGCCTCAGCGTGCCTTCCGTGCCCCGCCTAAGGGATGCTCGTGAACCTCATTTGAAAGAGGCTCCGCCTCCCATGCCGCAGGCCTTTCTTATGCGCTCGAATTCCAATTTGGAATTCTCAAGTTTTTTCCCGCTTACCGCCTGCCCCGACATGGTCACCGGATGAATGAAAGCCACATCTTTGCCACTCAGTGCCGCGGCAAGTGAGACGTCACCCCATTTTAGAATGCCGGGAAGGTGAACACCCATGCTGAAGAAGTCGACGGCCTCCCTATCGTCAAAAAGATAACTGACAGGAGCGTCGCGAAGGATCATTGCGTCGATCTTCCCTCCCAGCGCCGCAAGGAACAACCCGGCAAGCCCCGCTTCCCTCGTTCCATCAACACGTATTTTCCGGGCTTTCTGTTCCGACAAAAGAAATTGCGTTACCGCATCCAATTCCTTGGCCCATTCGCCCATTACTGTTTTCCCCAACCAGAGATTGGCGCGGGCTAATGTATGAAGTTTCGCCAGTTTGTCGTTGGACACGGACAGGGCCGACAACGCTTCCCCTGTGCCGGAAAGATCGACGACAACAACACCCGTGCCTTTTTCGCTCTGCTCATCAAGCAAGGACACCGGGAACGTTCTTGCCCCGTCAGGACTGGCCAGGATCACATAATCGGACACTCCCTTCTCCGGCGCGCGGTGCCACAGGGGGATCAGCTTGCCATCGGATGTTTCGAGAGTGACAATGTCCCATGCCGAGGCGGACGGCGTTTTGGTTGCTTTCTTCAGTGCCGGGATGTCAGCGATCCGTAAAATTTCTCTCAGCTCTTTTTTCTTCTGTCCGGCATCAAACGTCGCGGCATCGAGATAGGCTTTCCTCAGTTCTTGGCCCCTTTTCCGGCAAAACTCGGCCGTCGAGATCACGAGTGCGTCACGTTCCCCTTTTGGATACACCATGATTTCTTCCTGCGGCTGACGGTCGGTTTCGGGAATCACGATTTTAGCCTGGCCCGCAGGGATCCCTTTGAGATGCGCATTAAACAACCCGATCATCGCCTCCCGCGTTGCAGGCGGATACGAATGAGGGCCATCGAAAATAAAATGGCTGAACTTATCGCGCGCGCCATACATTTCAAAGACGGGTATCGCGTTGGTGAAACTTCTCAGCATTTCAGAGGGATAAAAAGCCGGGTTGCTGTCTTTAAGCCCGTTCGACAACATCAGTGCCCTGGGTGCAACCAAGGCAAGCACCCCCGATTCTTCAGTAAAGGTCAACCCGTCGATGAGGACTTCGCAGATACAGTTGTGCCCCATGACATACGATTCAAACGAGCCGACGCTGACGACGGGTACGGCCGCCTTAACACGCTCGTCCATGGCTGCCAGCCACATGGTTTGGTTCCCCCCCCCGCTGGCTCCTGTCGCGCCCACTTTTTCAGGGTCGACGCAGGGCAGCGAACACAGAAGCTCCACCGCGCGCATGTTGTCCGTGATCTGGAGGCCCATCAGGGACTCCCCGACATTCATGAGGGAGGCGCCCAGATTCGCCCCATGATATTCAGAGGTGCCATGGTGTGTGGTCCTCTCCCCCGCGCCCCAAGGGTCGATGGTCAGGCCCACAAAACCGTTGAGCGCGAGCGTATAGCCCAAATGCTGGTATCCCATTCTCCCGATCTTGTGGTGGCCGGCCATCACCACCGCCGCGGGGAAAGGTCCCGGGCCGTCAGGAATATATAGATTCGCGGTCGCATAAATCCCCGGGCGGGTTTGAAAAACGATGTTTTTTACCGTATACCCCTGCATCTTAGCCACGCGGGTCTCCCGCATGTCGAGCCGCAAAGCCTGTTTCAGCAAAGCGCCCGTTTTTTGGGCGATCTTCGCCTTCAACTGCCCACGGTAGACCTCCCAATCTTTAAGGTTATCGGGCAGCCGGTGTACGCCGAACTGGACGCTGGCTTCATATCTCGCTCTCTTTTCGATCAGGTCGGTGTGGTTTTTAGGGAGGATTGAGGGCAGACTCTCCGCACGTTCCTCCCGGGGGGAGTCCTGAGCGGCGCGGCCAATTTGGGAGAGCACGCAAAGCAGACTTACACAAAGGAAACACATCGGGTTCATTTTGACTTCACCGCCTTTCAATCCGCAAATCGACTATGCACCTCAACACGTGGAAGGCGTCCGGACTTTTCCAGCCCTCACCCCGCGGCGCTTTGAGGCCAATGCCGCCTCACCCCTTTTTTTTGTGAAAACAATTTATTACACTAAACATTCAAAAATATTGCACCTGTTTTTTACGCCCCGCCCGTTTCCGTATTCCCGTATTCCAGCCCCATAAACCCCTCGCCTTCACCACTGTGATTCGATATATTCTTTCCCAAAACGGGGGGGTGGAAGCGCAAGCCTTCCCCTCCAACGGAAAAACGGCCAGCCATTTTCTCTCATGCATATCGTCCAAATCCTTCCGGCGCTCGAAGAGGGTGGCGTCGAGCGCGGCACCGTCGAGCTGAACCGCGAATACGTCCGGCGCGGCATCCGCAGCACCGTCATCTCCAGCGGCGGACGGTTGACGGAAACGGTCGAACGCGATGGCGGGCGGCATTGCGTTCTGGACGTGAAGTCCAAAAACCCGCTGACGGCGGGATCGCGGGCGCGGGCGCTGCGGCGCCTCTTGGCCGGCTTGAAGCCCGATCTCGTGCATTTCCGCAGCCGCGTTCCGGGGTGGCTTTTCACTTTGGCGAACCGGACACTGGGGCTGCCGAGTGTCTCGACCGTCCACGGGCTCAACAGCGTGAACGCCTATAGCCGCATCATGACCGCCGGCGTGCGGGTGATCTGCCCCAGTTCGGCGGTGGCAGACCACATCCGCAGGCATTACGGCACGCCCGACGCGAAAATCCGGATCATCCCCCGGGGCATCGACCCGCAGCAGTTTGACCCGGCGCGGCTGGACGAGTCCTTCATGGCGTCGTTCCGCACAAGGTACGGGCTCGAGGGCCGGTTTGTCGTGCTGGGCGTGGGACGTCTCACACCGCTCAAGGGATTCGACGTGCTGCTCCGCGCCACAGAGTTAGCCCGGGAAAGGTTACCGGCGATCAAGATCGTCATCGTCGGCGGCGCCGAGGCGGCGCGCGCCGCGTACGCGCAGGAGTTGCGTCAACTGGCCGAAACGCCCGGCCTGAGGGACCATGCGGTTTTCGCGGGCAATCAGAGCCGTATGGCCGAAATCTACGCATGCGGCGACGTGCTGGTTTCCGGTAACCACACCAAGCCCGAAGCGTTCGGACGCACCATGGCCGAGTCGCTGGCCATGGGACGCCCGGTCATCGCCACACGGTTCGGCGGGGCGCTGGACATCGTGCGCGAGGGCATCAACGGATGGCTGGTAGAGCCGGGCGACGCCGACCAGCTCGCAGAACGCTTATTGACCGCGTCACGCACACGATTTGAGGGATTGCGTGAAGACGCGATGGCACGGTTCTCTTTGGAGTCAATGGTGCAGGCCACTCTTGACGTCTATAACGAAGTCCTCAACACCCCTGCCGAAAGTCCTTGAACCCGGCGCACACCTTCCCTTATCTTATCCGCCATGAACATTCTCATAGTCGGCGGGGGCGGCCGGGAGCACGCCCTTGCCTGGCGATTGTCCCAAGACTCCTGCCGCCCCACCCTTTTCTGCGCGCCCGGCAATGCCGGGACCGCCAACCTTGCCAGCAATCTCCCCATCGCGGCCGAAGATGTGCCGGGGTTGCTCGCCTGGGCCAAAACCGCCCGGCCTGACCTGACGGTCGTGGGCCCGGAAGTACCCCTTTGCCTCGGAATCGCGGACGCTTTTGCCGCCGAGGGGTTGCGTGTCTTCGGTCCCTGCCAAGCCGCAGCCCGGATGGAGGGCAGCAAACTCTTCGCGAAAGAGGTAATGACCGCCGCAGGCGTGCCCACCGCGCGTTCGCAGGCGTTCGACCGCACGGCGGCGGCGCTGGCGGCGTTGCCCGGATTCGCGCTGCCCGTCGTGATCAAAGCGGACGGGTTGGCGGCGGGCAAAGGCGTGATCATCGCGCAAACGCGCGAAGAGGCTGAAGCGGCCATCCGCTCGATGCTGGAGGACGCGGTGTTCGGCCAGGCCGGCACGCACATCCTGATCGAAGAGTTCCTCGCCGGCGAAGAGGCCTCCATTCTCGCGCTGGTGGACGGCGAACACGCCGTGCTCCTGCCCTCGTCGCAAGACCATAAGCGCGTCTTCGACCATGACCAGGGGCCGAACACCGGCGGTATGGGCGCCTACTCGCCCGCGCCGGTGGTCACCCCCGACCTTTTGCCGGTGATCCGCGACACGGTGATCCTGCCGGTGGTGCGCGAACTGAAACGGCGCGGCATCGTTTACAAGGGCGTGCTCTATGCGGGGCTGATGATCGGTCCTCGCGGCCTCAACGTGCTGGAGTTCAACGCGCGTTTCGGCGATCCCGAAACCGAAGCCGTGCTGCCGCGCATCAAGGGCGATCTGATTCCGGCGCTTCAAGCCTGTATCGACGGCACGCTGAACGATACGCTGATCACGATCCGGCCGGAAGCCTCCGCCACCGTAATCATGGCGGCAGGCGGGTATCCCGGCGCTTATAAAAAGGGCATCCCCATCAACGGTCTCGAAGAAGCCATCCGGGGTTCTGACAGCATGATTTTCCATGCGGGCACCGCGCGTAAAGACGGGCAGGTGGTCTCCTCAGGCGGGCGCGTGCTGGCGGTGACGGCGCTGGGCGGCGATCTGAAAACAGCGGTTGCCCACGCATATGGGACGGTCGCAAAAATCCATTTCGAAGGCGCGCACTTCCGCACCGATATCGCCCACCGCGCTTTCAACCGGTGAGGGACAGTGCATTTGTTCATTAGTGAATTAGTGCGTTAGTTTGTTACGCTTGTTTGACAACAGACTGTGCAGATTAAACTAATGAACTCACACAATAATGAACTAACAAGGAGCCCTCAATGTCCACACCTCTCGTTGGTATCTTGATGGGAAGCGACTCGGACTGGCCGCTGGTGCAGAAGGCCGCCGAGACCCTGAAGTCTTTCGGCGTCGCCTTCGAGGTGCGCGTGATTTCCGCGCACCGCACGCCTGACCTTGCGGGCGAATACGCGGGCGAGGCTGAAGGGCGCGGCCTGAAGGTCATCATCGCGGCGGCGGGCGGCGCGGCACACCTCGGCGGTGTGCTGGCGGCACATACCGTCCTCCCGGTCATCGGCATCCCCGTGGCGGGAGGCGCGCTGAACGGCCTCGACGCGCTCTACGCCACCGTGCAGATGCCCGCGGGGATCCCGGTGGCCACGGTCACGCTCGGCAGCGCGGGGCCAACCAACGCCGCCCTGCTGGCCGTCCAGATCCTCGGCACCGACAACGCGGCTTTGCGGACGAAGTTCCACGCCTACAAGGACGAGTTGGAGAAAAAGGTCGTGGAAGGCAACGCCAAAGTCAATGCGGCGTTGTAGGAGCCTGTACACCCACAAAATCCGTCTTTTGTAGCCAGTGCGGGTTTCAGGTGTCAGGTTCCAGGTTCCAGGTTTCTGGTGTGCGCAGTGCGAGCGTCGAGTGTCGGGCATCGCGCCCTCCTGTAGCTCCGCCGCTCTGTCGGCGGAGGCGAACGTTCAGCCTGATACCTCGAGAAGGGATTAGGGATTATAGAGTATAGGGGTTAGGGG
This sequence comes from Kiritimatiellia bacterium, assembly GCA_028700415.1. Classification (GTDB taxonomy): domain Bacteria; phylum Verrucomicrobiota; class Kiritimatiellia; order RFP12; family UBA1067; genus JALHET01. The sequence continues at coordinate 7,637 of JAQVSS010000093.1, forward strand.
AGAACGGATACCTGCAAACCGCGGACGGCACGGAGGCCGTCCCTCCATGCGGCGGCGCAGAATGAACCACGAAGCACACGAAAAACACGAAAGGGATCATTCCTTCGTGCCTTCGTGTGAGAAACACTTTGCGCAAAATTCCGGCGACAGAGCGCCGGAACTACAGGGGCACAGTCGCCACACGCCTCCCGTTGCCCCGTCACAGTCCGGCCAGCAGGTCGCGGATCGGGCGTTCACGCGCCTCGATCGATTCGCACAGGCGGAACTGGACGCGCGCGCGGTTGAGGTTCTGTTCAGGGTGGCGAATCTTGAAGTAGACGCTCCCCGCCAGATAATCCTGAAAGAAGCGCAACCCCAACTCGAACGTGATCAGCCGGATCGCGTCGTATAGGTATTTGCAGTCCGCATCGGTCAGGAATGAATGGGCATGGGCCATATAGCCCTTGCAGAAGGCGGCGCAAAGGTCGAGGTCGAAAACCACCTTGCTGAGGTTCTGCTCGTCCTCGCCAGCGTGGTTGCAGATCGATCTCAAAGCGTCGCCGAAGTCGTAGTGGATCAGGCCGGGTGACACGGTGTCGAGGTCGATGATCGCCGTACCTTTTCCGGTGAAGTCGTCGATCATGATATTGTTGACTTTCGGGTCGCCATGCATCATGCGCAATTTGAGTTCGCCGGAGTCCAGCGCCTTCTGGAGCGTGGCGGCAAACCCGCGCCTCTCTTCGATGAACATGGCCATGCGGCGCGCCTCCATGGAGGCCTTGAGACGGTCCTGCGCCAGAGGCTCTCCGGCGAGAGTGGCATCGTATTTATCCAAGTAACCGGGCGTGATGTGGAAGCCCGGCAGGGGATCGATCATCATCTGCGGATCGAGATCGGAGACCAGCCAATGGAAATGCCCCAGCACCGCCCCGCACTCGGCCGCGTGCTCGGCGTTCTGGGCTTCGTCGAAGGCGGTGGCGGAGGCGATCTTGGTGATCACCCGCCAGACATCGCCGGCATCATCGAGAAAGAAATCGTTGCCGTCGCGTGTCTTGACGATACGCGGCATCTGCCACACGCGGTCGGACGTGTCGGCCTCGGCCTCCAGTTTCGGGTGAACATGCGCCGTGAGGCAGTGCAGGTTGTGCATGATCGCCTCGGGCTTGGGGAAAACCGCCGGGTTCACCCGCTGCAGAATCACCTGCTCTTCGGCAAACGTGTTCCTGAAAATAGCCAGAAAGGTGTCGTTCACATTCCCGTTGCCGGTGGGATTAATTGTCACCAGCCTTCCGGAAACATCGAACGCCTTCATCAACAAAGACAATTCCATTTCATTTCCCTTGGCATCAGAACGTCCAGGCGACGCCCAGGATATAGCGCAGATCTTTCTTGTCGCGGCCTTCGGCAGGCTGAGAGTTATAGGCCATTTGCGCCTTGGCCTCGAGCGCCATACGGGCGGTAAGGGCGGCACGCAAGCCCACATCGGTATTCACCAGGAAACTGTCGAGGCTTTCTAGGCTTGGAAAATATTCAAGGTTATGAAAACCCTTCACATGGTCGTTGAAGGTTTTGTCCACATGATAGGCGAAACGTCCGGCCAGATAGGTGCGCGTCTCATTCGGGTCATTGTATCTCTCATACATCCAGGAAGCGCCGGCTTCCGTCGAGAAGTTCAGGTCAGCACGCTCGATCCACTGGTAGCCCAAGCCCGCGCCGGGCGCGACACGCATGTCCAAATGGGCGATGCGGTCTTTTTCGTAACGGATGTTCCCGTAACCGTAAAGCTTCGCGCTCATGAAATAATCGTACTGGCCTTTGAGGAACCAGTTGTCGGCACTGGTACTGCTGTCGCGCGTGTTGTTGTCACGCTGGCTGGCGAAATAGTAGCCCGCGCCCAGCGAAATGCGGTCATTCTCGGTCCGGCGCGACGCATCGATGTTGGCACTGGCCGTTTCGCTGCGGGTGTTCCCGCGGACGACCGTTGCGCCCACCACAACCGCGCCGGTCCACCGGGGCTTATCCGGGTTGATCTTCGCGACATCCGCAAGGGACAACGATTGGGGCTGGGCTGTGCCGCCGGGGATGACGCTGACATACCCCTCATCCGAAGCCACCAACTTCTGCATGTGGACCTTCCCGTCGGCCATGGCGACTTCCACTGGCGCATCGGTTGAAAAGGTCTTAATGTCCGCCATGTTCAGGGTGAGCTTCCCGGCAACCTTTGAGGCGAACGTCATTTTGCCCCCTTCCAGCTTCTCGACGGTTCCGGTCAACCGGTCCCCAGATTTGAAAAGGATCTCGTCCCCTGAAACCATTGATATCACGCCCACACTGCCCGCGATTGCCAGTAGCCACGCATTTCTCATTTTGCTTGTCTCCTTTTCCCGAAGATTCCGTTGCTCCCGGTCACTTCACCTTAGGATCAACATAAAAACAGCCGCTTTATTCAATGCGTTGGAGTTTAGAGGAACTGTTGGGAAGGGCACAAGCAAATTTTTACCGCGGTATACAAAAAACCGGGCATCTTTTTTGCCCCGACGCGCCGCACACGCAAGCTGGTCAGAACGGGGCGTATCTGTTATAAGGAAGCGCAGATGAAAAACAACGTCCCGTCCACAGACAAACACCTGTCACCCGCCACACAACGTCATGGGGCCTCCGTCGGGTTCGGCAGACGCTCCTTTTATGGCCTTTGTGTAAAGGGGGGGGTGCTGCTGCTCACTGTCAGCATGAATACGGGAGCCGCCCCGCTGGTGCTGCACTACAAGGCTCCCGCTGCCGAAACGGCATGGGCGAGCCATGCGTTGCCGCTCGGCAACGGGCGGCTTGGCTGCATGGTGTTCGGGGATCCTTACCGTGAGCACGTGCCGTTCAACGTGGACTCGCTCTGGACCGGCGACGAGAACCCTTCCGGGAATTATGCCTCCATGGGCGCTTATCAGGCGTTCGGAGACCTGTGGATCGAAATGGACACGCCCGCGTTGCCGCCTGCGGATTACCGCCGCGCGCTGGATCTTGCCTCAGGCCTTCACACGGTGACCTTCACCTCGGGCGGCGTGACGTACACGCGCGAGACGTTCGCGAGTCATCCCGACCAGGTGATCGTCATACGCCTCACCGCCGATAAGCAAGGCGCACTCTCCGGCACCGTCGGGCTTGTCGGCACGCATAACGAGACGACACGCGCAGACGGAGATGACCTGGCCTTCGAGGGCCGTTTCACGAACGGGCTCACCTACGCGGCCCGCATGCGCATGACCGCCACAGGCGGCACCATCACCGCGGCAGACGGTGTCTGCCGATTCGGACGATGCGACGCGCTGACCCTCACGCTCGCAGCCGCCACCAGTTACGCGCCGGACCATGCGTGTCATTGGAAAGGTGCGGCGCCCGCCCCGCTCGTGCACGAACAGCTCACACGCGCCTACCTCAAACCTTATGCCGCCATGAGGCAGGCGCATCTCGCCGATGTCGCCTCCTTCATGAACCGGGTGTCGCTCGACCTCGGCCCGACCGTGACCGGCCAGCGCGAACTGCCGACCGACGAGCGCCTCGCGGCATACGCCAAAGGCGCGGCTGACCCCGAGCTAGAAACCCTTCTTTTCCAGTACGGGCGCTATTTGCTGCAAAGTTGTTCACGCCCCGGCACCCTGCCCGCCAACCTGCAGGGGCTCTGGAACAACACCAACAACCCGCCCTGGCACAGCGACTACCACTCCAACATCAATGTCCAAATGAATTACTGGCCCGCCGAACCCGCCAACCTCGCGGAGTGCCACACGGCGTTCCTCGACCTCATCCGCAGCCAGCTTCCCGTCTGGCGTAAGGCAACACAGGCGGAAAAGGAGTTCCGGACCGCCGACGGCACGCCCGCACGCGGCTGGGCCGTGCGCACTTCACACAATATCTTCGGCGGCCTCGGCTGGAAATGGGACAAGACCGCCAACGCCTGGTACTGCCAGCACCTCTGGGAACACTACGCCTTCAGCGGCAACAAGGCCTATCTCAAGGACGTCGCCTATCCGATCCTCAAGGAGGTGTGCGATTTCTGGCAGAGCCAGCTCAAAGCCTTGCCCGACGGACGCCTCGTTGTGCCGAACGGCTGGTCGCCCGAACACGGTCCGGACGAGGACGGCGTGAGCTACAGCCAGGAGATCGTCTGGGATCTTTTCAACAACACCGTTGCCGCCGCCGACGCGCTGGGCACGGACGCCGCCTTCCGCGATGCGCTCGCCGCACAGCGCGACAGGCTGGTCACGCCGAAGATCGGCAAGTGGGGTCAGCTCCAGGAATGGATGACGGACCGCGACGACCCGAAAGACCAGCACCGACACACCTCGCACCTCTTCGCGGTTTATCCCGGACGGCAGATCAGCGTGGCCGCAACGCCCGGGTTGGCCAAGGCCGCCGCAGTCTCGCTCGCCGCGCGGGGCGAGGCGGGCGACAGCCGCCGCAGTTGGACGTGGCCCTGGCGCTGCGCCCTCTGGGCGCGGCTGGGCGATCCCGGAAAAGCCCACCACATGGTGCGCAGCCTCCTCACCTACAACACCCTGCCCAACCTCTTTGCCAACCACCCGCCGTTTCAGATGGACGGCAATTTCGGCATCACGGCCGCGGTGTGCGAAATGCTGGTGCAGTCGCATTCGGGAGAGCTCTCGCTGCTGCCCGCACTGCCCCAGGCGTGGCCGGACGGCAGCGTCAAAGGGCTGCGCGCCCGGGGAGGCTTCGAAGTCGACCTCGCGTGGCGGCAAAGCCGCCTGACCTCCGCCACGGTCCGTTCAACCGTTGGCGCCCCATGTGTCATGCGGTACGGCGCAAAGGCCCTGACCTTTAAGACCCTGTCCGGAAAGAGTTACACGTTCGACGGAAAGCTGGACAAGGAATGACCTCACACGTCTCACCAGTCCGGCATGAGGCCGATCCCTGTGCTCATGTGTCACATAAAAACCGACCACAAGGAGGTATCCTATGAGCTTCATCGATGTGCTGCGCAAACTGGGCATCTTCCGGTTCGGCGCGGAGAAGGCCGTCTATCATAACGCCAAGGAACGGCCTTTGAGTTTCCAGCAGGACGGGGTCTTCAACTCGGAAAAGGACGTGATCCATCCCGAAAGAAAAGCCCCGCAGAACACCCCTGCCGATGCGCCCAAAACGTGAGCCCCCGGTTGCTCATGACGTGACATGAGGGACAGGCATGACTGGCGCTAAGATAAGCGCCGCATCCCGTCAATACCTTCAACGTTCGGTGTTCGGCGTTCATATTCCGATCCGCGGCGGCTGGCTTGTCTCGAACGCATCCGCGCCTTTGTCAAGCTAGGCCATGCCGTACCGGACACCGTAGCAGATCATGTGCGCCCTGCGGAGGGCGGTTGGCTAAACGATAGTCAGCTGAACACTGCTCTCAATGATTCCCGCCCCGATCGCATAGCGGGTCAGGCTCGCCGTGTCGTGAATGTCGAGCTTGTGCATGAGATGGTCCCGGTGCTTCTCGACGGTCTTGATACTGATGCCGAGATTCTCCGCGATCTGCTTGTTGGCTTCACCTTCGGCAATCCGCTGAAGCACCTCCACCTCGCGCGAACTGAGGTTGGCGGCGCCCGCCTTCGGCAATCCCTTCCGGTTCAGCGAATCCTGCTGCCGTTTGTGGAGGCGCTTGGAAATTGAGGGGCTGAAAAAGGTGTTTCCCTTCTGGATTTCCCGGATCGCCTCGGACAGAAAGTGGGCGGAGGTTTGTTTGATCAAATATCCCGCCGCACCCAACGCCGCCACGCTCTCGACGTAGGCGTCATCGCTGTGCGCGGAAAGGATGAGGATCTTCACAGAGGGGTCATTTTTGCGAATCTGCCGCGTGGCTTCCAATCCGTTCATCTGCGGCATCGCGATGTCCATGACGACCACATCGGGCTGCAGTTTTTGGGTGAGTTCTATGGCTTTGCGTCCGGTGGCAGCCTCGCCAACCACCTC
>JAQVSS010000094.1 GCA_028700415.1 Kiritimatiellia bacterium
CGGTTTCGGCGGGCTCGACGGACATCAGCCCGGCGAGCGGCAGGGCGAAGGAGGTGAGCACTTTCCGGTTGTCGTCGGTCACAGCCAGCCCTCCGCGGTGGAGAATCACCTCGTTGATGGCGGTGGCGAGCGCCGTGTCGGTGGCGCCCGCGGCGATGATGTGGTGCGAGTCGTGGGCGACGCTGGAGGCGATGGCTCCGCGTTTCAGGCCGAAGCCCTTGACGAGCGCCACGGCGGGCGGCGCGGGCGTATAGCGGTTATAAACGACGAGCTTGATGATGTCGCGCTCGGGGTCGGCTTCGGCAAACCCGCCGCGCACGGCGGGGGTTTCGAGCAGGTGGTCGGTGATGAGCTGGCCATCGCGCACGCCGATGACATGGGCGGAGGCGTCTTCGGGCGGCGCCGCGATGCGCAGGTCGGCGGGCTGGAGAAGCGCGGCGTTGAACCGGTTTTCCAAAACCGGGGTTCCGGCGGGCAGGAACGAGACCCCGTCGCGGGCGACGCACTGGCCGCGCAGCCAGACTTCGCGGGGCTTGAAGGATTGCAGGTCATCCACGATCTGGAAGTCGGCGGTGTCGCCGGGCTGAAGCAGTCCGAGGCGGAGCTTGTAGTGCGTGACCGGATTGACGCAGGCCGCCTGCAGGATGGTTTGGAGCGCGATCCCCTTTTTGAACGCGAAGGCCGCGATGGCATTGATGTGGTCGCGCAGCAGGTCGTCGGGGTGCTTGTCGTCGCTGCAGAACATGCACATGTAGGGATACCGCGCGAGGAGGGGGATGAACGACTCGAACTGGCGCGCGGCGGAACCGTAACGGATCTGAAGTTTGATCCCGGCCTTGATTTTTTCGCGGGCCTCGTCGAACGAGAGGCTTTCGTGGTCGGTGGTGATGCCCGCGGCGGCGTAGGCCTGAATGGCCTCGCCGGCAAGGCCCGGCGCGTGGCCGTCGATGGGAAGCCCCAGCGCGCGGGCCGCGGCGAGTTTGGCGAGGACGGCGGGGTCTTGGTTGAGCACGCCGGGGACATTCATCATTTCGGCGAGATGCGTGACGCCGGGGAGCTTGAGGAGCCGGGCGACCGCGTCGGGGCCGAGCTCCGCCCCGGCGGTCTCGAAGGGTGTTGCCGGAACGCAGGAGGGCACGCCGAAGCCGAAGACGAAGGGGGTTTGCCGCGCGAGGCGGAGCATCAGCTCCACGCCTGCCTCGCCGAGGACGTTGGCGATCTCGTGCGGGTCGGCCACGGCGGCGAGGGTGCCGTGGATGACGGCGGCGCGCGCGAAGGCGGCGGGTGTGAGCATGGAGCTTTCGATATGGACGTGGGCGTCGACGAAGCCGGGGAGGATATAGCCGGGGGCGGGCGTCGCCTCGGGCGTGATCGAGGCGATCGTGCCCTGCTCCGAAACCGTGAGGAGGGCGCCGTAACTCGTTTTCTGGATGGGATCGACCAGTGTGCCGCTGATGGCCGTTTGCATGAGGAGACCTTCCGTTTTTTGATTGGGGAAACCCCGGTTTCCTTTGATTATTCAAACACAAAGACTGGGCGGCACCAAGCCAAACTTTTGGCCTCTTTTCGGGTGCGGGGGGAAGATGGCGGGGCTGAGGGGTAAAAAAACAAAAATATTTTTTAATACGGGGCGGATCTTTAGATGTAAGTCTCTTGTTAATAGATATTTAAGACGGTTAAATTTTTTCACGGGAAAAGCGTTTAGGCATTGACTTTCGGTGGGGGAAGGTGTTGAATAATGTCACAAAAGGTCAAGGTATGGCATTTGCGGGCGGACAGAGTGCGGTGGCGGCTGCCGGACCGGGTTTACTGGTCGGGCGGTTCGATCACGCGTTGGATCCGAAAAGGCGCCTGACCGTGCCCGCCGGTTGGCGGGACCTGATGGGGGCGCCCCCGTACGTGTATGTTTTCCCTGACCCGAACGAGAAATGCCTGAACCTGATTCCCCCTGCGGAGATGGAGGGGCGGTTGGAGAAGCTGCGGCAGCGCGCGCTGTTCGACAAACGCGCGAGCGTGGCGCTCCGGGTGTTCGGCGAGAATGCGGAACAGGCGGTCGTGGATGTGCAGGGGCGTATCCGGATCCGCGACCGGCTGTTGGCGTTCGCGCAGTTGACGGACACGGTCGTGATGATTGGCGCGATGAACCGGGTCCAGCTCTGGTCGCCCGCGTTGCGGCCCGAGGCGGAGACGGTGGATCAGGCCGCGTTGGCCGCGGCGTGCGAAACCTTGGACTTTTAGGTGGCTCCGCGCGGAAGCGCCGCGCGGGTTGACAAGTGATTTGGATCGCGGACATGACGCAGCCGCCGGGAAGACGGACGCGGATTCCGGGCGGGGACGTTCTGTTGCGCGATCATTATTTGGATGAGGCTGCGTCTGGAGGGGCTATGCACGTGTCGGTGTTGCTGCCGGAAACTGTGGACGCCCTTGCGGTCGTTCCGGGGGGCAGCTACATCGACGGGACACTGGGCGGTGCGGGGCACGCATGTGAGATCCTGAAACGTGCGGGCCCGGCCGGCAGGCTGCTGGGGATTGACCGGGACGCGGAAGCGCTGGAGCGTTCGGCCGCGCGGCTGGCGGCTGTGCCGGGTGAGAAGGTGCTGGCGCACGGGACCCACGGGGAGGTCCGGCGCCTGGCAGAGGCGAACGGTTTCGCGGCCGTGGACGGCATGGTGCTGGATCTGGGCGTTTCGTCCGAACAGCTCGACACGCCCGGCCGGGGGTTCAGCTTCCGGCTGGAGGGTCCCCTGGACATGCGCATGGATCCGACGCGGGGCGAGTCGGCGGCTGAGCTGATCGCCCGGCTGGAGGCCGATGAGTTGGCGGGGGTTTTACGGCGGCTCGGCGAGGAGCCGCAGGCGCGGCGGGTGGCGCAGGCGATTGTCCGCGCGCGGGCGGAGTCACCGGTCCTGACGACCGGGCGGCTGGCCGGTGTGGTCAGCGCGGCGCTCGGCGGGCGGAAAGGGCCGAGGCATCCGGCGACGCGGGTGTTCCAGGCGTTGCGGATGGCGGTGAACCGGGAGCTGGAGGAGCTGGAGCAGGCGCTGGAACACGGTCTGGCGTTGCTGAAGCCAGGCGGACGGCTGGCGGTGATCACGTTTGAGAGCCTGAGCGACCGTCTGGTGAAGCAGCGTTTCGCCGCGCACGCCGGGCGGTGGGTGTCGCTTCAGCAGGGGGGCGAACGGTGGGAAGGCGAGTGGCCGGCCGTGACAAAGGTCACGCGGCACGCGGTGGAGGCTGGCGCGGACGAGGTGGCGGCGAACCCACGCGCGCGCTCGGCAAAGTTGAGGGCGGTTCAGCGGTGCGGGACGCCGGAACGGCGGCGGTAAACGGTTTGAGTCTGAAACAACATGCGACCCGTTAGGAGGGTGTGAAGATGAGGCGAAATCATAAACGACAGGCCAGGGCGAAAGTGCTCCCGCCGCAGGTGGTGGGCATCATTGTGCTGTCGGTCAGCATGGTGCTGTGTTATTGGTTTATGGATTCCAAATGCGGCCAGCTGGGTCAGGAGATCCGTAAACACGAACAGAAGTATCTGGCGCTTGAGAACGAGCGCGTCCGCGAAGAGGCGCGGTGGAACGAGAAGAAGACTCCCGAAAAACTTGAGCGGGCCATGCTGCAGCACGGGATCGCGATGACGTATCCGACCGCCGATCAAGTGGTGCGGATGGATGCCGCGACCGGCTCGCCTGTGCCGGGGCAGCTCTCGGTGGTGAGGTTTCGCCGCAACCGTAACGCAAGCGAGAGGGTCGCGAAAGCGGGACAGAAGTGAAGGTCCCCTCCGGAGGTTGACGGGTGCTTATGCATGAACGCGGCATACAGGTGCGTATCCTGCTGGTTGCCGCCGCGCTTTTTTTTGCGCTTGCCGGGGTCGGCGCGCGATTGGCCTTCCTGCATCTCGCCGACCATTCCAAGTTGACCGGACGCGAATACAGGCGCACCTTGCTGGGGTTGCGCGGGCGCATTTTCGACTGCAATGGCGACCGTTTCCCGATGGCCCTCAGCTTGCCTGCGCGCCAGTTCTACCTGGATCCGAAGGCGGTCAAGAAAGAGCATGACCCGCGGCAGATCGCGAAGACCGTTGCCGAGTGTCTGGACCTGCGGGAGGAGGACGTTCTCGCGAAGTTCAACCAAAAGGACTCGCGGTACATCAAATTGGGCGTGTCGCTGAACGACAAGGTCTTCGAGATCCTGTCGGATACCAAACATATCAGCGGTGTCGGATCCGAAGATTTGGTGCGCCGTTCGTACCCGCAAGGCCGCCGCATGTCGCACGTGCTGGGTTTCGTCAACGATATGGGGGTGGGCGGAGCCGGCATCGAGCAGCAGTATAACCGTTTTTTGACCGGCACGCCCGGCATGATCGAAAGCGAATTGGATGCGGGCCGGCGCGAAATCTGGATCCGGCGCAAGATGTATGTCCCCGCGATCGCGGGGTCGGATATCTACCTGACGTTGGATCACAATATTCAGTACGAGGTGGAACTGGCGCTGAAAGAAGTGGTCGAGAAGTTTGAGGCCAGCGGCGGGTGGGCGATCGTGCAGCGGGTCAAGACCGGCGAAATTCTTGCCATGGCCTCCTACCCGGACTTCGAGCCGGAACAGTACACTCAGGAGAGCCTCGACGTGTGGCGGAACAGCGCCCTTGCGATCGTCTATGAGCCGGGGTCGATCATGAAGTCGGTGACCGTGGCGGCGGCTTTGAACGAACGCATCGTGACGCCGGACACGCTGATTGATGCGGGAGAGGGGTGCTGGATGTACGCGGGCAAGCCCTTGCGCGACCATGTCATGGGGAGGATTTCGGTCAGCACCGCGCTGAAGAAATCGAGCAATATCGCGTGCGCCAAGATTGGCCTGATGCTGGGGAACAAAAGGCTCGAGACCTACCTGAGGGCTTTCAATTTCGGCGAAAAACTCGGGATTGAGCTGCCGGGCGAAGAGCGGGGCATCCTCGCCAGGTCGAAGGATTGGGACAGGCTTAAGCCCGCGCGGGTGCCGATCGGCCAGGGGGTGGCGGTCACGGGCCTTCAGATGATCAACGCCTACTCCACGCTGGCGAACGACGGCGTGATGATGAAACCGTATCTGGTGAGCCGGATCGTGTCTTCGGGCGGCGAGACGGTCTTTAAGACCACGCCCGAGGTTCTCGGCCGCCCGGTCCGCCCCGAGGTCGCGCGCGCGGTGCGCGAGATGCTGATCGGCGTGACGGAAGAGGGGGGGACGGGCAAACGCGCGTCGGTGCCGGGGTATTCGATCGGCGGGAAGACGGGAACGGCGCAGAAAGCGGTGCCCGGCGGTTATTCGAGCACGGATTACTATGCGTCCTTTGTGGGTTTTGTGCCGGCGCGTGAGCCCGTGTTCAGCGTCTTGGTTTCGGTGGAACGGCCGCGGCCGCAACACACGGGGGGGTTTGTTTCAGCGCCCGCGTTCGCGAAAATAGCGGCGGCCACAGCACGTTATCTCGAAGTCCCTCCTGACCTGCCCCTGGAAGAAGAGGAGCAGGCGGCGAATCGTCCCTAATGGCGGGGCTCGCGGGCGGAGGCGCGGCGGAAAAGGAAAGCGATGAAATTTACGGAGATTCCAGAACTGGCGGTTCTGCTGGAAGGGGACGCGCCGGGCGTGGCCTTCAGCGGGGTGCAGTGCGATTCCCGCAGGGTCAAGCCCGGGGACCTTTTCGTGGCTGTCGCGGGGCGCCGCGAGGAGGGGTGCAAATATGCGGGCGCGGCTTTGGCGAAAGGCGCGGTGGCCATCCTTTCCGAAACCCCGCTGCATGAGTTTGCCAAGCAGGTGGTTCTGGTCCGCGACGTGCGGCGCGCGCTGGCGTGCCTCGCGTCGGCCCTCAACGGCTGGCCCTCCCGCACGCTGCGCGTGTACGGGATCACCGGGACAAACGGCAAGACGACAACGGCGTGGCTGCTGCGCGAGATCCTGCGTGCGGCCGGCTCGAATCCCGGTCTCCTGACGACGGTCAAGGTCGAGTACGGGGGGCGCGAAATCCCAGCGACGCGGACGACGCCCGACGCCTGCGAACTCCAAAGCCTGTTGGCCGCGATGCAGGGCGCGGGGTGCGACTCGGCGGTGATGGAGGTCTCCTCACACGCGCTGGATCAGCAGCGGGTGGCGTATCTGAAGTTTGCGGGCGCGGCGTTCACCAACCTGTCGCAAGACCACCTCGATTACCACGTCACGATGGAAGCCTACTTTGAGGCCAAAAAGAAACTTTTTGCGCAACTCGCGCGGGAAACGCCGGGCGCGCCCGCCATCTGTTTCCGTGACGCCGGGTATGGGGAGCGGATGGCGGAGTATCTCGCGACGCTTCCGCTGCGGAGCGTCACTTGCGGGTTTTCGCCGGCCTCCGGCCTGCGGGCGGAAGACGTGTCGGTGACGACCGACGGCAGCCGGTTCACGCTGGTGACGCCGGACGGCGGGCGCCGGGCGTTACGCGTCCATCTGGCGGGCCGGTACAACATTGCGAACATGCTGTGCGCGGCGGGGCTGGCGCTTGAGGAGGGGGTGCCTCTGGATGCGGTGGCGTCCGTGTTGGAAGCGGCCAAGCCGCGCTGGGGACGGTTGGAGCGGGTGCCCGCGCCGGTGCCGGCCACGGTGTTTGTGGATTACGCGCACACCGATGACGCGCTGACAAATGTGTTGGGAACATTGCGTGAGATGACGCGGGGCCGGTTGACGGTCGTGTTCGGATGCGGCGGGGACCGCGACCGCACCAAGCGGCCGCTGATGGGGCGCGCGTGCGCGGCCTTGGCGGACCGGCTGGTGGTCACCTCCGACAACCCGCGCAGCGAGGCTCCCGCAACGATTATCGGGGAGATTCTGGCGGGTGTGCCGGCGGGGACACCGTATGAGGTGGAGCCGGACCGGCGTGCGGCGATCCGCCTCGCGTTAGCGGGCACAGCCGCCGGCGATGTGGTGCTGGTGGCGGGCAAGGGGCACGAGCCGTTCCAAGAATTGGCGGACCGTACGGTTCCCTTCGATGACCGGCAGGTGGTGATGGAGGAGGCGGGGAAATTGGGGGACCGATAGAATCGGGTGAAAGCGGTTCAATCGGATCTGTCGATTTTTTCGGCGCAATCGGAAAATGTCAACGGAGCAACCACAGGTTTTTGATGCGGCCGCTTTCGCGGGGTGGGTCTCAGGCGCGTCTCAGGCACTGCCCGGGACCTTCCGGGGGGTGACACAAGATTCGCGCAAAGTGACGCCCGGCTGCCTGTATGTCGCCTTGCGCGGCGAGCGGTTTGACGGGCATGATTTTGTGGCGCAGGCCCTGCGCGGCGGCGCGGCGGCGGCCATGGTCGGGGAGTCGTGGCAGGCGCCTGCGGGGGCCGAGGCGTGGCCGCTGCTCCGCGTGCGCGACACGCGGCAGGCGCTGTGCGATGCGGCGCGCGCGTGGCGGCTCCGGAGCCGTGCGCTGATCGTGGGGCTCACGGGCAGCTCGGGGAAGACGACGACCAAAGAGATGTCGGCCGCGCTTTTCTCGGCGGGCGGCCGCGTTTGCGCCACGCAGGGAAATCTCAACAACGAGATCGGGCTGCCCCTGAGCCTGCTGGCGCTGACTGCGGATGCGGCGTACGGCATTTTCGAGTTGGGCACGAGCCATCCGGGGGAAATCGCGCGGCTGGCGGACGTGCTCCGGCCCCGCGCGGCGATCATTTCCAGCATCGGCTGCGCGCATATCGAGGCGTTCGGGTCGGTCGAGGCGATTGCGCGGGAGAAAGGCGCGTTGCTCCGCGTGCTGCCGGCTGACGGGTTCGCCGTGCTCTGCAGGGAGACCGCGTGTTTTGAGCAGTTGGCGGAAGCGTCCGCCGCGCCTGTGGTGACGACCTCGCTGCTGACGGGGGATGCGGATTTCAGCGGCCGGTTTTTGGATCCGATGAACGGCACGGTCTGTGTGCTGGAACGCGAGACCGGCGTGCAAACCGTGTTGCGCAGCGGGCTGCCGGGCGAGCACAACGCCTCCGACCTCCTGTTGGCGTTTGCGGCGGCGCGCACGGCGGGGGTGCCGCCTCAAGAGGCCGCGCAGGCCCTGTTGCGCCTGACACTGCCCGGCATGCGCTGGGAAGTCTCTGTGCGTGCCGGCGTGATGTTTGTGAACGACGCCTACAACGCCAATCCGCAGAGCATGACGGCCGTGCTGCGGACCTTCATGAAACTGCCGTGCGAGGGGCGGCGCGTGGTTGTGCTCGGGGACATGTTGGAGTTGGGCGGGCATGCGGAGGCCTTGCACCGCGAGGTGGGCCGGTGTGTGGCGGAACTTTCTCCGGACGCCCTGGTGGCCGTTGGGGAAAACGGTGCCCGCTATTTGGCGGGCGAGGCGGTGAAGGCCGGCCTCGCCGCATCGCGGGTGACGTGTTTTGCGGACGCGGCAGAGGCTTCCGCCGCAAGCGAAGGGCTTTTCAGTCCGGGCGACTGCGTTTTGCTGAAGGCGTCGCGCGGCATGAGATTGGAGCGGATCCTGAATGAATGGCAGGTATGACGGCGTAAACGCGTTGGTGTTGGGCGCGGGGTTGAGCGGTGAGGCCGCGGCTTTGCTGTTGTTGGCGCGCGGCGGCAGCGTTACGGTTGCCGATGAGGGCGAAGAGTCCAAACGGGCGGAGGCGGCGGCGCGGGTGCGCCAGGCCGGCGGGCGCGTGGTCTTTGGCGGCGGCTTGCCGGACGGGGCCTTTGACGTGTGTGTGGTGAGCCCGGCTTTTGCGATGCGCCACCCGTGGGTCGAGGCGTGCGGGTCACGGGGCATCCCGATGATTTCCGAACTGGAGTTGGGCGGGTTTTACTGGCCGGGGAAAATCCTGGCGGTGACGGGCAGCAAGGGCAAGAGTTCGCTCGTCAAGTTCTGCGCCGACACGTTTGAGCGTGCGGGCATTCCCGCGTCGCCCGCCGGCAATTACGGGATTCCGCTGTGCCAGTTGGTTCTGCAAAAGCCGGGATTGGCGTGGGCGGTGACAGAGGTCAGCTCGTTCCAGATGGAGCATACGCAGACATTCAGTCCCGGCCTGGCTGTCCTGCTGAATCTGCAGGCCGACCATTTCGACCGTCATGCGGACATGGCGGAGTACAAGGCGTTGAAGCTGAAGCTGTTTTCCGCCATGCGCCCGGGGGCGGTCGCGTTATTGCCGGCGGGGCTGGACGATGAGGGGCGTGTGCCGGAAAACGTCGCCCTGTGGCGGTTCGGGGCGGATGCGGGGTGTGGCTGGCGTTATGCGGAGCATGCCGTGACGGGAATGGTGGACGGGCAACTCTGCAAGATCGGTATGCGCGGCTCCTGGTTTGACAATCCGGTTCTGGGGTTGGCGGCGGCGGCGGGGGTGGCGGCGTTGCGGGCCGCCGGCTTGAGCGACGCGCAGATCGGGCAGGGGCTGACGGCTTTCCAGCCGTTACCGCACCGCGTGCAGTTTTTGGGCGAGAGCAAGAGCGGCGTGCGCTATGTGGACGACTCCAAAGCGACGAGTTTGGCGGCGACGGCGGCGGCGTTGCGGATGGTGCGGGCTCCGGTCCGTTTGATCGCCGGGGGGTTGCTGAAAGAGGAGGACCTCGAAAACATAAAAGAGTTGCTGACACAACGCACAAAAAAAGTATATCTTATTGGCCGTTGCTCTGGGCAGATGTTTCGGGCGTGGTCCACGTCGGTTCTCTGCGAGGAGTGTGGGACACTTGAGTGTGCCGTAGCTGCGGCAGCGCGCGAAGCCCAAACGGGCGAGACCGTGTTGCTGTCGCCGGGCACTGCGAGTTTTGACCAATTTACAAGCTATCGGGAAAGAGGAGAACGTTTCACGGCACAGGTTCGCGCGGTTGCGGATCTCTGAACGTTTCTTTTCTGAGGGCAAGAAGGACAAGGAGACACAATGAATCGTCAAGTCATGCGTGTTGTTGCAGGCGCCAACCTGGTTGCAGGTTGCCTCCTGTTGCAGGGTTGCGGTATGTTTGGGAGAAAGACGGATACAACCACGACGACCGTGCCTGGCGGCGAGCAGCCTCCGGTCGAAGTGCAGCCGGTTGAGCCGGTGACGCCGGCGCCCCGGGTGGAGACGGCACCTGTTGAGTTGCCCGCTGTGTCGGTGACGACTCCGTACACGATTCAGCGTGGGGATACCCTTTCTGCGGTCGCCTACAAATATAACCTGCGCTGGCAGGACGTGGTGGCGGTTAATCCCGGCATCGCGCCGAACAGGCTGCGCATCGGCCAGGTGATCCAGTTGCCCGGCCAGGTGGACGTTGCCAAAGCCCGCCATGTTCCGGTTGCGACATCGAAAGTGTCGGCGCCCAAGACCAAGGCTCCCAAGTCCGCCGCCGTGTCTGGCCCCATGACATCGTATGTCGTGAAGTCGGGCGATTCGCTGTCGGTGATTGCGCACAAGCACGGCATTAAGACCGCCGCGCTCCGTGAGGCAAACGGCTTGAAGAGTGACCGGCTCACCGTCGGGCAGAAGCTGAAGGTCCCGGGCGCGAAGAAAATTCCGGCGGCCGAACCCGCTGTCAAGAAGGCCGCTGTTGCGGCCGCGCCGAAAGCCGCTGCTGCCCCGAAGGCGGCTGCTCCGGTGGTGACGCCCGCCGCGGCTGCCGTGCCGCCGCCGCCTGCCGCGGCTCCGGCCCCCGCCGCGGTCGAGTCCGCCCCGGTCAAGGTTGAGACGGCACCGCCGCCCGCGCCTGCGGCCGACGCGAGTGTCCAGACCTACACGGTGAAAGAGGGCGAAGACCTTTATGCCGTCGCGATCCGCTGGGGCGTGAGCCCGAGTGATCTGAAGGCGCTGAACAACCTGACCTCCACCGAGCTGAAGGCCGGCACCGTCCTGAAAATCCCGGGCGCCGCCCAGTAACAGGAACGGGGTATGCGCAAGACGCTGACTACACTCGCGTTGACCGTAGTCATGCTTCTGGGGTTAGGGATTGTCCTGCTGGCAACGGCCAGCGCAGTGCGGGCTCAAGGCTTATACGCCGACCCGCACTTTTTTGTTAAACGCCAGTTGTTGTGGCTCAGTTTTTCGGCTGTGGTGGTGTTCACCGTCAGCCGTTTTGACTACCATTGGTGGAAAGAGACGCCTCTGTTCACGGTCGGTTTTTTTCTGATCGTGCTGATCGCCCTGCTGCTGGTGATCTGCCCGGGAATCCGCTTCAAGGTCAACGGCAGTTACCGGTGGCTCAACCTCGGGCCGCTGCGCATGCAGCCCAGCGAGGTGGCCAAGGTGGTGTGTGTGGTGGCGATGGGGGTCTGGATGGACCGCATCGGCTGGCGTGTGCGCCAGTTCTGGAAAGGCGCTGTTTTCCCCGCCGCCGGGCTGGGCGTGATCGCGGGACTGCTGGTGCTGGAGCCGGATTTCGGGTCGACCATGGTGGTGTGTTTCGCGGGCGGGGTCATGATGTTTGTGGCCGGGACGCGGATCCCGTACCTGCTGTTGCTGGGGGGAATCGGGATAACGGGCGTGGGGGCCATGCTTCTGACGAACGCGAACCGCATGAGACGCATTTCGGCGTGGCTACCCGATTGGTTGAGACAACTGCTGGAGACGTGGCTGCCCAGCTTGCCGAGTCACACCGAAGAGGTCACGTCGTCGGCGAATTACCAGTTGGAACAGGCCATCCTCGCCTTCAAGAACGGAGGCCCGTGGGGGGTGGGTTTCAACCAGAGCATCCAGAAATACAACTACCTGCCCGAAGCGCACACCGATTTCATTTTCGCCATCGGAGGTGAGGAGTTCGGCGTGGTTTTCTCGATCGGGGTTGTGCTGGCGTACGCGGTTGTTCTGGTCTGCGGCATCCTGATCACGATGCGCGCGCCGGACCGGCTCGGGCGGATGCTGGCGTTCGGCATGACCCTGCTGCTTGTTTTCCAGGCGGTTTTCAACATCGGCGTGGTGACGGGTTGCCTGCCGACCAAGGGGTTGGCGTTGCCCTTGATCAGTTACGGGGGGACCAATCTGATCACGGCGCTCTTTGCGGTGGGCACGCTGATCAATGTCGGCAAGCATGTGGATGTGTTTGACGAGCGGATGCACACGCAGGTGGTCCGCAACGCCGTCAAGGAGGTGTAGGTGTCCGGGGAACACAAAGCGGCGTTTGTTTTCTGACATGATTTCAATCAAACGGCTATATCATGTAAAGCATGAGGGGGTAGAGGGTGGTTGACCGGATTCATGCGGTTGTTCGACTGGGAGCCATCGGCGTTTTTGTGCTGGCGCTCAGTGTCGGATCTGGATGCGGGTCACTGCGCGGGGCCGCGTCTGCCGGCGGCGGGCGCGACGCGCGGCTTCTGGAATACAGGAGCGAGGCTGTGCGGTTGCGCGGGTTGCCGCTGACGCGCGAAATTGCGGTGGAGCGGGAGATGCGGGAGGCGCTGTTGGCGGCGTTGGAGGCGGAGCTCGACAAGCCGGAGGAACGCCGTTTTTTGGCGGAGACCGAGCGGCTGTTGCGCCGGTTCCGGGTTGTGGGCCCGGAGATGCCGCTGCGGGAACTCTACCTGAAACTCATGAGCGACCAGGTGGCCGCCTATTATGACCCGGAAAAAAAGAGGGTCGCTTATGTGGACGCGCCTGTCACCGCGCAAAAGGGTGTGCCGCCGGCGATCGGGCCGCAGGTCGAGCGGTTCATTTATGTCCACGAATTCTGCCATGCGGTCGAAGACGCGCATTTTGATCTCAACCGCCTGACCAAGGCGTCGCTCACGGAGTTGGACAGGAATCTGGCGCTGACCTCGTTCGCAGAGGGGAACGCCGTGCTCGTCGGGGCGGACAGCCTGTGCGGGGACTGCCCGGTGAATACCGCGACACCGCTCGGCTCGTTCCTCGTGTCAGCGGTCAGCCGTCTTGACGTGTCGGAGAGTGTCGCGGGAGAGCTGAAGGACTGCCCGCCGTTTCTGGCCGGCACGCTGCTGCGGCCTTACCTGGACGGTGCCGCATTCTGCAACCGGCTCCGCCGTGACGCGGGTTGGCGGTCGGTCGATGAGGCCTACCGTTCGCATCTCCCGTCCACGACGGCCGAAATCCTCTATCCGGGGCGGCGCTTCCTGCGTCCGTTCACGCCGGCGGTGTTCGCGCCTGCGGAGGGACTGTTCGCCGGGTTAAGGCCGGGGACCACGTTGACGAACAGCCTCGGTGTTCTCGGCACGGCCTTGTGGCTGGGCGGGGAGAAGGTCGTGTCCGCGCGGCAGTTCGGCTTTCTTGAAGGCTGGATGGGCGACAGCGTCTATTTGTGCGAAGGCACGGACGGCATGGACCGGACCGTGTGGCTGAGTTACTGGGAGCGTCCCGGCATGGCGCGCGCGTTCTGCCGGGAAGTGGAGCGGCGATTGGGCGGACGGGCGTTCGCGGGTGTCCCGTCGTGCGTGCGGCGCGAAGGGCGTCTGGTGGCCGCGGTGTGGGTAACGGGCGTAAACGCTACGCCCTTGGCCTGCAAGAATCTGGCGGCATGCGCGCTGCACTCGCGCGTGAAGGCCGATACGCCTTCGCTGGCGGCCTCCTGGTGGTTCGACACGCCCTGGCCGGTGCGT
>JAQVSS010000006.1 GCA_028700415.1 Kiritimatiellia bacterium
TCTGGCGGCGATCGCTGGCTACTACGGCGAGGGCAACTTCCGCCGTCTGCGCCAGGAGGCATGCCGGCTCTACTACGGCGCGGGCTGGGCGGGCAAGGATTCGATGGCGTCGTATCTCTGGTATCTTGAGGACTCGTTCATGAAGACGCCCGACTGCCTGGGCTGGGGCATCGGTTCGCAGATCGGCAAGTGTCTGGCGAATTTCCCGGAGTACGGGGAAAAGCTGACGAACTGCCTTGCGAACGCGGAGGCAGCCGCGGCGGCCGCCGGCGACGCGCGGGGCCTCGCGCACGTCCGCCGCGAACGCGAGATGTTTGGAATGACGTGGCTGGACGGATATCGTTCCTACGTCGAGAACTACCGCGAGCACGATGTCTTCGCGAAGAAGGGCGAGATCACGGTCGACGGCGTCCTCGATGAGCAGGACTGGGCCGCCGCGAAGCCGCTCGACGGATTCAAGCGCCCGCCGTGGAATGGTCGCGTGCCGGCCGAGGTGCAGACGGTCGCGAAAATCGTCCGCTCGAAGGAGACGCTCTACTTCGCGGTCGAGTGCCTCGAGCCGACGATGGACAAGCGCGTCGCGAAAGCGAAGATCGACCCGGCGCACCCTTGGAAGGGCTTCGGCGACCACATCGAGCTCTTCTACCAGTATCCCGACATGGCCGAGAAGTGCTATCACCTGATGATCAACTCTGAGGGACAGTCGTTCTGCGGCATCCAGGTGACGCCGGCGAACTTCGACGGGAACTTCACGACGCGCGCGCAGGTCGCGGTCCGGCGTCTCGCCGACCGCTGGATCGCCGAAGTGGCGATTCCGACGAGCGAGATCGGCATGCAGTGCTTCGACGGCGCGTCATGGCGCGCCAACGTCGCGCGACAGCGCGTGACGACGGATGCCCCCCCCGAGGGCTCCAGCGCCGCGAACGGCGTCTTCAACGGTACGAGCAATCACGTCAACCTGAAGTTCAGGTAATACTGAGTACTGCCACGAGTCAGGGTGACGTCAAATAAGGGCGGGATCGACGACCCGCCCGTTCAACTGCCGCGCTTAGGCTGACTGTGCGCGCAGGAGAAACGAAGAAGAAGCCGCAGAAGAGCGCATTGTCCTCGCTTGTTCATTTGAAAAAGGACAAAGGAGAAAGTGAATATGCAAAGACAAGTCATGGGTGCGCTGGCGTTGGCCGGCCTGGTGTTCGGCGGGTGCTGTCCGTTGTGCGAGAAGGGACCGGCGCGGGTTGCGTTGGTCGACAACGGCGTGGCGATGTGCCGCGTCGTCGTGGCCGAGAACGCGTCCCAACCCGAGAAGTTCGGCGCGAAGGAGCTGGCGAAGTACCTCGCGAAGTCGACGGGCTGCGGCGAGCTGGACGGAGCGTATCCGATCGTGCTCGATTGCCGGCAGCGAAAGGACGGACTTGATCCGTGGAAAGAGGACGAGTTCGAGATCGAGGTTTCCGAGACGGGCATGAAGATCACGGGCTACGGTCCGCGCGGGACGCTTTACGGCGTCTATGAGATCCTGAAGGCGTATGCGGGGATGCGCTGGCTCGTGCCGGGCGAGGACGGCGAATACTGCGTCCATCAGGGCAATTCGGTCTCCCTGCCCGTCGGCAAGACGGAGAAGAAGCCGTACCTCAAGATCCGCGAGACGCGGACGACGGGTGAGGAGGGCATGCTTTGGACGGCCCGCAACAACATGCAGTGGGGTGGGGCGGGGCTTCAGGGCTTCACCGACGGCAAGGGCAATCGGACAAAGGAATGCGACCGCCTCGAGGAGCTGTGCGTCAAGGGCGTCGGCCCGTGCGGCCACATCCAGTCGACGCTGCTCCTGGCGGACCTGGACAACAACACGTACAACGGTACGGAGGAGAAGGCGGAGGCCGCGTTCAAGCGTCATCCCGAGTGGTTTCCGCTGATCGACGGCAAGCGCAAGATCATCTGGAGCGCGGGCGACCCGAATCCGTGCGTCTCCAACGAGGCGTTTCTCGACCATGCGGCGGAAGTCGTCTGCCGATGGATCGACCGTCCGCACGGCCGTGACTCGTACATGACCCTCGGCAACAACGACACGACGCTCTGGTGCCAGTGCTCGGCATGCCAGGCGCTTGACGCGCCCGAGGCGAAAGGAACGAAGGGCGAGATCTCCGACCGCTACTGGCATATGGTCAACGGCATCGCCAGGCGCGTGTGGAAGCGCTTCCCCGACGCGAAGTTCGCGGGCTGGGCGTACCAGAACTACTGGTATCCGCCGGTGCGCGAGAAGATCGATCCGCGCCTCAAGGTGTTCGTCAGCTTCAATAACCAGTGCTGGCGCCACCACTGCCTCGATCCGAAGTGCACGATCAACGCCGAGATGAAGAAGATCTACTCGCTCTGGGCGAAGACGGGCCTGCCGCTCGTCGTCAACCGCGACGAGATCGGTTGCGGCGGCACGCCGGGCAGCGAGTTCATGCCGGTCGAGCGCATTCTCCGGCAGAATTTTCTCGACTATCGCGAGATGGGGTGCAGCGGCTCGCACTTCTGCTGCGGCGGGCCGTATCCGCGTTTCCTCAACTACGCGAAGAAGTGGGCGCCGTTCTACGGCCACAACGACGCGTGGTATGCGATGTGGCAGACGTGCTACCTCTCCTCGCGCCTTGAGTGGGATGTCACCCGCGACTTCGAGAAGGAGTGGGAGGAGGCGAATTCGCTCTACTACGGCAAGAAGGCGTGGCAGGGCGCGATGCGCGACTTCCGCCAGACGCTTGAGAAGGCGTTCTTCGAGACGCCCGGCTGCATCGGCTGGGGCAGCGGTGCGCCGATGGGGCGTTGCCTGGACCAGGCGGGCATGGAGCAGAAGCTGAAGGGTCTCCTGGACAAGGCGGTCGCGCTCGCGAAGGAAGATCCCGACGCCCGCGCGCTGAAGCACGTCGAGATGGAGAAGAGCATCTTCGAGCGCACGTGGCTCAAGGCGCGCCAGGTCTATCTCGACAACTTCAAGGAACTGAACGTCTACCGCCGTACGGGCACGATCGCGGTCGACGGCGTCCTCGACGAGGCGGACTGGAAGAACGCGGACGTCCTCGGCAACTTCAAGGCGGCGGACCACTCGCTCGTCAAGACGGCCGACATCCAGCAGACGTATGCGCGCGTCGTCTACGACCGCGACCACCTGTATATCGCGGTCGAGGCGATGGAACCTCAGATCGCAAAGATGAAGGCTGGCAAGTCCGTCGACCGCCAGCACGGCTACGGTGAGCTCGGCAACCACATCGAGCTCTTCTACAACTTCCCGGACATGTTCGAGCGGTGCTTCCAGATCCACGTCAACTCGGAGGGCCAGATTCTCGAACTGCGGCGCAACACGGTTTCCGACTGCGACACGTCCTTCATGACGCGTGCGAAGTGGGCCGTGAAGAGGGGGGCGGACCGCTGGACGGTCGAGATCGCGATTCCCTGCACGGAGATCGGGCAGAACTGCTTCGACGGATCGACATGGCGGCTCAACGTCGCCCGTCAGCGCGAGGTCGAGGGTGCGAAGCGCGAGACGTCCAGCGTCTGCAACGGACTCTTCTACGCGCCGGCGATGTTCATCAACATGAAGTTCACGCCCGGCCGTGTGCAGGGCATCAGCCAGGGGCACGATGTCGCGCCGTGGAAGAACGCCGGCTTCGAGTCGGTCAAGCCCAATCCGACTGACCGGCGCTTCACGTGGAAAAAGTGGACCAGTCCGAACGTGCCGAAGGAATGGGGCGACACCGAGACTCCCGGCGAACTCGTCGAAGAGGGCGGCAACCACTATCTCCGCATCCACGGTGCGCCGGGGACGGACATCTCGCAGTATTTCCTCGGCGACGGCAGGGGCCGGCTCCACACGACGTTCCGCGCGCGCGGCAAGGGCAAGCTCACGCTGTGGACGGCCAGCTACACGAATCACCCGCCGCAGACGAAGCTCGGCGGCTACTGCATCGTCGGCGGCACGTCGAAGAACAACACGTTCGACCTGACGCCGGAGTGGAAGGTCTATTCCTTCGATACGCCGAAGCTCGGCTATCCGACCGAGCGCGTCGCGCACCGCTTCCGGATGCATGGCGACGACAGCACAGCCGACATCGACGACGTCTATGTCACGCCGCAGTTCGAGGACTGACAAGATGAGAAGCGCACTGATGGCGGCGGCGCTGCTGGCGGCCGCAGTGGCGAACGGCGCCGTGCACTGTCCCGTCAAT
The DNA here is from genome assembly GCA_028700415.1 of Kiritimatiellia bacterium. Lineage (GTDB taxonomy): Bacteria > Verrucomicrobiota > Kiritimatiellia > RFP12 > UBA1067 > JALHET01. The sequence continues at coordinate 4,206 of JAQVSS010000006.1, forward strand.
TTCGTCAACATCCACATGAAATGAGATCCATTATGAACAAGCTGCTGTCGATTGTTCTTCTGTTTTCGGCGTTTTCCGCGCTCGCCATTTCCCCGGAGGCGGTGCTTCACGGCGTGTGCGACCGCGACCGGGCGCTGTATGCGTGCGGCGAGGAGATGTCCTTTACCATCGCGCTCGAGGGCTGCGGCGCGGACTATACCGGCGAAGGGCACTTCGTCAGCTGGAAGCGTACCGGCGACGACGGGAAGACCGAGTCCGGCAAGATTCCCGCGGCGGAGCTGCTCGCAAAACCGTTCGTCTACAAGACCTCGCTCGATCGCCCCGGGTTCGTGTGGTTCTATTCGATTCTCCAGAACGAGAAGGGCCAGCGCGTCGAGGCGACGCTCGAGAACGGACGGAAGCGCAGCTTCGAGTTCTCCGGCAGCGCGGGTGTCGAGATCGAGACGCTTGAGTCCGTTCCCGAGCCGGACGATTTCGATGCGTTCTGGACGAAGCGTCGGGCGCGGCTCGCGAAGACGCCGATGACGGCGAAGCTCACGGAAGGCGAGTGCGAGACCGAGGGGATGAAGGCGTATGTCGTCGAAGTCGCCTGCGCGGGGCCGCGTCCGGTGACCGGTTATCTCACGGTGCCTACGGACGTGTCGAAGAAGTATCCGGTCTTGGTGCAGTTTGAGGGCTACGGCGTCACCCGTCCCTATGCTCCGAAGTGTCCGCCGTCCGGCCGGATCAGCTTCTATGTGACGAGCCATGGTTTTGAATTCGGCCGCGAACCGGAGTACTATCAGGAATTCTGGAAGTCGATCATGTCCGCCAATCACACCTTTGCGATGGATCCGCAGGAGAATTCCGATCCCGAGCGGGCGTATTTCAGTGGCATGACCTACCGGATCATGAGGGCGCTCGAATAACGAAGCATTGACTATGACGGCATCTTCGAGGCCTTGAGGGAAATTGGCTACGATGGCTGTCTCGGGCTTGAACTGGCCAATGCGTTCCCGGATAATCCGCAGTGGATTTCCGAATCTTATGACTATTTCAAAGGACTCATGTAAGGGGATGTCGTTATGAACAGAAGAGATTTCATCAAGACGAGTGCAGGGACGTTTTTTATCGCAGCCGGAGGCAATGCCTTTGGTCAGCACGCGGCATCAAACCGTGTGCGCTTGGCGGTTATCGGCTGTCACGAGAAAGGCCGCGGTTTCGGGGTGATGCAGAATGCGGTCAAAGTGCCGGGCGTTGAGATTGCCGTCGTCTGTGACGTCGATTCGCGTGCTCTGATTGCTGCCGCGGCGAAGATCAAGGCCCTGACGGGCGTCGAACCGCGCAAGGAGAAGGACGTGCGTCGCGTGCTTGCGATGAAGGATGTCGACGGCATCCTGTGCGAAACGCCTGACCACTGGCATGCCTGGTGTGCGTGGGAGGCAATGAAGGCGGGAAAGGCCGTCTATGTGGAAAAGCCCTGTTCGTTCTGTCAGCGGGAGAGCGAGATTCTGCTCACCACGCAGCGTGCGACGAACGGCATCTTCCAGATGGGCAACCAGCGGCGGAGCGACAGCAATGCGCTTGCGGCCATTAAGGCGATTCGCGAGGGTGCCATCGGAGAGCCTCGCTGGGGGAAAGCGTGGTACATGGCGGCGCGTCCGCCGATCGGACGCGGCAAACCGGTTGCCGTGCCGGAGTGGCTGGACTGGGACCTCTGGCAGGGGCCGGCGCCGCGCACGGGGTTCCATGACAATTACGTGCATTACAACTGGCACTGGTTCCTTCGCTGGGGAACGGGGGAAAACGGCAATAATGCGCCGCATTTCACGGACCTCGTGCGCTTGGCTCTTGGCGAAGACGGGTATCCCCGGAGGACGACAGCCGGCGGCGGCCGCTTTTTCTATGACAATGACGACTGGGAATGGCCGGACAGCGTCAATGCCACTTGGGAATTCGCGGACCGCAAGTTCATCACGTGGGAATGCCTCTCCTGCGTGAGGAACAATCCGTATATGAACTGCGGAACGGGCGGCATGGTCTATGGCCTTGAAGGTGCGGTATTGTTCCGTCCGAATTGCACGAGTGCCCTGTACGATGCGAAGGGAGCCCTGGTCAGAGAGTGGAAAGGTGTTTCCGTCGACGCGGGGTCGGATCTTTCGAAGACGATGTCGTTCGGAAGCATGGACGTGGCGCATCTCGCCCGCTTCGCCGAGTGCATCCGCGCAAGGGATACGCGAACGGCGTCTCCGGTCGAGGAGGCCGTCAAGAGCGTGTCGATGACGCATTTTGCGAACATGGCGCAACTTGGCGGCGGTGATGTGATTGCCGATGCCAAGACGGGCGCGCTTGTCTCGGCATCGCCCGAGGCTGCCAGATTCTGGAACCGGGAATACGCCCCCGGTTGGGAGGTGTCGTGATGATTCACACGCTTTGTCTGATAGTTGGCGCTCTGGCGGTCTTCTCCGCGTGTGCCGAGACGATGCCCCCCGAAGACCTTTTCGACGGCAAGACGCTTGTTGTCGTCGAGACGAAGACATTCAAGCTGACGATTAATCCCGACGCCACGGCCAAGTCGCTGATTGCCAAGGCCACTGGCGAGGAATGCCTCCTAACTGATGAGAAGATCCCCGTCTTCGCGTCGACCCAGATCCGGCCGTTTAACAACGAGATCCGCCTTGTTCAGCAGGCCAAGCGCACGACCTATCCTGCCAACCGCATCCGTCGCGAGGGGGATCTCCTCTACATGGGCTTCGAGACTGCGCCGTATCAGGTCACAGTGCGCGTGACCGAGACGCCCGAGGGTTATGCGACGTTCAAGATCGACCGTCTCATCTCCAACCATGAGGACGAGCACCAGTACTATCACTGGAATCTAGACGTCCCGCCGGTGGAGTCCTTCCGCCTGCTGCAGCTTCCGGTGAAGGAGCGCAAGAACTTCGGCGACTGGTTGAATGTGATGTGGGACGACAAGGCACTTGTCGGCGTTATCGGTGGCACACCGTACATGGACGTCGACAACGAGCGTCGCCACGGCTTTCGCAAGCTGACGGTCGAATCACTCAAGAACTACGGCGTCACCAACGGCATCGCTGTTCTGGCCGTTGCGACGAAGGAACAGGAGTTCCTCGACCAGATCGATGCCGTCGAGCGCGACCTCGGGCTTCCGCGCGGCGTGAAGAGCCGCCGCGACAGCCGCCTCAACGCGTCCCTCTTCTGGGTCGGCAGAGCCTTCCGCCCGGAGAATGTCGACGCCATCCTCAAGTACATGAAACAGGGCGGCTTCCGCATGCTGCTCATCTACCACCCCTGCCTGATCAAGGCCAAGAGCTACAGGACGCTGCCGGACTACACCCTCGACAACGGCTGGACCGAGGAGAACCTGACGGCCGCGTTCGACCGCCTGCACAAGGAAGGCATTTCGATCGGCTTCCACACGCTACAGACCTTCATCGGACTTGACAGTTCGTATGTGACTCCCGAAGCCGACCACCGCCTCGCCCTCATCAAGCACTTTACGCTTTCGCAGCCGCTGCCGATTTCGGAGAAGCCCAGCGAGCTCTTCGTCGAGGAGAATCCCGTCTCCGCCCCGATGCACCCGAAGATCCGCGTGCTGAAGTTCGGCTCTGAGCTTTTCACCTACGAGGGCTATACTACGGAACGCCCCTACAAGTTCCTCGGCGTCAAACGCCGCCACCTCGGTACCCACGCGAAGGATCATCCGCGTGGCGAGATCGGCGGCGTCCTGGGCATCAGCGAGTGCGCTGCCATCTCCACGTATATCGATCAGGATTCCTCCCTGCAGGACGAGATAGCCGAGAAGATCGCCAATATCTACAAGTGCGGCATCGACTTCTTCTACTTCGACGGTTCCGAAGACGCCAACGTGCCGTGTACGGTCAATATCTCGCTTTCTCAGTACCGCTGTGTGCAGGTCTGCACGGCGAAGACGGGCTGCGCGCCGCTCTTTACCGAGGGCTGCGCCAAGAGCCACTTCGGCTGGCACATCCAGTCGGGTGCGAACGCGTTCGATGTCTTCGGCTCGGAGATCTTCAAGGGCAAGATCATCGAGTATCCCTATGCCGCAGCAAAGCGCCTGGCGATGGACTTTACTCGTGTGGACTTCGGCTGGTGGGGCTTCTGGCTGCCGAACCTAGACGGCGAGCCCGCACTCAAAAAGGGCCTCTTCCGTGGCGGCCGCCGCACGGTCGGCACGCAGGCCGACATCTGGGAATACGGCACGTCCAAGGCGGCCGCGTTCGACTGTCCCTCGACAATGCAGTTCGACCTCAATACTCTTGCCCAGCACAAGCGGACGGCCGACATCCTCGAGACGGTGCGCCGCTGGGAGGACGTTCGCCTGAAAAAGTGGCTCACGCCCGCCCAGAAGGAGATGCTCAAGGATCCTGCTAAGGAGTTCCATCTCTTCCTGAACGAGAAGGGAGAGTACGAACTCCTCGAGTGGAAGCAGTTGGACGTCGCCGGGGACAAGTGGTCGCGCGTGCGCGCCTTCGTCTTCGAGCGCAACGGCCAGCGCGTTGTCGCCTACTGGGATATCGCCGACAAGTCCGAACTCGTGCTGGCCAACGGCGTCGGCACGCTGAAGGCGGAGAACCGTGCCTACTGGACTACGCAGAAGAGCGAGGCGGACGTGCGTGCCGCCTTAGCGGGCGCGACGATCCGCTGAATCGGTGCCGCGGGCCAGGACGGGCCGCACAGCGGCAACCCGGTCGTGCGTTCACGGAAGGGCGCGCTCGAGCATGTCGCCTGGGCTTCGGAATGTTCCGACGGCGCGCGCGTCCCCTTTCATTCACAAGCTTCGATGAGCAGCGCCTCGCCGGAGTTGGTGCTGAAGGAGTAAGGATAGAAGTCGAAGCAGATGTAATCGGACTTCACGTTCTTCAAGAATGCGGCGATGTGTTCGGTATACGCGCGCGTTCCCAACTGATTGACCGTCTGCTCCGGGCTGTTCTTCGCGATCGAAGCGTAGTTCGGATACAGGTTGATGTAGGGGAACTGGTTCGGGAATAGCCGCTTGACCTCCTCATAGACCTTGCCGTAATGGGGGAAATCGAGCGCGGACGGCTCGTCGCCGATGTCGATGCCCCAGATGGCGGGATGATCGACGAACTTCTTGGCGGAGGAGGCGTAGCTTGCAATCGGATTCTTCGCCGACATCGTTCCCGCGTTCTCGCCGTTACCGCCCCACCAACCGGGAACCGCTCCGGAAACGATGAGGCCGATGTTGTATTTCTTGAACAACTCTAGCGATTCCGCGCTGCCGCGTTGGTCGAAGAAGAAGTCGATTCCGCATTCGGCGGCCTCCTTGATGTTGGTTTCGGTACGCGCGAAGGGTTTGAGATAATACGCGCCGACATTGAGCCGGCTGCGGTCCATGCGGGACTCGGCGGCTCCAGCGGAAGATACGGCGGCAACGAGGGCCGCGAGGATCGGGAACAGAATGGTTTTCATAGATTTTTGGGTTTTCAGTTGTTGTTCAGCAGAAGCCGTTCAGGCGCGAAAGCGGATACCTTCACTTCACATCCATCACATATACTTGGCGTGAACCTTCGTGGACGGAATTAAAGCCGATCTGCTTGCCGTCCGGCCGCCATCTCGGATGCAGGTCGCAGCGGCAGTAGATGTCACGGTAGAGCTCGGGCGTCCAGAAATCACCGATGTCCTTGACGGCATTGTCCGCAAGCCGCACCATCTTCCAGTGGCGATAGCCTTTTTTGTCGAAGTAGCCGTCGCCGGAAATGAATGTGCCGTCCGGGGTGTAGATGCAGTGCCCGTCGAAGTGCATGGCATCCCCGCCGACCTGATGAGCCTTATCCTCGTCGCCGACGGTGAATTCGACATGGGTATAGACCTTGTTCTGCCATTTGCAGGTGACGATCATCGTGGCGGCGTCATGTTCGGAAAGATTCGGTTTCCAGTTAAAATGCGACGAACCCCATCCGTCCGGGAAGCAGCGGCGGATGTTCGATCCGTCCGCGTTGCAGGTGAAAGCGGTCGTGAACCAGTTCACGCCTTTGAACTTTTTCACGCCCTCCATCGATTCCTCGACACTGCGGGAAAGGAAGTAGATGCGCTTGGAATCCTTGGAAATGACCGTATGGCAGAGGTAGCTCATGCCCGTTGGGCCGACCTTCGGCACCTGGTCCCGCACCGCGGCAGTGGCGACAATCAGTTGCGCCTCGCCGGTGCGCAAATTGACGCGCCAGAGTCCGTCGTCCGCGGGGAACACCACGCCCTTGCGCGGGTCCTGCCCGTTGCCGGAGTAACCGTAATCCGGCCGCGTGATGAACAGCCGCGCATAGTTGATGGAAATCGCCCACTCCCCATCCTCGGACACCGCGCTCACCGGATACGGCATCACGCGCTCCGCCTTCGTCTTCCAGTTCATCACCACCGCGCAGAACTTGCCGTCCCGCAGATCGTTGAAGACGAACGTGTCCTCAGCCCAGGGCAGCCAATGCGCCATTGCCGCCTCCTGGAAGTTCCAGCACCGCGTAGTCGTTACCGGGATGAACGTGTTCCCGTCCGCCGTGTCGGTCAACCCGAGCGTGCACGGTCTCCCGTCCGGCAACTTGTCCTTTAAGTCGGTCTCCAGCACCAGCAGATAACGGTTGTCTCCGCTCCATGCGTTGATGCCGAAGTAATTCGCGAGCAAGTGGTCATGCGGTCCCGCGGTGAGCGCGCGCGGCTTCGAAAATTCCGGGAAGGGCGTTAGCTCCGCGGCCTTCGTAATCTGCATACAGCCGACCAGTAATGCCGCGGCAATGGCGCGGCGCGGGGTGATTTCCAGTTTCATTTGACAACTCCTCTAAACCCCTTACCCCCTCTTTTTCAGCGCCAGATCGAAAAGCTCGATCCCGTACCGTACACATCCGACCTGTTTTCCCTTCCCGACCGGAAAACGGTCACACCATACTTCTTTTGGGCTCCGCCGTCAACGCCGGGCACCAAAAGACGCCCGAGCCCGGCTTTTTTCGGGTTTTCGGGGTTGACTGTTTTCGCCCCCCCCGCATAATAGGTGTCAACCATAGGAGCCGATGCCTCGGTCACGTCTATGGAATGCTAGTGAATTTAAATCCATATTGGGGAAAAAGTATTTATGAGGAATCACGTTCGTTTCCTCGTGGCTGTGGCTACGTGCATGGTCTCTAGTCAGGTTTTCGGCATCCACGCCTACTGGATCGGCGGAACGAGCGGAAGCTGGAGTGAGAAGGCGAATTGGTCGGGAAATGCGGTTCCGAATACGGCGAACTACTTCGTCCATATCACGAATGAGGTTCCGGTCACGATCTCGGCCGATAGCGCCACGGTCGGGCGAATCGCGTTTTCCGGTGCGAATCACACGATTCCCAGCGGCACGATCTCCTTCGGCGCGGCGGAGTCTCCGGGGCGTTCGCTTCGACGGACCTCCCCGATTTCTCGTACTGGAACGTGAACTGCGGGGCGAAAGTCGTCCAACTCGTATGCTCCAACGGAATGATCATAATCTTCAAATGAGTCCGTTCGCCGGTTGCGTCGGAGTCATGCTCGCCGCGGCGTTTTCTGCCGCGGCGACGCCTGTGCCGCCCGCGCCATCTCCTGAAGAGTGGACGTTCAAGGCGGAACTCGCCGAACCGGACGCATCTGCCGCCAGAAACCTGCGCGTGTGCGGACGGACTCCCTGGCTCAGACACCGGATTTCGCGCTGCTACTTCTCGCCGATCAAGCGCCCCCCGTTCAACCGGGACGAGCTGACGGATGACGTCGACTACTATCCAGACGCCTATCTCGAGCGTCTGGCGTGCGAAGGGGTGAACGGACTCTGGCTCTCCATCGAACTCCGCGACCTTTCGGAGAAGCATTACGCGAAGCTGCGCCGTACGGTCGAGAAGTGCGGTCGCCATGGCATCCGCGTTTGGCCGTTCTGCATCGAGCCGCGGTTCTTCTCGAAGGACGATCCGCTCGTCAAGACGCATCCGGAGATGTTCTCGACGTGGCCGGATTTCCCGGATCACCGCCTCCTGTGTCCGTCAACCGCGGAGGGGCGCCGCCACATCGAGGAATCGGTCGCCGAGCTCTTCCGCAAAGTGCCGGGACTTCCCGGCATCCTCAACCTCTCGCACGGGGAGCGTCCGACGACCTGCCTGAGCGCCGTCGATCCCGTGACAGGACATGCCGCGACCTGTCCGCGCTGCCGTTCGCTCAGGCCCTGGGAGCTCCATGCCCGGACGGCAGAGGCGTTCGTGAAGGGGATGCGGAGCGTCAATCCCGATGCCGAATTCCTGAGCTGGTTCTACCAGCCGCACGTCGCGTCCGGACGCGCGCCGTGGGTTTTCGAGATTCCGCAACATTTGCCCGACGGCGTGACGATGCTCTACAACTTCGAGTCCGGCGCGGTGAAGAACCAGCTCGGGCGCTACCGTTCCGGAGGTGACTATTGGCTTTCCTATGTCGGTCCGTCCCCGGCCTTCGAGCGCGTGGCGGAGTCCGCCCGTCGTGCCGGCAGCCGCCTCGGCGCGAAAATCCAGGTCGCCTGTTCGCACGAATGCGCAACGGTCCCGTATGTTCCCGTTCCGGGACTTCTCTACCGCAAATACCGGGCGATGAGGGCGGCCGGCTGCACGAGCGTGATGCAGTGCTGGTACTTCGGGAACTATCCGGGTCTCATGAACCGCGCGGCGGGAGAGCTCGCGTTCTCCGATTTCACGGAGAGCGAGGACGAGTTCCTCCTGCGGCTTGCGAAACCGGGTTGGGACGTTGACGCCGCGGCGATGGCGAAGCTCTGGAAGGATTTTTCGGACGCCTACGCGGAGTATCCTCTCTCGAACGACATGCAGTACTACGGCCCGTTCCACGCCGGCGTCGCCTGGCCGCTCGAACCGTTCGTCCGCATGAAGCCGCTCGCCCGCACATGGAAGCCGCATGATCCGCCGAGCGGGGATGCGATCGGCGAGTGTCTCGAGAACCACACGCTCGACGAGGCGTCGATTCTCGCTTCGCTGATGAAGACAATCGTCGTCGCGGCGGCTCCGGAAATCGCGCGGCTTGAGGCGAAATACGCCGGGAACGCCGCGCGGACGAAGGATCTCGGTGTCCTGAAGGCGTTTGCGCTTCTCCTCGAGTCGGCTTCAGACGTCTTCGACTTCTACCGGCACCGTGCGTGCGCAGTGGCCGCGAGCCGGTTGCGCGGTGACAGCCGGATGGCACTTTCCGAGCTTGCGGCGATGAAGGATTGCGTTCTGAACGAGAAACGCGTCACTGCCGAAATGCTTCCGCTCGCCCGCGCCGATTCGCGTCTCGGCTTTCATTCCGAAGCCGAGGTTCACCAGTTCTATCCCGCGAAACTCGTCTGGCGGCAGGGAGAACTCGACCGCGCTCTCTCCGAACTCGCGGAAATCGAGACGGTTCTGAAGCGCGGCGAGACCTATCCGCTTTCGGAACATGAACAAACCGCCGCGCGGTTTCCGTGTGGCGAATGGACCGACGTCCGAAGCGAGTTCAAGGCGGTCCGCGAACTGAACCGCGAACTCGACGAGGTCCTGACCGGCGAATGGAAACCGTCAAACCTTCGGTACCGTTTCCGTCCGTCATTCGCCGCGAACGGTGACTTCGTGCTCGAAGGCGAAGTCCAGGTTGGAGATTCCGTCGAGGTCTTGACGTTTGATGCCTGCGCCGCGTCCTGGCCGCGTCACGTCACGCTCCGCCGCGACGGCACGGCCGACACGAGCGCCTTCAACGTCATCACGCCGAATCACGTGGTTCGCACATACTCTGTAGAAGAGAAGAACGACGGCTGGACGTTCCGACTTGTCCTCAACGCCTGCGGTTGGGACGCGGAACCGGCGCGGCGTCCTGCCTGGATCTGCTTCCGTCGCGACGGCGTACCCGTCTGGCCCGAGGCGGTACCTTCGGAAGAAAGCCGTCTCAATATCGGCAATCTCGTTCCCGGAATGTACGGGAGGATAATATCTGAAAGGAAAGACTGACATGATGAAGTCCGTTGCAATGTTTGCGCTGGCGTGCACGTTCGCGCTTTCGGATGCGTGCGGGGCCTGGAAGATGGATACGGTTCTCGTCCGGGAGGACTTCGAGACGGAAAAAACGCGCGAGGGCTCGCCGGAAATCTTTTCGGGGCTTATCGCGCCTGGACTCCTCGTCGAGACGCGCCAGGCCGCCTTCCGCACGAAAGCGAAAGAAACAGTCGAGTCGACGACTGCGGACCTCCGTATTCCGGCGGACGACCAAAAGGCGTTCGCCCGTTCCTTCCGCATCTATTCGTTCGGACGCAGGGAGCACGTCGCGTCGAAACTGGTCACCGAATTCCTTTTTGCAAAAAAAGAGACTTTTGATTTTTCCGTCGAGCACGACCCGAAGTCGGAGAATTTTGTCTGCGTCTGTTCGGGCAAGCGGCTCGAGGTTCCGTGCGCGTCACTGCCGGCGGAGTTCCTGTTCACGGCCAATCGGCGCGGTGAGGCGGAACTCGCCGTCAAGGGCCTCGGCGATTCGAGGCTTTATCACCTCAAGTTCCCCGCGCCGCGATTTGAGTGGAGCGTCAGCCGTCCAGTCAAGGTGCTGACGACGTTCCGCTCCCAGGAGCCGGACAACGAGGCGGAGATCGTTCTCGACGAGCTCCTGACGGGAACCGCCGTGCAGGCGGAGCGCAGCGCGTTTTCGGCGAAGATCACGCCGATGAAGACGTTCGATCCGGACAAGGCCGGATGGAAAAAGGTCTTCGAAGACGATTTCAACGGTACGGAGCTCGACATGACAAAATGGACGCTCCGCCATCCCAATCCCGAGGGGTTGCTCAAGATCGCCGACGGGGAGCTCAGGATCGGCTGCGATTTCACGCCCGGCTGCACGAACCGGGTCTCGAAGAACCTCCGCACGGCCGAGGTGATGACGCGCGAGAATTACCGCTTCGGCTATTTCGAGGCACGTGTCAGGTTCACGCGGCAGAACGGATGGTGGGCGGCGTTCTGGCTGTATGGAACGAAGAACGCGAATCCGTTCACCGAGGGTTTCGAGATCGACATCTTCGAGGACTTCTACACGCGGCGCCGGGACAAGTCCGGGAAGCTCTTCAACATGATCGACCACAACCTCCACCTCTACTGCGGCTCGATGAAGGCGCTCAAGAGCTGGAACTACAACTCCGAGATTCCTGGCGGCCCCGACGAGTGGTATGACGTCGGCTGCAAGTGGACGCCGTTTGAGATATCCTGTTACATCAACGGCAAGCTCATCTCCTCTCGCGCGTGGCACAGTCCCTGGGAGTCCGTGACCTTCGACGCGTTCAACCATGGTTGCGGCACGGTGCCGCTCCATGCGATCCTCTCCGGCGAGATCATGAAGAGCCAGTGGAACTCCGACACGCAGGACGTGACCGGCTGCACGTTCCCGGACTGGTACCGTATCGATCGCGTGCGCATCTACGAGTATCCCGAAACCGGCACCCGTGCGCCGCGCGTGAGCTGGAAGGAGCGTCCTGTCTCCGGCAGCGAGGGCGAGGTCGGAATCGGTGCTGATCTCATCTTCCGGGCGAACGCCAATCCGGCGTCCTCGAAGGGTCTGCCCCTGAAGGCGGTTTATCTTTTCGACTCGGGGTATCCGCTCCAGTGCTGCACGAACCCGCCCTACGAGTTCCGCGTGCCGTTCGACGAGGCCTATTACCGGACGACGCGCTACATGGAGCCGGGTCGTCAGAACCAGGTGCCGTCCTTCGACGTGCCGCATGCGTTTCAGCTCTTCGCCCAAGATTCCGCCGGCAACGTCGGCTTTTCAGAGCCGCTCGTCATCAAGCCCGTGCCGAAGACCGACGTTGAACCGCCCTATGCGTTCCGGACGCGGCTTCTCGAGATCCATCAAAAAAACCGCCGCGATCCGACGCTCAAGCCGGAGGCGGACGAATTCGAGTTCAAGGATGGCTGCACCGTGCCGAACGAAGATTTCGCCGGCTATCTGAAGACCTCGATGGGCGTTAGGGCGACGGTCTCGAAGAAGGGGTCCGCGGGCGGCGTGGCTGTTCGGCTCTCCGAGTCGCTCGCCGAGCGAGAGTACGTGATCAACGTGGCGAAGAAGGGGGTGGCCATCCTCGCGCGCGACGGGCGCGCGGCGGCGCAGGCGCTCTATCACCTTGAAGATCTCATGAACCTGCGGCGCGCGCCGTTCCTCAAGGTCGGCAAGGAGAAGCGCCGGATGAAGTTCTCGCCGCGCATGACGCACACGGGCTACGCGCTAGACGAGTTCCCCGACGAGCATCTCGCCACGATCGCCCACGCGGGTTTCGACGCGATCCTCTTCTACGTCATGGGTCCTGACCGGACGGAGGGCGGCAAGGACGATCTCGCCGATCTCATCGACCGTGCCGCGAAGTGGGGACTCGACGCGTATCTCTACAGCTCGCTTTCCGCGAAGAGGCACCCGGACGATCCCGAAAGCGACGCGGAGATGGCGCGCGTCTACGGCTCGGTCGTCAAGCGCTGCAAGAATGCGAAGGGCGTGCTGATCGTTCCCGAGTCATGCTACTTCGAGTCGCGCGATCCGCGCGTCCGTTCGAAGACGCGCCAGACCGACGAGAAGGGCAAGCAACTGCCGGACCCGAGCCGCTATCCCTGCAGCGACTATCCGCAGTGGCTCGCAAAAATCGAGAAGACCGTACGGGCGGAGATTCCGGACGCGGACGTCATCTTCTGGACGTACAATTTCTACTGGACGCCGGAGAAGGAGCGATTCGCGTTCATCGACGGCGTCAGTCCGGCGACGACGCTCAACGTGAGCTTCGCCCTCGGCGACTGGCACGAGCATCCGACGCGACTCGGTCACCACTTCCCGGTGAACGACTACTCGATCTGCGAGCCCGGCCCCTCGGCCCTCTTCCGCACCGAGGCGAAGCATGCCCACGAGCGCGGCCTCAAGCTCTTCACGACGTGCAATACCGGCGGACGCACCTGGGACTTCGGCTGCGCGCCGTACGAACCCGTGCCGCAGCAGTGGAAGCGGCGCTTCGACGCGCTCGTGAAGGCGCAGGACGATTTCGGTCTTTCGGGACTCATCGAGTCGCACCACTACGGGTTCGTGCCGAACTTCGTCGCCGAACTCGCAAAGGAATCGTTCACGGAAGGCGGCCTTCCGTTCGAGGAGCACCTGATGAAAATCGCCGCGCGCGATTTCGGCAAGCGCCATGCGGACGAGACCGTCGCGATCTGGGCAGACCTGAGCGAGGCGATCAAGGACTACGTTCCGACTTCGCAGAACCAGTGGGGGCCGTTCCGTGTCGGCCCCGCGTATCCGTTCAACGTGTTCGGGCCGTTCCTCAAGTACAAGGATCCGGACGGCTGGCCGAACTTCAACAGCTGGATCTGTAACCCGAACTACGGCTGGAGCATCCCCTGGGGAGGCGGCACGCAGACGCGGGTAGCTCTCAATGAGAAGGCACACCGGATTGAAATCGAGCTCTTCAACTCCGCCGGGGAGCGGTTCGTCGCCGCCGGGAGGAAGCTCCGCGCGTTTGCGGACGAGCTTGACGGCGAACGGCGCGCGCGTGCGCGTCGCGAGGCCGGCGTTGTCGAATACATCGGACGCTCGTTCTTTACTTGCGCGAACGTGAAGGCCGCCGCACTCGCGGAGCGTGCGGTGCTCGACGAGAAGTCGTCCGAGGCGGACAGGGCCGAGGCGAAGGCGGAGGTCCAACGGCTTGCCGAGAAGGAATACGCCAATACCGCTGCCGCGTTGCCGCTCGTCGAGGCCGACTCGCTTCTCGGCTGGGAGTGCAAAAACCTCTACATGGGCGGACGCGAGCGTCTCGTCTGGAAGCTCCTGCAGATGGAGAAGCTCTACAACATAGGAAAGTGAAACCTTTCTGGTCAGCATAACATGCTGGCCCCATGTTACTTTCATTCTATTTAAAGACGTTTCAACAAACCACTAGACAACTATTGAAACGCGATTGGGGTGCAAAAGGTCTCGGGTTCAACTCCCGACGCCCCGACCATTTTAGCCCCTGTTTTTATTGAAAAACATCAATAAAACCGGGGTTTTTGTTTATCTGGCCTGTTTTCCCTTTTGCCGGGAACACCCTGAAACAAGCGGAAATATAGGGGTCAAAAACCAAACAAACGCCAAAACCCGACAATATGCAAGTCCGCAATAAAACCTTGCCGATTATTCGCGGTTCAGATATCATCCGGTCATGTCTTTTCGTGTGTTTTCTTTACTGCGTGGCTCCGTGTTCGGGCGGGGCGTCAAATCCAAGACCGCAGTTGTCGAGGGGCCGTTACGCGCCGAATTGTTGAGCGTGGAACAGCTTAAACAGGTCGCACGCAAGCATGCGCACGAGCATAAGATCGTCTCCGGCTCCGGGTACAACCGCCTGCTGCCGCGCTTGGACGACAATGCGCGCGCCTTGCATGAGGCGCACAAGGTTCTGCTGGCCGCCGACGCCGCGGGCCGCCGTATGTCGCCGCCGGACGAGTGGCTGCTCGATAACTTTTACCTGATCGAACAGCAGATCGAGCTGGCCCGCATCCACCTGCCGCGGCGCTACAGCCACCGGCTGCCGCGGCTGACGGCCGGCCCGTACGCCGGCCTGCCGCGGGTCTACGGCATGGCTGCCGCGCTGATCGCGCACCTGGACGGTGCGCTGGACACCGAGGCCATCAATGCTTACGTGAGCGCGTACCAGACCGCCGAGACGCTTAAACTGAGCGAGCTGTGGGCGATTCCCATCTCCTTGCGCCTGGGTATAATCGAAAACCTGCGCCGTGTCGCCGTGCGCATCGCCAACCGCCGCCGCGAATTGGAAAACGGTATTGTTTGGGCCGAACGCGTTTTAACGGCAGCCGATACGGAACCCGCGCGCCTGATCAACCTGTTGGCCCGGTTCGCCGACACGCAGCCCAAGCTCAGCGCGCCCTTTCTTTCGGAGTTTGTCAGCCGCCTGCAGGGCCGCGGACCCGCAGTGGGCATTATCCTCAACTGGATCGACCAGGCACTTTCGGAAGAGGCCACCACCGTCACGCAGCGGTTGCAGCGCGACAGCCATGAGCAAGCCGCCGAGCATCTTTCCGTCACCAACAGCATCGGCAGCCTCCGCTTTCTGGACAGCGTTGACTGGAAGACGTTTGTGGAGGAGCAGAGCCGTGTCGAGCAGATTCTGCGCCGCGACCCGGTCGACGCGTATGCCGCGCAGGACTTTGCCACGCGCGACCACTACCGGCATGTTGTGGAACGGCTGGCTAGCCGCTCGGGACGCAGCGAGACGGATGTCGCGCAGATGGCGCTGGAACAGGCCTCGGGCGCTTCGCCCAAGCCGGACTGCACCCGCGCGCGGCATGTCGGGTCGTATCTCATCGGAGGCGACCGTTTCGCGTTTCGCCGTCTGGTGGGGTGTCCGTTATCGCTACGCTATCTGCTCGGGCTGTTGCTGCGGGGGTACAGGCTTTTTTTCTATCTGGGCGGGGTGCTGTTCATCACCGCGCTGGTCGCCGCGTTTCCGGCATGGAGCTGTGGCCTGTCGCCTTTCGGCTGGCGTTTCTGGCTGTTGGCCGTGGCAGCCTTCATCCCCGCCTCCACCTTGGCGCTATCGCTGGTCAATTTCATGGTGACGGCGCGTGTCGCGCCGCACCCGCTGCCGCGGCTTGATTTCTCCAAGGGGATCCCTGACGAGCACCGCACCCTGGTGGCGGTGCCGACTTTGCTGAGCGGCCAGCGCACGCTTAACGCCTTGCTGGAAACGCTGGAAATACGCTACCTCGGCAACCGCGACCCCAACCTCCGTTTTGCCCTTTTGACCGACTTTCCCGACGCCGACGCCGAAACCCTGCCGACCGACGGGGATCTGCTGCAACGGGCGCTGCAGGGGATCGCACTGCTGAACGAGCGTTATCCGCGCGCGGACGGCAGCACCGCATTCTATCTCTTTCACCGCCCTCGGGTATGGAACCCGCATGAGCGCTGCTGGATGGGTTACGAACGCAAGCGCGGCAAACTGGGCCAGTTCAACGCGCGGCTGCGCGGCGAGTGCCGGGAGGCCTTCACGCTTCAAGTCGGCGATCTGACGGTACTGCCCTCCATCCGTTACGTGATCACCCTTGACAGCGACACCGATCTGCCGCGCGGCGCTGCCCAGGCCATGGCGGGCGCCATGGCACACCCCCTCAACCGCCCGCGTTTTGACCCGGACTGCGGGCGCGTTGTGGAGGGATATGCCATCTTGCAGCCGCGTGTCTCCATCCGCCTGGCCGCCGCCAACCGCAGCCTGTTCGCGCACGTTTCGTGCGGCGAAACCGGGCTGGACCCCTATTCGAGGGAAGTCTCCGATGTCTATCAGGACCTTTTCAGCGAAGGTTCGTTTGTCGGCAAAGGCATTTACGATGTGGACGCTTTCCGTAAGGCGCTGGACGGACGTTTCCCCGACAACCTGATCCTCAGCCATGACCTGATCGAGAGCGCCTATGCGCGCTCCGGACTGCTCGGGTGCGTCGAGGTGTATGAAGACGCACCGTCCTCCTACCTGGGCGAAGTTTGCCGTCAGCACCGCTGGATGCGGGGCGATTGGCAGATCGCGCCGTGGTTACGCCGCCGCCCGCCGTCGCACGGCAATCATCCCGCCCGCCGCCAGCCGGTGTCCAACCTGTTGCAATGGAAGGTCGTCGACAATCTGCGCCGCTGTCTGGCCGCCCCGTCCATGCTGCTTCTGCTGCTTGTGGGGTGGAATGCCGGCCCGGTGGCGCCGTGGTGCTGGACGCTCTTTATCCTGGCGGTCCTGGGGCTGGCCGATGTGGTGCGTTCCATCACGCTGCTGCTGCGCAAACCACATGAACGCGGGATGCGCCTGCATCTGCGCACATGGGGCAGCGCGCTGCTGCGCCACTGCGCACAACCGCTGTTTGCGGTCAGTGTGCTGCCTTATGAGGCCTGGGTCGCGCTCGGCGCCTTCGCGCGTTCGGCCCTTCGCGCGCCGTTCACGCGCCGCGGCTTGCTGATCTGGCATCTGCCGCATTACCGGCGGCTCGCCACGCGAACGAAAGCGATCGGATTTTACAGCGCGATGTGGCCCGCGCCGGCGCTGGCGTTTGGGGCGGCGGCGCTGATGGTTGCCCGCCGCCCGGAAGCCTGGCCAGCGGTTTTGCCTGTGGCGGTTCTGTGGCTGGCCGCGCCGCTGACCGCATGGGCAGTCAGCCGGCCGCTGCGGCAACGAGCGCCGAAACTCACGCCCGCGCAATGGCGGCTACTGCATCAGCTCGCCTGCCGCACCTGGCGCTATTTCGACACGTTTGCCACGGAACGCGAGAACGGGCTGCCGCCGGACAATTTCCAGGAAACGCCGGAGCCGATGATCGCGTCGCGCACGTCGCCCACCAATATCGGCTTCGGGCTGGCCGCCTGCCTGACGGCCTGGGACTTCGGCTACATCTCTACGACGCGGCTGATCGAACGCCTTACGCGGACATTCGACACCCTCGAGAAACTGGAGCGCTACCGCGGCCACTTTTTCAACTGGTACGACACCCGTTCGCTCAAGCCACTGCCGCCGCGCTACGTCTCCAGCGTCGACAGCGGCAACCTGGCCGCCGCGTTGGTGGCGCTGCGCTCCGGGTTGCAGGGCTTGGACGCGCAACCCGCCTTGCCGGCGCAAATCTGGCGCGGCCTGCGCGACGCCCTCGAGGCGCTCGGTGCCGCGGCCCGGCGCGAGGGGTCCGCCGATTTCATGGCGCTGCTGAACGAGGCCGGGCTGATGCTGGTCGCTCCGCCCGAGGACGGCCAGGGGCGTCTCGAACGTCTGCAGAGTCTGCTGGCCGTGGCCGAGCGCATGACCGGCGCGGCCGCAACGGAACGCTTTGCCGATGCCGAGGGCGGGTGCGCCTTTTTCGAGAGACTCTGCCGCGACCATGCCGACAGCACCGCCCTGTTGCTCAGCGATGCGCCGCCCGGCACGGCGTTGCGCCAGTTGGCGCGGGGTGCGGCCGATGAAACGGCGCACGGCGAAGCGCATGCGAATGCCGCCCGCCTTGTGAAAGCCTTCGGGCAACTGGCCGAGCGCTGCCGTCAACTGCAGATGGTCATGGACTTCCGCTTCCTGTACAACCGCGAGCGCGAACTGCTGAGCGTGGGCTTCAATGTCGACATGCGTCGCCTGGACCCCTCCTGCTACGATCTGCTGGCTTCCGAGGCGCGCGTCGCCAGCCTGCTGATGATCGCCGATGAGCAGGCTCCGACCGACCACTGGTTCGCGCTCGGGCGCCTGCTGGCCGGACACGGCGGCGCGACCGCGCTGGTGTCATGGAGCGGCTCCATGTTTGAATACCTCATGCCTGCGCTGTTGCTGGCTTCTTATCCGGACACGCTGCTGGACCGGACCTGCCGCTCCGTGATTCAGCGGCAGATCCGTTACGGGCGTCAGCGCAATGTGCCATGGGGCGTCTCGGAGTCCTGCTATCACGCCACGGACGCGCAACACGTTTATCAGTACCGCGCCTTCGGTGTGCCGGGGCTCGGATTGAAACGCGGCCTGGCCGACGATCTGGTCATCGCCCCCTACGCCACCCTGTTGGCGTTGCCCTTTGCGCCGACTGCGGCGTGCGCGAACATCGAGCGCCTCCTGGCGATCGAAGGCGTGCTCGGGCCTTACGGGCTGATCGAGGCCATTGATTATACGCCATCCCGCACGCCGCGCGGCAAGCCGCATGCCTTGGTCCGCTGCTACATGTCGCATCATCAGGGCATGGGGCTTCTGGCGCTCTCGCATCTGCTGCTGGACGCTCCCATGGTGCGGCGCTTCATGTCTGAACCCGCCGTGCGCGCCACGGAGGTGCTGCTCCAGGAGCGCATTCCGGAAGTTTCGCCCAAAATCCATCCTCACCGGTTCGAGGCCGCATCCGCCGGCGTGCCGGAGAGCGCCGATGCCGGCGACGCCGTGCGCCGCTTCAACAACCCCGCCATCCCGGTGCCCGAGGTGCATCTGCTTTCGAACGGCCGCTATCATGTCATGGTCAATCAGGCGGGCGGCGGTTCAAGCCGCTGGCACGGGCTATCCCTGACCCGCTGGCGCGAGGATATCACCTGCGACAACTGGGGGATCATCCTTTACCTGCGCGATGTGGAGACCAATGCGGTCTGGGCCAACACCTCCTTCCCGTTTCACAAAGCGGGCCGGCAGTACGAGGCGCTCTTCACCCAGGGGCGGGCCGAGTACCGGCGGCTGGACTTCGATATTGAAACCCGGACCGAAATCTGTGTTTCGCCCGAGGACGATGTCGAGGTGCGCCGTGTCACGCTGACCAATCGCGGGGCGCGCGGCCGGCGTCTCGAGTTGACCAGTTTCGCCGAAATCGTGCTGGCCGCTCCTGAGGGCGATCTGGCGCATCGCGCGTTCAGCAATCTGTTTGTCCAGACCGAAATCCTGCCCTGCGGCGAAACCATCCTCTGCACACGCCTGAAACGTGAAGAGCATGAGCAGGAGGTCTGGTATTTCCAGAAGCTGTGCGTGATGACGCCCAGCGGAACCGCCAGTTGCGAGACCAACCGCGAAACCTTCATCGGTCGCGGGCGCACCCCCGCGAACGCGATCGCGCTTGAGGCGCCGGCCGGTTCGTTGGCGCCGCTTGCCAACACCGCCGGCGCGGTGCTGGATCCGATCGCTGCCGTGCGCCAACCGGTTGAGCTGGCCGACGAGCCGCTGCACGCGCACTTGATTTGCGGTGTCGCCGCCACCCGCGAAGCCGCGCTGGCGCTGGCGGAAAAGTACCGCGACCGGCATTTTGTGGAGCGTGCCTTCGACATGGCCTGGTCGCACAGCCAGATCATCCTGCGCCTGCTTAATGTCAGCGAGGCCGAGGCACAGGTTTTCGGACGCCTGGCCAGCTCCATGCTCTATGCCAATCCGCGCAACCGCGCGCCCTGGACGGTCGTGGCACGCAACCGTACTGGCCAGCAGGCGCTCTGGCGCTTCGGCATCTCCGGCGATCGCCCCGTCATGCTGCTGCGCATCGCCGATTTGCGAAGCATGGACTTGGTCACCGACGCGTTGCGCGCGCACGCCTATTGGCGCCTGAAGGGGTTCGAGAGCGACCTGGTGATCCTGAACGAGGATTTTTCCGGTTATCGCGCCACACTCAACGACCGCATCGTGGCCGCCATCAACACCGGCCCCCGCCCGGATCTGATTGACCAGCCGGGCGGCATCTTCCTGCGGCGCATCGAGAATCTCTCCGAAGAGGACCAGATCCTCTTTCAGAGCGTGGCGCGCGTGGTCCTCACCGACGGCGCCGAAACCCTGCGTGAGCAGGCCGAACGCCGCTATGTGCCGCACCGCCCGCCCGCGCCGCTTAAACCCGAATCCGATGCGGTGGATCAGGCGCCCGAACCCCTGGCCGCGCGCGAGCGCATCCTGATCAGCGGCCCAGGCGGATTCACGCCGGACGGGCGCGAATACATCATCATGCTGGAACCCGGCACCGTCACGCCCGCGCCCTGGGTCAATGTGATCGCGGGACGGCGTATCGGCATGGTGGTCTCCGAAAGCGGCGGCGGCTACACCTGGATTGACAACGCCCATGAGTACCGCCTGACAACCTGGCACAATGATCCGGTCAGCGACCCCAACAGCGAGGCCTTCTATCTGCGCGACGAGGAAACCGGACAGTTCTGGTCGCTCACGCCGCGTCCCGCGCCTGGCCGCAACGGCTATGTCTGCCGCCACGGCTTCGGTTACACGGTTTTCGAACATGCGGAGGCCGGCCTCGCCAGCGAGCTGTGGCTCTATGCCGCGCCGGACGCGCCACTGCGATGCGCCACCGTCAAGATCACCAACACCGCCGACGTCCCGCGCCGGATCTCGCTGACCGCCTTTCACGAGCTGGTGCTGGGCGAGTGGCGCCATGACAACGTGATGCATATCCACACCGAGGCAGACAGCCAGAACGGCCTGCTGCTGGCGCGTAACCCGTACAGCCGCATCTTTCCGCAGCGTGTGGCGTTCGCCTCGTGCAGCGAGCCCGAGGTGGTCATGAGCGGCGACCGCACCGAGTTCATCGGGCGCAACGGCACGCTGGCCAGGCCCGCGGCCCTGTTCCGCCAGAGCCTTTCTGGCAGAACCGGCGCGCGCTACGATCCGGCGGCAGTGCTGCAAACCTTTTGCGACCTGGCGCCGGGCGAGACCCGCGAAGTCATTTTCACGCTCGGGGCCGCCGAAACCGTTCAAGAGGCCCGGCAACTGCAGCGCCAGTTCGGCGGTTCGGCCGGCGCGCATGCCGCGCTGGATGCGGTCTGGGAATATTGGAACCGTGTGCTGGGCGCGGTGCGGGTCGAGATCCCGGGCGTGCCGGCTGTGAATGCGCTGGTCAATGGCTGGCTTCTCTACCAGACCCTCTCCTGCCGTATCCGGGGGCGCAGCGGCTTTTATCAGTCAGGCGGCGCCTACGGTTTCCGCGACCAGTTGCAGGACGCCATGGCGCTGCTGCATGCCGCGCCGGATGTGTTGCGCCAACAGATACTGATGGGCGCTTCGCGGCAGTTCCGCGAGGGCGACGTGCAGCACTGGTGGCACCCGCCCGTCGGCGCCGGCGTGCGCACGCGCATCACGGACGACCGGCTCTGGCTGCCACAGGCCGTGGCCCGCTATGTGCTGGCCACCGGCGACACCGGCATCTTGGATGAAGAGGTGCCGTTCCTGGACGGGCGGTCGTTGGCGGAAGGCGAAGAGAGCCGGTACGACCAGCACAACCACGCCTCCGAGACCGCTTCGCTGTATGAGCACTGCGTCCGTGCCATCAGGATCTCGCTCCGTTATGGCGCGCACGGCCTCCCCCTGATCGGCGGCGGTGATTGGAACGACGGGCTGAACCGCGTGGGGCTGGGCGGCCGGGGCGAAAGCGTCTGGATGGCCTGGTTTTTGGGCGACACCCTCCGGCGCTTCGGAGCCGTGGCGCGGCTGCGCGGGGACCAGGCCTTCGACGAGTTTTGCCAAGAGGAGCGCAAAACCCTCGGCGTGCGTGTGGAGGAGTCGGCCTGGGATGGCGAGTGGTATCGCCGCGCCTACTTCGACGACGGTACCCCTCTGGGGTCGAAAAGCAATTCTGAGTGCCGCATCGACGCCATCAGCCAGAGCTGGGCTGTGCTCAGCGGCATGGGACGAGCGTCGCGCGCGTGCCGCGCCATGCAGGCGGTGCGCGAACACCTGGTGCGGTCTGACGACGGGTTGATCCTGCTCCTGACGCCGCCGTTTGCCCAAACGCCGCAGGATCCCGGCTACATCAAATGTTACCCGCCGGGCGTGCGCGAGAACGGCGGCCAATACACGCACGCGGCCGTTTGGACCGTCATGGCCTTTGCCGAAATCGGCGACCTCGACACCGCGTGGGCGCTGTTCAACCGGCTCAACCCTGTCAACCACTGCCTTTCGCCCGAGGCGCTTAAACGGTACAGGGTGGAACCCTACGTCATGGCCGCCGACATCTATGGCGCGCCGCCCTTCATCGGGCGCGGCGGCTGGAGCTGGTACACCGGCGCCGCCGGCTGGATGTATCGACTAGCCGTGGAAACCCTGCTGGGACTGGAGCGTTACCCGGATTATTTGCTGTTAAAGCCGCGCCTGCCCCAAGACGGGCCACCAAAATTCCGCATCCTCTACCGGCATCAGGAACAGACCTATACCATCGAGGCCATCCGCGTCCCCGCGGAAGAGACGCCCCAAGTGACGGTTGACGGTGCGGTGCAGCCTGACGGCCGCATCCCTCTGCAATCAGACCGCCGCGACCACTGCGTCACCGTGACGTATTGTCCAACCTTGAACCCAACGCGGGCGGAGCCCGCAACCCAACAGGATCATGAGAAAATAAGCTGAATGCCTAACGCCCAAAAAGAAACATTTTGCGCGGATTCCCGCGACAAGATATCACTAACATTCACTAATTGACAGGTATTTAAGGTGCTGTTAATGTTTATAGTCTATCACCGAGGATAGAGGAGCGCGAGGGAAAAATGGGGAGCATCCGTTTCCTTGACGGAATCCCACACGTCGTCGATGAATCTCACCCAAATCGCTATCGGTATCGGAATCGGCGTCTTCGTGCCATGCGCCGCAGTTTTCTTGCGATTCTCATACCCGTTCGATTCCGATAGCGATCCCGATCCCGATTTTGATGAATCGCCGTGAACAAGTTGCTCGAATTTTCATCGGTTCCGCTCCGGCAGGGGAATCTATTCGAGCGCTTTCTGAAGCGCCAGGATCTGCTCGGCAATGGCCCAGCGCCATGCGTCGAAGGCCTCGGGGGACCAGAGCCCTTCGTTCTTGTATTTCGGCTGAACGTCGATCGCGGCGTTGATCTGGGCCAGAACGGCGCGGGCTTTGCCGGCCGCCTCTTTCTGGCCGGCCTCTTCGGCGCGGGCGATGGTGTTCTCCAGCGTGAACAGGTAGCGGTGGTCGTCGATGCCTTCGCGGTACGCTTCCCACAGGGTGACGGGAATGGGGGTGCCGTCGTCGCCGGTGCGGTTGAAGAAATCCGACGTGGAGGCGTCGAGGTAGTTCCAGGAATCCCCGCCGGTCGACTGATAAATCCACGGGATCAGGCACCGGTACCCCGACTGCCAGAAGCCGAACCCGTAGGTCATGCGGGCGCCGACCGTGGGCGTGTGGTCGTTTTCGCCGGAGATATGGTTGGGGTAGCACCAGTATTCCACGCCGCGGGCCTTCATGTCGGCCAGAATCGCCTCGCGCCCGAGTGAGAAGGGCTGGCAACACCAGACGTCGACATGCGGGCGGAGCGGGGCAAACTGCTCGTGTTCGGGGTCGGCGGTGATATAGGTGTGGGCCTTCGGGACTTTCTTGATGGCGGCCATGACGCGGGTCATGAAGGCCACCGACTCCGGGCTGGTGGAGGGTTCATCCACGGGGTAGTAGAGCAGCTCGGGCCACTGGCGGCGACGGGCTTCGTTCCCGATGGTCTGGACCATGGCCGTCAGTTCCTCGAAGAAGGCGTCGGGTGGCATCTTGATCTGGCGGAGATGGGAGCCCATGCCGGCTTTCATATGTTTGCTGTAGAGCGCGCCGCACGGGAACGAGCAGACGAGGGGCTTGTCGAACCCGACGCTGCGGGCGAGGTCGATGTCGCGCTGGAGCGCGTCGAACTGGAAGCGCCACTGCCCGTTACGGAACCCGCCGCGCAAGTTCAGCACAACCGTGTTCTGGCCGTGCTCGCGCATGTCGATGTGCTCGGCCTCGGCTTTGCGCTGACACCAGGCGCGCGAAAACTCGTCGGGTGCGCTGTCGATGTTGCGGAGCGGGTGGTGGTAGTACTGCCCGTAAATCAGCGACGGGTCCTTCTGCAAGGTGATCGGCAGGACGCGGAGGGTGAGCGGCACGCTGAGCGTGACGCCGTCGGCAATGACCGCGGCGTTGCCCGAGTAAAGCCCTTCGGGCTGGCTGAGACCGACACGCACCGTCAGCCAGAGCCGCAGGTTCTCGCCCTTGACGAGCGGCTGAGGCCTCCACGGCATCAGCACGTCCGGCGCGCGGTAAAAGATGTTGAAGGTGCTGTAGTTGGGGCGCACGTTCATGTAGCGGACGAAGCGCACGTCGATGGCCTCCGCGGGGATGCTGGCGCGGCGGGTTCCGGCGGTGTTGACGAGCCCGCCGCTGACCTGGACGTGGACGTTGGAGAAGGCCGCGAGCGGATAGAGGGTGAAGGTGAGCGGCTCATACTCGCCCTGTGTGGCAAAGGCGCGGACGGGCGCGTCGAGTTCGTGCTGACCGGGGAAGTGGTCCGGCCAGACCGGTTCGGCCCAGGGGCGCGTGTAAACGGCTAGCCCGTCCCGTTTCTGTTTTTCGGTCCACTGCGGTTCGGGCGTAGTGTTGGGGCGGGGCGTGTATTTCCACTTGGCCAGCTCGTCCGGCGGGAGCGTGAAGCACTCGGTGAGCAGCGGTTCGATCACGGTTTTCTGTGCCGCCTCCCATTCGGCGGCGGGCACGGCGACCAGCGCGTTGACCAGCCAGCGGCTGCGCGTGGTGAAGGCGATGGACAACCCCCGCGTGCCGGTGACCGCGCTGAGGGTCAGCGACCGCAATTCGCAGTTGCCGGCGAAGGTGGCGCTTGCGGAGGCGCCGTCGGCGGTTGTCGCGCGGACGTCCCAGACGGCTTCCGCGCGCCCGCCGGCGCAGCCGCACAGGAGCAGGAGCTTGTACGCGCCCGGCGGGACGTCCAGCGTCAGGGTGTCGGAATGATCGGCGGACACGTGGTCGCAGGTGAGTTCGTTCAGGAAAACAGCGGGCGGTTTTTTTCTGCCGGAGTGGCTGTCCACGGTCCACTCGCGCGTGATGGCGCCTGCGCCGGCGCGGCGCCAGGCATCAGGCCCCCATGTCGCGCGTTCGCCGCCGGACTCCGTGACGCGGAGCGAGCCTTTGCGCAGCGGCGAGTTCTTGGTGCCGAAGTCGAAAACGAAGGTTTCGGCCTGGGCGGTGAGTGAGAGGAGGATGAGGGCGGTCGGCAAAAATGAGCGAGTTTTCATGGTCAATCGCGGACGGGAACGCCCGCGCTCCTGTAGGGTGAAGAGAGAAGGGTGACGGTGATTTCTTTGCGCAGCCCCGGCGTGTCGGGACAGACGGCGAGGGTGTGCGCGCCGGGCTCGAGTTCCGCTCCCGTCAGAGGGAGGTAGAGCGTCTGGCGTCCGCGGGACACGGGCACGGTTTTCGCGAGCACGGTACGGTCGCCTTTCCTGAGCTGGACCGGGAGCCCCGCCGCCACTTTTTCGGCAGGGCCTTCAACGACCATTTCGACGGGCAGCACGCGGCTGTCGCAGAAGAGCGCGGGGCAGGCGGCTTTGAGCTGGGTCACCAGCGCAGCGGTGGCACGCGCGAGGCGGAAGCCTCCGAGGTGAAAGTCGACCACGTCTTTGTCGCAGTAGGCTGACTCGCTGATGTTGAAGCCGAGGCGTTCGATGCCGCCGGTCATGCCGAGGTCGGAGAGGTTCATCGTGAAGGTCTTCGCGGCGCCGATCGTGGCGAGGTCGAGTATGACATTTTTCTTTTGGCCGCCGGCACCGTGGATTTGGAGGTTCAGCGGGTGCTTCGGCAGGCTGGCGCGCGGGGTTTCAGTGAAAAGCTGAAACTCGAAGCGGTCGTATTCCAGCCACCCTTGTTCGCCGGGTTTGAGCGCCAGGTACATGCGCGGCCACCCGATGGGGTAGTTCTTTTCGCCGGCGCTGAAATCGACCGGGATATGCATCCGGACACAGGGCCGTCCCTCGGCGCTGCGGGAGGAGACGGAGGTTTCGCATTCTGCGGGCGACCACCGTTTCGGGTCGGCCAAGCCGTCGAGGTAACGGTATTCGGTGCCGGGGAGTGCAGGAGGCGTGGCGCCGGTCTGGGCAGGGGCCGCGGGGCTGGGTTTTTTAAGTCCTCCCGACGCCTGACTCACGGTCTGGCGCAGGCGCACAGTGCCGGAAACGTCTTTCCCGGCCGTCGCATCCTCTTCGCGAAAGGCCGCGAAGAGAATCTGGCGGTCGCTGGTGCGGTTGTAGTCATACGTGAGATAGATTGTCCCGTCGGGCGCCTGCTGCCCGTCCGGGTAGGAAACGCCGCCGCGCCCGTCGATCAGCAGGCCGCCGCCCCAGGTCTTGCCGTCGTCGGCGGATACGAAGGCGGTCAGGTGCGAGCGTCCGGTCTTTTCTCCCACGGGGCCGTGTTTGACGAGCAGCAGGTTGCCGGATTTCAGACGCGTGATGAAGAAGCGTGCCGAAGGGTGCCGGATCGCCGACGGCTCGAGCGGCGTCCAGGTTTTGCCGCGGTCGGTCGAGACCGCCTCGCGGATGCCGGACTTGGTGCGCGCCAGACACCAGACCCAACCGTTCTTGCGTTCCACGAACAGGTGCTCGTCAAAGCACCGGTCCTCCTTGGGCATGCCCGCGCCGCCGCGTACGGACCACGTTTTGCCGCCGTCTGCGGAAATCACCATCTTTGAGCTGTTCTCAGCATACCACGTGGAGACCGGCAGCGCCCATTCGCCGGAGGAGAGTACAATCGGCTTGCACATCATCACGCCCTGCGCGACGTACACGGGCGGATGCCAGGCGGTGCGCTCCGACGCGGGATCGTCGAGCACGATCATCCAGAGCGCGTCCGACGCCACGTTGTCGAAGGGCATGGTGCGGTCGGTCCACGTCCAGCGCAGCTTGCCGTCCGGTGCGAGCCACACCTCGGGGTCGAAGGCGCGGCGCGGGCCTTCGCCGTCGGGGTCCACGGTGAGCAACTCCTTCCACGTCACGCCGCCGTCGCCGCTGGTGGAGAGCACCGCGTAATTGTTGTGGTCCTCCCCGGGCGTGAAGCCAGCGTACCAGGTGACCCAGAGCCGGCCGTTGGGAGCCACCGCGAGGCTCGAGATGCCTTGGAAGGCCCGGTTGGAGACCGCGTGCGGCGGCAGGGGCGGCCCGGCGTGTTTGGGCGGTGAGGGCGGTTGCGCGAACGCGCCGAGCGCCAGAAGGGCAACAGGCAGGACGGATACGGCTGAGACGGGAATACGGATCATGTGTGTAGTCCTATTCGCGAAGTCATGGCGGGCCGGGCGCGGTCCCGGCCAGACAGGACAGGACCTTTTCAACTCGACCCTAATTTAGAATTAAAATACCACATCCGGGTAACGGTGTCATCTGACGATAAAGCAAAACCTTGAAACCTTTGAAAGTCCGGTTTGTGTTTGGAGAGGGGATAATCGCATGGTATACTTTTGGCCCAAAGGGAGGAACGTGAACATGAGCATGATGATTGTGCTGGGTCTGCTGGTGGGCGTGCCGCTGGTTTTGTTTGCTTGGGCGGTCAGCGTTTATAACGGGCTCGTCCGGCTGCGCAACCGGTTTAAAAACGCATTCGCGCAGATTGATGTGCAACTGAAGCGGCGGTATGACTTGATTCCCAATCTGGTGGAGACGGCCAAGGGATATCTCAAACATGAGCGCGAGACGCTGGAGGCGGTCGTCATGGCGCGCAATCAGGCGGCTGCGGCGGCGAAGGCGGCGGCTGCGGCGCCGGGCGACGGTTCGGCCGTCCGCGCGCTTTCGGGGGCGGAGGGCGTGCTGCGCGGTTCGCTGGACCGGCTGATGCTGGTGGTGGAGCAGTACCCCGACTTGAAGGCCAACCAGAATATGATGCAGCTTCAGGAGGAGATCGCGTCAACGGAAAACCGCATCTCGTTCGCGCGCCAAGCCTACAATGACGAGGTGATGGCCTACAACACCAAGCGCGAGGTTTTCCCCGACACGCTGATCGCCTCCGTGTTTAATTTCGGGCCCGCACAACTGTTGGAACTTGAGTCGGCGGCTGAGCGGCAAGTTCCTCAGGTCCGTTTCTGAGACGGCAGGCCATGAACTTCTTTGCCCGTCAAGAGGCGGCCCGCCGCAAGACGCGCGTTTTGCTGGCCTACTATGTGCTTGCGGTGTTTTTCATCGTGTGCGCGTTCTATCTCGCCTCGCGCACCATCGCCTTTGTCGCATTCGGCGCGTTGGCGTCTGACGTTCAGACGGCCGGTGACGCTGACCGGTTCGGCACGTTCAGGGTGTTCGCGTTGGATCCGCTCTGGATGCTTCTCACGGCGGGTGTCAGCCTGGCGGTAATCGCCTGCGGCACGCTCTATCGGCGGGTCTCGCTGGCCGGCGGGGGGGCTTCGGTGGCGCTCTCGGCGGGAGGGCGCGAGATCCTGCCCGCCACGCGGGAGCTGAACGAGCGGCGGTTGCTCAACATTGTCGAGGAGATTGCGCTGGCTTCCGGGGTCCCCGTTCCGCGCGTGTTTGTTTTAGAGGGCGAATCAGGCATTAATGCGTTCGCGGCGGGGTTTTCCTTGCGGGACGCTGCCGTCGCGGTGACGCGGGGCGCGATGGAGCGGCTTGAACGGGATGAACTGCAGGGCGTTATCGCCCACGAATTCAGTCACATCCTGAACGGCGACATGCGGTTGAACAGTTGGCTGATCGGGGTG
Source organism: Kiritimatiellia bacterium (assembly GCA_028700415.1). Classification (GTDB taxonomy): domain Bacteria; phylum Verrucomicrobiota; class Kiritimatiellia; order RFP12; family UBA1067; genus JALHET01. Next base: position 33,146 of record JAQVSS010000006.1, read on the forward strand.
CTTTTCGGCATTCTGGTGACGTCGGTTGCGGGACGTGGTCTGATGATGATTGTCAGGCATGTCCGGTTTTCGGGTAATAATAAAAAAGGGGGAGGGGGCGGCATTGTCCTTTTGGTGTTCCTCTCGGGTTTGGCGCTCTGGGTGATCGGGAGTGTGGGCGTCTTTTTTGCCCGGATCATCCAGTCATCCGTTTCCCGCCAGCGGGAATTCCTCGCCGACGCTTCGGCCGTGCAGTTCACCCGGAATCCCATGGGCTTGGCGGGAGCGTTGAAACGGATCGGCGCTTCACATTTCGGGGACGCGCTGCGTTGTGCGAACAGGGCCGAGTTGTCCCACCTGCTGTTCGCGTCGGCTTCCGCGTCAGGTTTTCACGGGATGTTCGCGTCGCATCCCCCGCTGGTGCAGCGGATCAGGAATCTGGATTCCTCGTTCAACGGCGACTTCAGCCCTTGGGCGCGACGCGCGCCTCCGGCCAATCGCGGACAGCCGGGGGCTCCGGCTGGCCCGGCGAGTGCGTCGGGTGATGTGGCCCCCGTTGTGGCGGCCGTGGCAGAGAAGGCGGCACCGCTCGCTTTTCTGATGCGGTTTGCGCCGGAGTTGCGGGAGACCGTGACACAACCCGCCGGTGCGGCAAGTGCCCTTTACGCGCTGCTGCTTAGTGAAGACAGCGGCATTCGGCAGCGGCAACTGGAGCGCGTCACGGTTTTGGAGGGGGCGCCGATGGCGGCCTCGGCAGAACGGTGGCGGGAGCTGTTGCGGCACGAGGACCGGGCGGCACGGCGCATGTTTGCGGAACTGGCGGTTGAAGGTGCCCGGCACCGCGACCCCGAATCGCGTGCCGTCTGTGTCGGCCTCGTGCGCGAGCTGGTTGAGGCGGACGACGCCATTTCGCTGTTCGAATATATGCTGCAAGGCCGTGTGGTGAGGGGGTTCACCGCGTGTGCCGGGGCGGACGCTTCCAGAAAACCGCTTCCTCCGGGGCACGTGAAGGCAGAGGTGGCGGTCGTCTTGGGCATGTTGTCGTATGCGGGACATCCGCAGGACGATGCGGCGGCCGGTGCGGCATGGCAGGCAGGGGTGAGGCGGGCCTCCTCTTTCGGCGTCGGGGGCATGCAGCCTGCCCGCGAATCGTGTACGCTCGCCGCGTTGGATCGCGCGTTGACCCGCCTGAACGGGCTCATCCCGCTTCTGAAGGGGGAGCTGATCACCGCGTGTTCGGCGGTTGTGCGTGCGGACGGGGCGCTGACGCCGGACGAGACCGAGTTGATCCGGGCTGTCGCTGACAGGCTGGATATGCCTCTCCCGCCGCTGTGAGGCCGGCGGTCAGTGGAAGCGGGCGGACAAGAGCGACTCGACGGCCTCAATCCAGCCCGGATCAAATTTCTTTCCGCGCGGTACCTTGACGAAGAGCCGGCGGGCACAGAGTCGTTTCTGGCCGGGCGGCGAGACGAGCCGGTCAAGCCAGTGACCGGGAAGCTTCGCGAAAGCGGCGATCAGAAGGTCGAAAAGGTCGAGCGGTTCTTCTTCCGCCGGCTCCAAGACGAACTGCCAGAGGATATGGGGCTCAGCCAGGATCCGCTTGCGGATGAGCGCGGAGAGGGTTTCCCTGTGAGAGAAAAGATCCGCGCCGGAGAGGATGAGTGCCTGGCGGTTGGAAAAGGCGGATGGTAGGGACGACTCCCCGAGGCGTCCGCTGGTCAACGGTACACCTGCGTTGCGGACGCCTCGGGGAGGCGTCCCTACCGGGTAACGAACCCAGTTGGGGAAGAGGTCGGGAAGCCGCGTGCCGACAAAACGCCGAGTTGGGGAGTCGAAGCCCCCGAGGCGTTTGTTGGCCCACGACTCGATGCGTGCGATCTGGCGTGCGGAAAGTGTGCCGGTGGCCTGCACGCGATAGGGGGGCAGGCGTTGCGCGCGGATGCCGAGTTCGTCGGCGCGGTCGCGTAATTCCGTTCCGGGCAACAGCAGGGTCGGCAGAAACTGCGGATGGATGGCGTCGCCGAAACGTGTCAGCCAGTCGAGCGAGCGCTGGATGTCCTGCCCGTCCTGCGCGGGCAGCGCGTACATGAAATCCAGGGTGGGCTTGATGCCGTGGCGCAGGAGCGCTTCGATGCCGCGCAGCACGCGGCCGGCATGGAGCGGGCGGTGGAGGATTTTCAGGACGTTCGGGTCGGTGCTCTGGATGCCGACCTCGGCTTCGGCGACTCCGGCTTGGGCGAGGCGGCGTGCCTGGTCGTCCGTGAGCGTGTCCGCGCGGAGTTCGACGAAGAAGGCGATCGAACGGTCACGGTTCTCAGCCGTCATCACGCGGAGGATCTCATCGAAACGCGGGTGCGCGTTAAAGGTGGGGTCGACCAGCCGGATTTCTTTCGCGCCGCGTTCGCGCAGGATGCGGATGCGGGACGCGGCTTCTTCCGGCGGGAGGCAGGTGGTGGTGCTTCGGCGAAGGTTGTAACAGCAGAACGCGCAGCGCATCGGACAACCGCGGTTGGTTTCCAGATAGGCCATGCCGAAAGCGTCCGGCCGGTTGATGGGGTGGTCGGGCGCGGGCAGGAGTTCTTGGAGCGGTTGGACCGGGCGTTTGCGTGTGCCCTCTGTGAAGGCGGAGAGGCGGGAGCGCCACGAGACGCCTTGAAAATCGGGGACAAGCCCTGTGCGGAAATAACGGAGCACGGCGGGAAAGACCGTTTCGCCTTCGCCGACGACCATCGTGTCGGCGGGAAACCGGGCGTCGATCGTCGCGTGTCGAGCGTCGCTCACCTCCGGCAGCAGCGGGTGGTTCAGGGCGATGTCGGGTCCGCCAATGACGACCTTGAGGCCGGGTAGGCGGTTTTTCAGCAACTTGAGCAGATGCAGTGTGCGCTCGATGTTCCAGAGGTAGCAAGTGGCGGAGAGCGCGTCGGGCCGCAGTGCGGTGATCTGCTCCGCGAGCGCCGCATCGGCGTCCGTATCTTGGCGGACGGGCGTCTCGAGCGTTTCCCAATGCTTCGCCTCGGGCGAGCGCTCCAGCGCGGCGCGCAGGCACGCGGCGGCGGGCATCAGGTTTTCGCCGGGCGAGGTCACGTCCGGATCGAGGCGGGGCAGTTGGATGAAGAGCAGGCGCATGGGGAAATTAAGATAAACGCTCAACGCTGAACGTTCAACGCTCAACTTACAAGTTGGGAAAAGTTACCTTGAGTTGAGCGTTTGCCTATTCGCTTTCATCATCGTCGGGTTCTTCGGCATCCCGCGCGAATTTCGGGTTTGCGCCGGCGATGACGAAGGCGACCTCGCCTTTCACGGGTTTACCGTCGAAGTGAGGGATAAGCTCGGAGAGAAAACCGCGCGCGACGCGTTCGTGCGCCTTGGTGAGCTCAATGCAGACGGCGGCTTCGCGGTCGCCCAAGACTTCGAGCGCGGCTTTGAGTGAGGGCGCGATGCGGAAGGGGGATTCGAAGCAGATCAGCGTGTGCGGCAGCGTTTTCTCCTCTTCGAAGAAGCGCCGCAGCGCGCCGGGCTTGCGGGGCGGGAAGCCCTTGAAGGTGTAGCTGGAGGTGGAGAGACCCGAGGAGAGCAGGGCGATGTCGACGGCCGAGGCGCCGGGGATGATGTCGAAGGCGACATTCTCCTTGGCGGCGCGGCGTATGAGGCGGTAGCCGGGATCGCTGATGCCGGGGTAGCCGCCGTCCGAACAGAGCGCGACAGTGCGTCCCGCCTGCAGTGCCCGGATCACGGCGTCTCCGGCGTGTTCCTCGTTGCCTTGCCGGTAGGAGATCATTTCGGGGCGCGGAATGTTGAAGGCGCTCAGGAGGCCCCAGGTGCGTCGCGTGTCTTCGCACGCGATCACATCTGCGCTCTTCAGCGCGTCCAGCGCGCGCGGGCTCAGGTCCGCGAGGTTGCCGATGGGAGTCGCCACAACGTGCAGCATTTCTGGAGTTCCTCGGTGATGGCCTGTTTGAGCAGGTCGAGGCCGTAGCCGGTCTTGGCCGAGACCGGGATCGCCTGCGGGTGTTTTTCCGTGAGGTGGAGGACGGCGTTGTCGGCGTTTCCGTGGTCGCATTTGTTCAGGACGAGCAGGAAAGGCACGTTCTGTGCGCCGATTTCGGCGAGTGTGGCGGTGCAGACCGCGATATGGTCGTCCACGCGCGGATAGGTGGCATCGACCACGATGAGCAGCAGGTCGGCCTGCACGGCGACATTGAGGGTGGACTTGAACGAGGCGACGAGGTTGTGCGGCAGGTTGCGGATGAACCCCACGGTGTCCGTCAGCAGGATTTGCCGCGACGGGGTCAGCCAGACTTTGCGCGTTTTCGTGTCGAGTGTGGCGAAGAGGCGGTCGTCCACATATGCGTCCGCGTCGGAGAGCGTGTTGAGCAGGGTTGATTTGCCGGCGTTCGTGTACCCGACAAGGGACACCACGGGCCAGGTGCGTTTGGCTTTGCTCTGGGAAGTCTGCCGGGCTTGTATCTCGGCCAGTTTCCTTTTCAGCTCGGCGATCCGGCGGCGCAAGGGCTCGTTGCGGAGTTGGAGGTGGCTCTCGCCAGGGCCTCTCATGCTGGTGCCGCCTTTGAAACGCTGCTGGGCTTCGGTGACGGGGATGCGCGAAAGCTGGAACTGGAGACGGGCCAGTTCGACTTGCACCTGCGCTTCGGATGAGCGGGCGCGGCGCGCGAAGATCTCGAGGATGATCTCGGTCCGGTCCATGATGCGCACGCCCAGGGCTTTCGCGAGATTATAGGATTGGATGGCGCTGAGCGCGTTGTCGAAGATGACGGTGTTCGCGGAGGTTTCGGCGACGAGCGACTTGAGATCTTCGACCTTCCCTTTGCCGAACAGGGTTCCGCCGTCGGGTTTTTCGCGGTTCTGCGTGATCTGCCCGGCGACTTCTAACCCCGCGGTATCGGCAAGCCGTCCCAATTCGAGCAGGGAATCAGCCGCTTCGGGCGGATCCATACGGGAGTGGACCACTTGTGCGAGGAGGGCGCGCTCGACGTGTTGTGTGTCGTGGAGACGCATGCTAACAGGGGGTTACCACTGTGCCAGTACGGCATCGGTGATGGCGCGGGCCAATTCTTTCGCGATGCGGGGGTAGGCGTCCTGCATGCCGGTCAGCATGTCGCCGTGCGTGAGGAACGTCGTGTTGGCCTTGACGGGCATGGCGTCGATGAGCAGCTTGCCGGTGCCGCGCTCGACGAGGGTGATTTCGGCCACCAGCGTATAGCGGTACTCCGACGTGCGTGAGCCGTAGTTGCGGTCGTAGTTGAGCGATTGCGTTTCGGTTTTGACAAGCTTGCCGAGGAGCTTCAGGGAAGCGTTGTCTAACGAGCGGATCTTGAAGGTGCCCTCGCGCTGGAATTCGCGCAGGACGTATTGTGTGACGACGGCGTCGATTTCAGGGTACCCCGACGCGTTCTCGAAGACCGGCACGGCGATGGTGCGCAATTCCTCCGGGACGGCGGAACCGAATTTATAAGTGGCGCAGCCTGCCGCGGCGAGCAGGGCGGTTGCGAGGAACAGGGGCGCGAGGCGGGACATTTGCATGGGATGGTCTCCTTTATTTGGCGGGTGCGGCGGCTTTTTCGAGCTCTGTGAGGCGGCCGCGGACCTGCTGGGCATATTTCGAATCGGCAAACTCGGTGAGGAAACGGCGGTAGGCGGCCTTGGCCGCTTCGACGTTCCGCTGTTTGGTGTCATAGAAAACCGCTTGCTGATAATTCTGCTCAATCAGCAAGCCGGTCAGTTCGTTGAGCCAAATGGTCATCTGCTCTTTCTGGGGGTGCCTGGGGAGCCGTGCGAGCACAGCTTTGGAAAAAGCGATCGCTTCGCGGCAACGGGGCTCGTTGTAGCTGTGCTTGACCGCGAGTTCGTACCGGCATCGGGCGGTGAGGAAAGCCGCGGAGACCGCTTGGGGTGTGGTGGGAAAACGGTTAAGGATGCCGTCGTAGACCGAGATGGCCTCTTGCCGTTCCCCTTGGGAGACGCGGATGCTGCCGATGATGAGCATCACCTCCGGCGCGATGGCCGAGCGTGGCGCGTTGCGGACGATCTGCTCGAAACGTTCGCGGATGGCGTCGGTGCCGCTCAGGAGCCAGCCGAACATGCTGCGGTTGTTGTGGAGCAGGTAATTCGCGACGCGGAACTGGCGGTCGAGCACGTCATTGTACGGGCAATGGCCGGCGAAGTAGGTGAGGAGGTACTGGTATTCGTCGAACGCCTTCTCGAATTTCTGCAAGCGTTCATACAGGTTGGCCAGGGCGAACTGGGCTTCGGCGGCTTGCGGCGCGGTGGGCCATTCGCGGATGAGCGCCTCGTAGGCTTTCCGGGCCGCTTTGTCGCGCCCGAGCGCCTCCAGTTTCACGCAGTATTCGAGCTGCGCGGCCGGGGTCTTCTCGCGGACCGAATACCAGAACGACTTCTCTTTTTGCGCGACCCGCGTATCCTGATCGACCGCCTCGAATCCCTCGAACGTGTCGGTCGCATAACCCCGGTTGAAACCCGAGCGCCCGGTTTGCGCATGAACCGTGAAAAAGGCGGCAACAACCATGAGTGCCGCAAGACCCGTTTTACTGCTTAGCGTCATTATCTGCCGTTCCGATCCGTAACCGACTTCCGGTTGAAAATTCCCAGTCGATCAACTGAGCTTGATTCCCGTTCTCCACAAGATTAAAGTATAACCCTGTTTCAAGCGGGCAGCGGAAGTGCCGTTGCCGTGTTGTGGTCTGTTTGCAAGATGTGTTGAGAGTACCAAACCCTGGGGAACTGTAGAAGCATGAAAAAAGTTCTGATTCCAACCAAGCTGGATTCCGTGGCGGCAGAGCTTCTGAAGGCGCATGGAGGTTACGAGGTCGCGCAAGACGCCAAGACGCCTTTGGAGGAGCAGGTCAAGGCCCATCCGGACACCTATGCGCTGATTGTCCGGAGCGAGAAGGTCCCCGCCGGCATCATCGATGCGTTGCCTCAGCTCAAGGTGGTGATCCGCGCGGGTGCGGGTTATGACACGATCGACATCAAGTACGCGCGGAAAAGGGGCGTGGACGTGATGAACACGCCGGGCGCGAACGCCAACGGGGTGGCGGAAGAGGTGATCGCCATGATGCTTGCCGACGCGCGGCACATCGTGAAGGCCGACACCACCACCCGCGCCGGTGGATGGGAGAAGAAGGATTACATGGGCCGCGAAGTCACGGGCAAGACCGTGGGCATCGTGGGCCTCGGCAACATCGGGCGGCTGGTCGCCAAACGGCTCAAGGGGTTCGAATGCCGGCTTTTGGGGTATGACCCGCTGGTGAACAGCGACCGCCTGCGCGATCTCGGCATCGAGTCGGCCACGCTGGAGGAGATCTTCGGGCAGTGCGATTACGTGACGCTGCATATTCCGGGCGGCGACAGCACGCGCGGGTTGGTCGGCGCCAAGTTGCTCGGGCTGATGAAGAAGGGCGCGACGATCATCAACTGCGCGCGTTTCGGCATTGTGGACGAGGAGGCCCTGCGCGCGGTCAAGGCAGAAAAGAAACTGCGCTATCTCAACGACGTGTATCCCAAGGACGAGGCGGGCACCAAGAGCATGGCCGACATTGCGGATCTCATGCTGCCGCATCTGGGCGCCAACACCCATGAGGCCAATTATGTGGCTGCGCAGCGTGCCGCTCAGGAGCTGATCGATCTGGACGAGAAGGGCGACATGAGCTGCATCGTCAACCGCGATATCCCTGAAGGCCTTGAGCGCGCCTATTGCGAACTGGCCTACAACCTGGCGAGTCTGGTGCGGCAGCTCTCGGGCACGCAGACGCCGATCAAGATGCTGGAGACCAGTTTCTATGGCGCGCTCGCGCCTTTCGGCAAATGGCTGACGGTCTCGCTCCTGTCGGGCATCTGGCACGACTTTGACCGGTATAATGACTACAAGGCCGCGGTGAAGTTCCTGAAAGAGATGGGCATCGAGCTGGTGAACCGCGAGGCCGACACCGAAAAAGGCTACGGCAACGCGATCACGATCGACATCAAGGTCGAGCAGCCCGACAAGGGCCTCAAGAGCTTCAGCGTCCGCGGCACCGTGACCGAAGGCGTGCAGACCGTGTCGCGCATCGACGAGTTCGACCGCCTCTATTTCGAGCCGAGCGGCGCGACTCTCTTCTGCCTCTACGACGACCGTCCGGGCGTGATCGCCTCCATCAGCCGCAAGCTGGCCGACGCGGGCATCAACATCGAGGACATGCGCAACCCGCATAACGCCAAGACGCGGCGCTCGCTGGCCATCATCAAGCTCAACCAGCCGGTGTCGCCGGAGTTGCTCGGGGAGATCAAGGCTGAGATCAAGGCCCACTCCGCGGTCTGCACGGTGGTGTGAAGGAGACGTGCGCCAGTGCATTAGTGCGTTCGTGCATTAGTGCGGAGAGCGGGTGCGGACTGAAATCCCGCACGTCCAAACTAATGAACGAGCGAACTAACGAACGAATGAACGATTCTTTGGCAGTGGTGAGCTGCGCGGTGCCGGAAGCGGCAGTGGACGGGCTGTTCGAGGTCATCGATGCGGAGCGCTTTACGCCAACCGCGTGGTTTGATGTCGAAAAGCAGGCGTGCCGCGTCGATGTCTTTTTGGAGGACGCCTCACTGGCCGAGTCCGTCAAGGGCGCGTTGGTTGAAGCCGGCGCGCTCTTGGGGCTAAGCCTGTCGCCGACGTTTGGCACGCTGGCGCGCAGCGACTGGTCCGAGAGCTGGAAGCGTTTTTTCCATGTGGAGAAAATTTCGCCCCGCGTTGTGGTGCGCCCGTCGTGGGAGGCCTACGACGCCCAGCCCGGCGAACGCGTGATCACGCTCGATCCCGGCCTGAGCTTCGGCACCGGAAAGCACGCCACGACGCAGGCGTGCCTCAAATTTTTGGATGCGCTGGCTGCGGAAGATCCGCAACGTTCGGTGCTCGACATGGGGTGCGGTTCCGGTATCCTCGCGATCGGCGCGAAGCTGTTGGGGTTTGTGGCGGTGCGGGGGTTCGACAACGACACCGACTGCATCCAGGTCTCCAACGAGAACGCCGCGATCAACGGCGTCGAGGTTCCCTTTTTTCTGGACGACCTCTCGCACCCGCACGAGGCGGCGGACGTGGTGGTCGCGAACATCCTTGCGCCGGTCCTGATCCAGTTCGCGGCGCAGGTCGCGGGGTCGGCCGCACCCGGACCGCAGGCACGCCTGGTCGTCTCGGGCATACTGGACGAGCAGTACGCGGCGGTGCGTGCTGCCTATGAGGCGCAGGGGCTTGTTGAGGTCGAGAGCCTGCTGATCGAGAACTGGCGCAGCGGGCTATTCCGGCGCGGATGAGAAGCGCACGCATGAGCGGGCGAAGTTCTTTATAGCGGCAGCTCGTTCTGGCGGGTGGGGGAGATGAGCCCCAAGCGCGTGTAACAGGCCGGGGTGGCGAGGCGGCCTTTTGGGGTGCGCTCCAGGTAGCCCTCCTGAATCAGGAACGGCTCGTAGACCTCTTCGATCGTGTCCGGCTCCTCGCCCACCGAGACCGCGATGGTGTTGAGTCCTACGGGGCCGCCGCTGAATTTGTGAACGAGCGTCTCAAGGATGCGGAGATCCATCTCGTCCAGCCCGCGCGGGTCGATCTCCAGGAGCGAAAGCGCCTCGTCGGCGACGTCGCGCGTGATGCGGTTGCCGGCGCGGACTTGGGCGAAGTCGCGCACGCGGCGCAGCAGGTTGTTCGCGATGCGCGGCGTGCCGCGCGCGCGGGCGGCGATTTCCCGGGCGCCTCCGGCCTCCACACGGATCTCCAATTTGGCGGCGGAGCGTTCGATGATCAGGCTGAGGTCGTCGGTGCTGTAGTAGTCGAGCCGGTTGGTGATGCCGAAACGCGAACGCAAGGGCGAGGAAATCAGGCCGCTGCGCGTGGTCGCGCCGATGAGGGTGAAGCGGGGCAACTCCAGCCGCACGGAACGCGCGTTGGGACCCTGGTCGATCATGATGTCGAGCACGAAATCCTCCATGGCGGAGTAGAGGTACTCCTCAACGGTCCGCTGCATGCGGTGGATCTCGTCGATGAAGACGATGTCGCCGGGCTCGAGGCTGGTGAGCAGTCCCGCGAGGTCGCCGGGTTTGTCGATGACCGGGCCCGAGGTGGTTTTCACATGCACGCCCATGGCCTCGCCGAGGATGAAGGCGAGCGTGGTTTTGCCGAGTCCCGGGGGGCCGGAGAGCAGCACGTGGTCGAGCGCCTCTTTGCGCTGCCGGGCGGCCTCCACCGCGAGCAAGAGGCGGTCGCGGACTTTCTGCTGCCCGACGAAATCGTCGAAGCGGGTGGGGCGCAACCGGTTGTCGAACGAGGCGTTGCGCTGGTTGAACTCTTCTGCCGGGCGTGTGTGCATATCGACGTATGATGGCAGAAATCGGCCCGGAAAACAATCTTGCCAAGAAATTTCTGTGTTCCTCTGCCGGCGTCTATGGTTAAATAACTCCCTCTCATCCGGGCAGGAAAAGAACCGCCCGCAGAGGTATGGAGGTCATTTTGCGCGTAGCCATCGCCTATCCGCCGCTCCCTTCCGAAAAGGGCGTGCCGCTGTTGTCCCAGAACCGCCAGTTCCAGTGGTTTACGCGGCCCACGTACATCTATCCGGTTGTGCCGGCGCTGGCGGCGACGCAGGCCAAGCAGGCCGGGCACGAGGTGGCCTGGCTCGACGGGATCGCTTCGGGATGGAGCGTGGCGGAGTTCGAAGAGCGTCTGGCCGGGTTCAAGCCCGACGTGGTGCTGCTGGAGACCAAGACTCCGGTGGTGAGCCGGCATTGGGCCTACATCCGGCAGCTCAAGGAGCGTCATCCGGGCGCGGCCGCGGTGCTGGTGGGCGACCATGTGACGGCTTTGCCGGAGGAGAGCTTTGCCCAATGTCCGGTCGATTTCGTGCTGACGGGCGGGGATTACGATTTTCTGCTGCTGAATCTGCTGGCGTGCCTGCCGGGCTCCCAAGGCGGGGGGCTGGATTGCGCAAAGCTCGAGCCGGGCATCTACTGGCGCGAGGCCGGCGAGGTCAAGAACAGCGGGGCGTTCAAGCTTGACCACGATCTTCATGCGTTGCCGCGCATCGACCGTGAACTGACGCAGTGGCGGCTTTACGCCGAAAAGAACGGCAACTACCGGCGAACGCCCGGCACGTACATCATGTCGGGACGCGACTGTTGGCACGGCAGGTGCACCTTCTGTTCTTGGACGACGCTGTATCCCACCTATCGCGCGCGCGACCCGAAAGAGGTGGTGGACGAGATCGGCGAGCTCATCGGGAAGTATGGCGTGCGGGAGATCATGGATGACACGGGCAGCCTGCCCGCAGGCGCGTGGCTAAAAACCTTTTGTGAAGAGATGATCGCGCGCGGGTACAACAAGAAAGTCAAGATCGACTGCAACATGCGGTTCGGCTGTCTGGACGCCGCCGCCTACCGGCTGATGAAGCGGGCCGGGTTCCGGCTGGTGCTGTTCGGGCTGGAGTCCGCGAACCAGGAGACGCTCGACCGGTTGGTGAAGGGCGTGACGGTGGCGCAGATCGAGGCGGGGGCTCAGGCGGCGGCGAGGGCGGGGCTGAATGTTCATGTGACGGTGATGTTCGGGTATCCGTGGGAGGGCGAGCGGGAGATCGCCCGTACGGTGGATCTGGCACGCAGGCTGTTGCGCAAGGGGTATGCGTACACGTTGCAGGTGACGATGGTGGTCCCTTATCCGGGAACACCCCTTTTCCGGGAATTGGATCAGGCGGGGCTGCTGCTGACCAAGGACTGGGACGACTATGATATGCGGCGGCAGGTGATGAAGTCTGGGGTGCCTGAAGAGGTGATCAAGGGGGCGGTGCGTCAGGTGTACCGCGCGTTCCTTCATCCCGAAACCGTCGTGAGGCGGTTGCTGGCGACGCGCGATCCGGTGGCGGATATGAAGTTCTATTGGCGCGGATTTCTGTCACTGGCGGGTCATTTGCGCGATTTTAAGGTCTGACCGGGTAAGGAGTGTCGGCTGAGGACGGTGTGTGGAAAATGATGAAAAAGACAGAACTGTGGTTAAAAAAAGTTTATTTTCACGGTTTTTTCCTGCTTGCGGCTATCGTTTATAAGTGATACCGTACTCTTAATTCTTGGAGAAAAAGGTTGTTCAGTATCCTGTAGAGAGAGTTTTTTTTTGAAAAGACAGACGAAAAAGCTTTTGGCCAGTGTGTTTTTCTGTGTAGGGGGTTGTTTTTTTTGCGGATGTTGGACGACTCCGAAAGACGGTTCCGGTTTCGACGATCAGGCGCAGTATGTTGAGGAGGGCGAACCGACGATCAAGCCCGGGTTGACCTTGCGCGTTGCCGTGACGGCCTCTGGAGCGGAGGCGGTTCAAGAGGGGCTGAAGGAGGTTAATGCCAACGGTGAGATCCTGATGCCGCTGATCGGTTCGGTGAAGTGCGAAGGGATGACCGTTGTCGACTTGCAGGAGAAGATCAGGACGGCATATAAAGATTATTACATCGAGCCGCAGGTGACGGTGGGTTTCGTTTACGCTGAAAACGCCGGAATGAAATCGCCGTGGGGTTCGGTGTTGCTGATGGGTGAAATCGGCCGGCCCGGACCAGTGAACATGTCGTCCACCCGGGATTTGACTGTGACGAGGGCGTTGATGTTGGCGGGCGGGGTGACCGCGTTGGCGGATAAGCGCAATGTCAGGGTGACGCGCCGAGAGAAAGACGGATCGCTGAAGAAGTTTTTTGTGGATATCGACAAGATCGGTAAAGAGGGGCGTTCCGATTTGGATATTGCGCTGAAGCCAGGCGATGTGGTTTGGGTGCCGGAATCGTGGTACTGAGTTGCGGAGGAGAGGTATGATGAAACAGGTAAAAATGAACGTGTGCGTTTCTCTGGCGATGTTTCTTGCCTTGGGAACGGTTCTGCTGGGTGCCCAAGAGACGGCGTTCCTGACGCGTGCGCAGTGGCTGAAAAAGATTGGTGCTTCGGTGACGGATGTGAGCGTTTTGCGCGAGACGTTTGCACAGGTTGCGCCGGAAGATCGCGTGGAATTTACGCAGAGGGGGTTAAAGGCCGTTACCCGCATGCCTGTTAATCCGGATGAGAAGGCGGCCGTTTTCGTCCGTACGGCGGTGGCCTGTATTGCGGGCGTTAGCAATGCGGTGAAGTACGCCGTGATCGCCGAGGTGTTTGCCGGGGTGCCCGTCGAGTATTTGCCGGTTGTAACCGATGAACTGGCCAAGCGGTTTGATCAGGAATATAACCATCTTTCGGATCAGGTGTACGAGCAGATCGCCAGCGCTGCGATTAAGGCTGCGGTCGAGCGGAACGCGAAAACCGATGAACCGTCGGTGCGCAACACGTTTGCGGTGTTGGCGTTTCTCAGGGGAGCCAAGTCTCCGCAGTTGCAGGATAACCTGTTGGCGCTGCTTCCGGATGACCGGATGCGTAAGTTGGTCGCGTCTTGGCTCCCTTCCGCTTTGAAGGAAAGGAAATATGACGCGCTTTTGGCGGCGGCGGATGTGGATGCGGCTACTGTTTCCTACGACAGGATGCTGCATCTGCTCGGCGTAGGCACCTTGGACCAATTGCTTTATGATTTGGGCACGGGCATCCCGTTATCGCGTGTAACGGGCAGCGGGGTGTTTGCCCACGCCTCATCGAGGTTCACCCAACCCATCGATTTTGGGATCAACCGGGTGCCTACGGGATACCAGAACCAGGGTACGGATATCAGGAAGGGCCGGTAGTGACGGGTCTGGTGACAGTGGGGTCAATTGTAAGTTTGCGCCCCCGCCATTTACCACATTGATAAGCGTATTAACCGGACGAATCGGTTGGGTGGAGTTATTTGAAAGAAGGAGTGCTGATATGGTCACACGAACGATCTCGCATGCGTTAGTGAGCATCTTTTGCCTGTTCACTGTGGTATGGGGGAGTGTTTCTCTCGCACAAGAAACGCGCGGTTTCAAGTACAATAACCTGACGGTTTCCCCGTATGTCAATCTCGACTACACCTATGACTCGAATGTGGACTATGGAGAGGGGGACGAGGAGAATGCCGATCAAATCCTCAATATCACGCCGGGTGTTGATCTGACATATACGGGGAACGAATGGGGGTTGTCCGGCAACGCGTGGTATGGATATGACAAATACATCGACTACGATGAACTCGATGCGGACCGGTACGGCGAGTCGCTCCAGTTTTACCGCGAGTCGGCCAAAGGGTGGCGCCTGCTTTTGGGTCAGAGTTACATCAAAAGCAGCCAGAACGATTCGATTCTTGACGGGGGGCGCGGGATTTGGCGGGACCGTGATCAGTTTGATTTCAACGGCGCGTTGTCCTATCAGCTGAGCGAGCGGACGGGAATCACCCTGAGCGGCCTGTATTCCCAACTCTCGTATGCGAATGACAGCAAAGAATACGCCCCGCTGTATGGGACCGAGAACTGGACGGCGGGCCTTGAATTTTCCCGTAAACTGACGGAAAAGAGCAACCTGCTCCTTTCCGGAACATATAAGCAGTATGTCAGTGACGGGGCGACGAAGGTCGACGATGGGAGCACGGGGTATTCGCTGATGGCCGGTTTCGGCTCCCGCGCGACGCGCCGGATCACGTATCGGGTGATGACGGGCGTGGAATGGTTTGATTATGGGGACGAGGACCTTCTGATGGGCTGGACATACAGCTTGGGCGCGAACTGGATGATCAACAGGAAACTTTCGTTGTCTGTCTCCGGTTCTAGCCATTATCAGCCGAGTGAGGATCAGGCCAATCAGGCCATGCAGGTTTACACGTTGTCGTCGGGGTTAACCTACCATCCGATGGAGAAACTCACGACCCGTTTCGACGTGGCGATCCGCCGCGAAGAGAACGAGTATGATTTCGGCAAGGTGGCGGCTTCGACAGATGACGAGGTCTCGGCGCGTTTCCGGGCAGACTACCGGCTGATGCGGTATGTCACGATGTATGGCGGGTTGGAGTATGAGACTCAGATGTCGGATAATGACGATTATGAGTTTGACCGGTACCGGGCCATGCTGGGGGTGCAGTTCCGTTACTGAGTCTCCCCCAGGCGCGTTGATCGCTGATGTTTTCCGCCTACGCGACGAGAGCAGTGTGGGCGGTTTTTTTATGCGAGCGGATGTGGTGCCTCGGTTATGATACAGAAGCTGCTGACAAAATACGGTCTGGCATTCCATGTGGCGTGTGTGTGTGTCTTTCCGTTGGCGTATCTCGGACAGCCGCGGGTGTTTGCCCTTGTCCCCTTGTTGTGGCTCTCGCTCGCGGCCTGCGAAATGATGTTTCTGCTCCCCTCTGTCCGCAGGTTTGAAACGTTGATGAATGCCCGCCAACGGGTATGGCGGGCTCTCGTTTGGGATCCGTTCTTTTACATCGGGTTGGCTCTAACCGGTGTCGTCACTGTTCAGTGGCTGAATAGCGGGTGCAATTTGATCTATTTGCCGGATGCGGACGTCTGGAAATTGAGCACGCCGCTGGTTTCGTGGGCGCCTTTCAGCGTCGAGGCGCGGGCGGCATTCGCGCACGTTTCCCTGTTTTCCGCCTGTGTGGCGGTGGCATTGATCCTGCGGACCGCCTTGAGTAAAGCGTCAAAACGTCTGTTGCTTCAGGGGCTCGCGATTATCAGTGGCTGTCTGGCGATCGCGTATGCCGTTACGGTTTGCTTTAACATCCGCCCTAACGATGCGCTCACCTCTGGAGCGGATGTGTCCGCCATGGGTACTTTTTTCGGTTTCTGGCTGATCATGGGGATGGGACTTTTTGCCGATGCGATGACGCATTTTCAACGGCGGAGTGTTCTGCTCATTCTGTTGGGCGTTGCCGGAAATCTGATGGGCATGCTTTTTTTCGCGAGTGCCTTGGCGGTCTGTGTTTACATCCTCCTGGCCGTTTTCATGTTTTTTTATTGGATGGTCTATCTTTCGCCGCATGTGCCCAAGCACATGCAGATCAAGTTGTTCGTGGTATCCCTTCTGTTTGCAGTCAGTGTGGGTGTTGTGTTGATCTATCTGTATCCAAAGAACCCGGTGGTTGCGAAAATCGAGGCCGCCTTGCCCGCGTCAGACCATTGGCACATGCTGTTCGCGACAAAAAAGATACGGACGGCGGCTGCTATGGAAATCTGGCAGGACCACCCGTGGGTGGGGGTTGGTTCGGATGGCTTTTATCATGTTGTTGGCCTGTCAGTGAAGGCCAAGGACTGGGTTTTGTTGAAAACCGACCAGGCATATGTGTATAACGATTGCCTTCAATTTCTGTGTGAGTACGGCGTGTTGGGGGCGGGGCTTTTTCTGGCAATGGTCGTCACCTTGATGGCCCCTGTCTGTTATCGGGCGCGGATCGCATGGCAATATGGTTCAAAAGACGAGAATGCCGGACGGGGCTTTCTGTTGCGCCTTTCGCCGATTGTCGTGTCCGGGGTGCTCGCGACGGGCGTGTGTTTTCTTGAGAGCTGGATCGCCAGCCCTTTCCGTTCCCCCGGTGTGCTGCTGGCCTGGACGTGTGTGATGGCGGCGATGCCAGCCTTCCTGCCCACACTTGCACATGCCGTCACGCAAAGGTAGCCCAAAAGAAAGCGTTTTTGGCGGCTGGCGGGTAA
>JAQVSS010000440.1 GCA_028700415.1 Kiritimatiellia bacterium
GTCAGAATATTCTCGGGCGGAGTCGAGTACCTGACCGGCACGAACTCGCCGATGAACAATTACGCCACCAGAGTCTTCGGCGCCTATACGAAATGGTCGACCGGCGTGGGCGTTCTCGGAGTGATGAAGTTCGGCAAGACCGGCGAGAACTCCTCGATCGGCACGCTCGGAGATTTCCAGACCAACGTCCGCGGCGGGACCTACCTATATCTCGGCGATGGCGAGGAGACGGACAAGTACCTGAACGTCTATGCCAACAGCGACGGCTATGCGACGATCGACGGCGGAGCCTGCGGCGGGCTGACGTTCACCGGCACCGGCGGGTTCAACGTGGCGCTCGGCACCGCGTCGAACAACGGCATCGTCGGCATCAACGGCTCCAATACGACCGCCTGCGTCTTCCGCGGCAAGTGCAGGGAGGCAGTCTCGTACTTAGCGACAGTCGTCAAGAAGGGCACGGGAACCTGGCGCTTCGCCAGTCTGGATTCCATCGGATACGCGGCGGACATGACCAACCGCACGTTCCGCGGCTCGATCAGCGTCGACGAGGGAGTGTTGCAGTTCGATACGATTTCTCCTCCCGGCGAGCACTGCTCGGTCGGCCTCGCGACCGTGCTCAAGGAGCCGAAACTCGGCGCGTGGGCGTCCCTGCCCGACGTCGACTGGGCGTTCTCGCTCGGCGGCACCAACGCGGCGCTCAACGCGCTGACGGAAGGCACGCTCGAGTACACCGGCGCCATGGCGGGGCTCTGCGACCGGCGCCCGGTCCGGCTGGAGGCGGACGGGCGCTTAAGGGCGAACGGCGCGAAGAGTATCCGCTACCGCATGGCCGCGCCGACCGCCCCGCGGGCGAAGAGACTGACGCTCGACGGATCCTCGGCCGCCTCCAACGAAGTCCATGACGTGACCGACAGCGCTGACTATCCCGTGTCGGTCGTCAAGGAGGGATCCGGCACTTGTATACTCGGCGGCGAACAGTCGTTCCGAGGCGACCTAGAGGTGAAGGGCGGCAAGCTCATCGTCCGCAAGCATGATTCAGGAACTAATTACACCTGGTTCCGGTTCACCGTCAAGGACCTGTTCGATCCGGTCACGGTCTCGGGCTCCAAAAGCTATGTCAGCATCCGGTATTTCGGGCTCTTCGACGCCGACGGCTGGAGCCAGACGCTCGACACCCGCGGGTCGGAGGATTCGTTCGCCGCGTCAGTGGAGCCGGGCGAGGCCGGTTACGACACCACGCGCGGCCACCGCAAGGGCGTTTATTCGTCAGCGCCGAATGACGACAACATCACCAATCTTTTCGGCAAGAGCTTCGTCTACGACGTGGGTTTCTACAACGCCAACCGCTCGGATGTATCCTATCCGAAACTTGCGGAGACAAACACGTGGGCTTCGTACGTGGTGAGGCTCACGAACGGCGCGCCGGCGATCGCCTCCTACGACTGGGCGAACACCTACGGCTGGACTTCCGGCAACAAGGGGGGATTCCACTGGACGCCTTGCGTGTGGTCGCTCGAAGGCAGCGTCGACGGCATACATTGGGAGAACGTCAAGCCGGACGGCGGCGATTTCTCCATTACCACGAACGACTGTCCGGCTGTAGCCTATGACGCCCACTTCATCCATTCGGGCGCGGGTTACGGCTCAACCATAAGCTACTTGGATCCACGCAGTCCGGTACGCCATTCCGGCGGTTACGCGATCCGCGGCACATCCCTGAACGACTACCCGGTCCTTTCCAACACGCGCTCGGTGAATGTCGTGAACGGCGCGACCCTCGAGGCGGACGGCCCCCTGTCGCTCTCGAACCTGACGGTCGACGCCGGCGACTCGGCGGGCACGATCAAGGGCTTTTCGTTCGCGCATGATTGCACGGTCAATGTGACCAATGCCCCCCCCGGGCTCTCGGTGGAACTTCCGCTGGTGATCGCCGATATCCCCGGGGGAGCGGTCGACACGTCTGGTTGGCAGATCAAGGTTGACGGAGTGACGCAGCCAGCGTATGCGATCAGGGTGGACGGCAACGGCCAGCTTAGCCTTTGCCGCCCCGGCACCATGCTGACCGTCAAATGAGTGTGAGAGAGAGTGTGTGTGGGTGTGTGGGTGTGTGAGGTAGGGACGCCTCCCCGAGGCGTCCGCGGCGGTTTCGGGGAAACCGCCCTACCGTTAGTGTGACAAAATGGCCAAGTTATAGGTAAGTATAGCTATGAGACGGACATATCTTATCGTCGGAGCGCTGGCGTTCACGATATCCAGCGCGGCGCGTGACGTTGTAATCAGCGCAGCGGACAATTTTCAGGGCGTGACCGGGGTCACGAACGCGAAGTGCGAGCGAACGAAGGAGGCGCTTGTCTTCACCGATATTCTCTTCGACATGCAGATCCACTGCAGGACGGCGGCAGTCCGTCCGCATGAAGTGGAAGCTTTCGAATTCCGCTACCGCGCGACCGGCGAGGTGCAGCGCAAATGCGGCGGAGAACTCTTCTACTCTTCGCTCGGGTCGAGCTATTCCGACGGACGCAAATGGTATATCCCGCCGCTCGCGCGGGACGGCGAATGGCATGTGATGACCGTCCCGACAACCTCGATAGCGGATCCGGGCGACTGGACGTCCGCCGGCATCATGAACAAGTTCCGCTTTGATCCGACCAACGCCGAGGGCGGAAAAATCGAGATATCCGAAATCCGTTTCCGTATGCGCGGGGCGGAGATAACGCCCGCAGCCAAGCGTGAGCAGTTCCATGACGAGGACGCCTGGCCCGAGATCAAGCCCGAGACTTTTGCGACCGAAATCGTGAAGGGCGAGAAGATCGTCGCGGTCAAAGTCGAGTTCCGCGGCGGCACGTCCGTGCCGCGCGAGCAGACGGCGGGACGTAAGGTGCGTCTGCGCTACGACTACCGCGGCGAAGTCCCGAAGGTGGAGTTCCTGCCGGCGGCGATCTCGATCATCACCGCCGACGGCACGCTTAAATGGGCCGAGCGGATCGATATTCCGCGCGCCCCTGCGGTAAAGCTTCTCCGCGACGACATCTGGTCGCTTGAGTTCGACTACGAGTTGCCGCTCTACATCGGCTCTTTCAGCGGGTTCGTCCGTTGCGAATCGCCGCATATTCAAGCGTCCTCTGGCAAGGATCCCGTCGCACAACTCTCGATTCGCCGCATCGATGTCGATCCGGAGTGGGCCGGGCCGCTCATATCCGGAGTGAAGGACATCGGCGGAAGCCCGTATTTCGCCGTCAACGGCAAGCCCGTGTACGCGCTCTGGGGCACCATCTCCTACGGCAGGCGCAAGGATCATCCTTCGCGGCATTCCTCGGCCCCTCTCAACTTCGTAACGGTCTGGACGCGTCACCTCG
>JAQVSS010000441.1 GCA_028700415.1 Kiritimatiellia bacterium
TTTGTCACCGTCCACGTCGCGCTCGCGCCGTCACGGAGTTCAACCTTATGCCGGTCGTATCGCGCGGGACGCAACACCCATTTCCCTTTGGGGTCTTGCCCAAGCGTGAACTCGTCGCCCGGCACCCTCAGACGCGCCTTTACTGATTCCGGGAAAGCTTTGGCGTAGCGCAAGGCCTCATAGTTGCGCGTGAAGGCCCCGAGACGCTGCAGCGTGGGGTTTGAGGCATATTTTTTCGGGTTCACGCCTTGCAGCGAAAAACCCACATCGTTGCCGAGCGCCTTGCAGCACAGGTACTCGATATCGTCCGAAAAGGTCGGTTCGCCCTGAATGCCGGACCAGGCATGGATCCCCCACCAGCCGAGATGCATGGGCAGGAACATGCCCGAGCTGGCGGCGTTCAGAGCGGCGTGAGTGTCGATGAACCGCTTGTGGCTGCGGACCGGATGGTCCCACGCGCCCATGCGCGAGCGCACCGGCCACAAATGGTGGTGCATGGTGCTCATCTCCATGAGCACGGGATGGTCAAAACGCTTCCAGAGCTCAAAAACGAATTTAGACCCGTAGTGCCAGTTGTTTTCCCTGCCGCCAAGGATGTCGTCCCCGTCGAGCGCGTCGACGTACATCATGTCGAAGCCGCACGCGTTGACGGTCTGCGCCTGGCGCGCGGCGACTTCCGCCAGTAGCGTCGAATCAGGGTCGGGCGCGAAAAACCCGAAACATTCTTTCAAATGATAGGCCTTAGCCCCTTTCGCATGCGGCGCCGCGCGCGTGCCGCACGCGCCGCGCCGGCATTTCGTGAACCCGTAGGGCGCGGTCTTGCCCGCCTCGGAGAAAACGATCAACTCATCGTCCACCTGAAGCGTCGCGCTGTTGCGGACAAAGAAACCGGTGACGGCGGACATGTTCGTCGTGGGCTCGGTCACCAGCACCGTCTGGTTCGTCGTGTCGAGCGCGGCGGCCAGGGTGAACGCGGCGTCTTTGCCCAGCCGCGCGTCCGGCACAGGAGTCACCCACGGACAGCGTTTGTCGATGAAGAAAGCATACGTGTGCAACCCCGCCTTAATTCCGGCTGCATGCACCTTGTCCACCACCGCCTTGAGCCCGGCCAGCCCATTCGGGTAGAGCTTCGGGATGGGTTCGGTATCCCCCCGGCGGGACATGCCGTCGAAATCAATCTGGTTGATTCCGAGACTCTGGGCCAACTTGATCCACTCGTCCGCGTTCGCCTCAGAAATGGGGGCGAACAGATAGGAGCCCCGGTTGATCTCGGCGTCGAATGCCCATGGCCCGCCGATCGGCGAGTGCGGCAACTGAGGCGCGGCTTTCACCACCTCCTGAAGGGTACGGCGCAAATCCTTTTGCGGACAGCCGACCAGCGCGACTTTTGCGCCTGAGAAGCCGAAGCGCGGGTAACAGTGCGCGGCCAAAAGTCCGGTCGCGCCCGGCAAACGGTTCACTTTCGCCTGAAGGTTCAGCGCCAGCGCGCACGCCGCGAACGGTTCAGAGTCCACGCCCTTCAGCGTCAGCGGCACATGCGCGAAGGTGAATTCCCCCACGCCATCCCCCGCGACCGACAGGACTTCGACTGCGATGCTGTGCCCGGTGCCTGTGAGTTTGAGCACGGCGGCGACCCCCGCATCACCGAAAACGAACTGAAGCCCTCCGTCCGCCGCAATCGCCCGGGTTGCAGCGAAAAGCTTCTTCCCTCCTTTTTTCACGCACGCGAAGGCGGAACCTTTTTTAAGATCTGAATAGTTGATGCCCGACGTCTTGTCGAAAAAACCGGTCACACACGCATTCGTGCCGATGACCAAACGCAGCGTGTCGCTCTCGACGCTGAACGCAGTCCGTTGTTCCTGCACCGGCCCGGCAGCGGCAACCTGTAAAACAGCACAACAACCCCCGATAACGAGCACGCTCTGAAACCCACGCATCTTCATATCATCCCCCCCGTAGTAACGAAACAATAAACCGTTCCCCTCCGCAGGGAGGACTCGCCTTCGCCGAACCCGTTAACGCAGCAGAATCATCGTGTGTAACGGCAAGTGCTTCAGCGTGACGGCATCATTGCTGCCGTTATCATACCGGAAACGGGAAGCACCCGCTTCCCATTTTTTTCGAGATCGTTTACATTTCTTTCGATTTTCCGCGCTGTTTATTGAATCCGGATCATCGTTCCCTGCACGGTGGGCGCCACCGCGAACTGACCGGACGGGTTGACCGTAGCGGTGCGGATCTTGTTCGCCCCCATGTCCAGCCCGCCCGTGTCAGTGACGTTCACCCACGACGCGCCGCTGTGGCGCCACACGCGCAGCCGGCTCTCGTCGATCTCCATGGCGGCCAGTTGCGCCGCGTCATAGAGAAACGTCAGTTTGCCGCCCGTGACACTGGAGGCTGCGGCAAACTCCCAGACGCCGATCGGTTTGTACAGGTCGGGGTTGACCAGCGTGTGGTCAGCCGCCAGCAGCGCACCCGTGACGGAGCCCGTTCCGGTCAGCTCAAGTTTCACGCTGTTGACCAAGTCCTGTGTGGTTGTATCGCCCCAGCAGACCGGGTTGCCGGCCGCGATGGGCGGCAACAGCAGCCGGCCGTGGTCGCGGGCATACCACCCGTTGGTGGAGGTGTTCGCGAAAGAATTTAAGACCGAAGACATGGCGCTGAAGTCAAGGTCGCGGTCTGTCCCGTACCCGTCGGCGATGACGACGCCGCTGTTTTGCAAGTAGCTGGTCAGTTCGCACACACCCCAGCCGCGTACCGTGCCCGAAGCGCCCGCCACACGCACCACAGTCATGTACGCGCCGCTGCTGCCAGGCTCCTGGCAGAGCACGCCGCTGGAATTGGTCGTGCCGAAATTGAAGGTGCCCACACTGCCCGGGTCGAACCCGACGGCGACGTACTGCCCGGACGAGTACCCATTGGTGCCGACGTACGCGACGCCGCCCCACAGGTTATAGACGCCGTTGGTGCGGCGCGGCACCAGGAAGAATGACCCGGTACTGTTCGTCCCCCCCGTCTGGGTGAAGGCAGCATACCCGTGATCGCCCACGTACAGTGAAGTGCTCTTCAGCCTGCCGTTTTCAAGACGGTAATTCCCTTCTGCGCCGCTTTTGGACCCCAGTAACGTCTGCCCGGGGTTTTCGAGTATTCCACCGGTTTGCAGCACGGTGCCTGTGCCGGACATGCCGACGACAAGCCACGTCGGATTGAACAGGCCGCCGCGAAGTTCGTACGTAGCCGGTGCCGTGTTGGCACTGCTGATATCGGCTTGAGTGGTAATCCGGTTCGTTCCGCCTTCCTGCGTCATCGTGCCCGGCGCGAGTTGCCCGAGGTACAGCCTGGG
>JAQVSS010000095.1 GCA_028700415.1 Kiritimatiellia bacterium
CAGTGCGCGGGGTGGGGTATTTGCAGGTCTGAAAGGAAAATGCTCATGATTCGCAGGGAATGCTTTTTGGCGACACTTTTGTTTTGTGCAGGCGTGAACGCTTCCGCAGGGTCTGCCGGCGGGCCGGATGTCGGGCGAATGCTTTGTGGCGGGGGGGCGCAGCCGCGGCGCGGTGAAGCCCGGGCGCTCTTATACCCAGAAGATCACGTACCTGCGGTGCTCTGTCACCGACTCCGCCCGCAACGCCTTCAACGATGTGATGTGCGGTATCGAGAACACGGATATCCTGAACTGCCGGATCGTCGATGTCGGCGGCAATGCGTGGGAAGGCGCGTCACGCTTCGTCAAGTTCACGGGCAACTACATGCGCAATGCCGGCCCGGTGGCGATGGGCAATCTCGGCCCGGCCAACCGGGACGGCACCTACCCCGACCTTGGCGCCGGGCAAGCCATTATCGCAGATAACGTCTTTGAAAATAATGTGAACTACGGCGGCTGCGCTGTCCGCACAACGCGCGGCTCGACGCAGGTCATCGTCCGCAACAACCTCTTCATCAACTTCGGGTCGCCGGGCGTCGTGGTGGGGGGGTACACGTCCCCCAACGCCTATCTCCCCGCCAACACGATCATCGCTGGAAACATTTTCGACATGACGGCGGTCGGGCAGAAGAGTGTCCCGCGTGCCGCCATCACCGTCGGAGGCGACGACACGATCGTCAGCGGCAACCAGATCTATGTCCGCGGGACAAATGACGCGGCGGTCACGGGCATCCGGCTCAGGGAGCCTTCCGTCAACGCGCTGGTTCATGACAATCTGGTGCGCAATTGCGGTGAAGGCATCGTCAGCGTCGCGGATCAAGCAACCGTTGGCGAGATTGTGGACGCAACGACGTTCGCGGTACGTTCTGGAACCATCCCCCTCGGGCTGAACCCCAACCTGTATTGTGGAAGAACGCTCACTTGGCTCCGGGGCGGGAAACCTGCCGGTTCGGCCGAGGTCGACTCTTTTGATCCGCAGACCTCGCGGTTCAAACTGAAGTGCTCCGGCGACATGAAATCCGGCGACCGTTTCGAGATCAGCTCGCCTGACGGGAACTGGAACATCCACGACAATCTGATCGTCGGCTGCCTCAGGCCCGTCGTCCTTGACTCTCCGGGAAGCGGCACGTCGCTTCTGAAAGACAATGTGATTTCGCGGGGCGGGGCCGCAGACGCGAAGCAGCCCATTCAGGTATTGCGCGGGCGGTTCGAACTGATCGGCAATCGGATCAGCGGCTTTGGCGGGCCGGAACAATGACGGTCTGAACAAAACGATGTAAACAATGGGCTGGGAAATTGGAAGCTGGAAGAACGATTAAGGTCTGGGCGTGTCGAAAGGCACCGGGGGGCACGGCCTCAAACAGATGGGAGAAACGGAAATGAAGAAAACAGCGACAAACACGGCGAGAGTGACGGCTTGCCTGATGGCGTTTCTGTCGTTGAGCGCGGTGGCGCGGGAACCGGCGATCAGGGATGTGGTGGTACGCCAGCGCTGGCCGTGGAGCCGGCTGGTGGACATCTGCTATGTGCTGGAGTGCGAGGATGGTGCGCGAATGAATGTGACCGTCGCCGGCTTCAATGGCACAGTCCCTCTCAATCTGCCTGTCGCGTCTCTCTCGGGCGACCTCGACAACGTGTCGCGCGGGGCGCGGCACATCGTGTGGGATCCCATGAAGAGCGCCTACACAAACGAACCCCTTTCAGGATTCCGGGTGGAACTCACCCCGACTGATGTTCCGCTCTACATGATCGTGGATCTCACGAAGGGGGCGGGTGCGACCAACCAGATCGAGTACGTGTACGAGGCGGAGCTGGTCACGAACAAGTGGGGCTCGTGGGAGAGAAACCCGGTGACGAACAACGGCACCACGGTGGAGTCCATCATCTGGACCGGCGTGACCAACGATGCGCTCTACAAGACGAAGACGGAGAAGCTTGCCCTAAGGCGTATTCCTGCGGGGACGTTCTCGATGGGGGGAAAGGCCGTCAAGCTGACGAAGGACTATTACGCGGGCGTGTTCGAGGTGACACAGCGGCAGTGGATGCTGATTACAGGGAACAACTCCTCTTATTTCACTGTGGATGGCACGACCCGGCCGGTGGATAATGTGTCGTACGACGCGATCCGGGGTGCGACGAATGATGCGGCGGGGGCCATCGATTGGCCGGCGACGCGCTTTGCCGTGTCGCCGTCCAGCTTCCTCTGGAAGTTCAGGGAGAAGACCGGGCTGTCCGGCATCGACCTGCCGACAGAGGCGCAGTGGGAGTACGCGAGCCGCGCCGGGACAACGACCTACTACCATGATGGGCTGGGGGGGGTGCCCAATAGTGTGTCCAACGCGCAGATCGATGTGCTGGGGCGGTACAGGTGGAACGGCGGCTACTACTGGAACGGGGAGATATGGACGTCGGCCACAAAAACCTTTGGCCCGACGAACGGTACGGCGATCGTCGGTTCCTATCGGCCCAATGCATGGGGGTTATACGACAGCCACGGCAATGTTTTTGAGTGGTGTCTGGACTGGTATGGCTCGTTGTCCGAGGGCTCCGATCCGCCGGGTGTGGCTGCCGGTTCAAACCGTGTCAGGCGGGGTGGGAGTTATTACGACGAAACATTTTGGAATTTTTCTTCTTCGCGGAACTCTGTCGTGCCTTCGACCGGTGGCTCCAGCATGGGGCTCCGCCTCGTGAACGCCCTGCCCTGATCCTTTGCTGCCGTCGGGACACGTGGCCGGCCGCTACAGCTCTTCGATCCGTCGCGCCACAGCGTCCCGCGTAGTGTCGAGCACGCGTGTGTCGGTGACGAAACGGGAGATGTTCTTGACCACCTCTCCGGCCATTTTCCGCATCTCAGCCTGGGCGTACCCTTGCGGATCGGCCATCTTCTTCGCCTGGGCCTGTGCCGTTAACCGCTGTTGCAGGAGCATCAGGTACCCGAGGTCGTCGATGCCTTTCTGCATGAGCTTCAACCGTAGCGACGGCAACGGCGGGCCGCCCCGCTTGTCCGGGTACAGCATAATGGCCTCGCCTGCGGTATACACATACAGGCCTTCATGGCCTTTTCGCCCGGTGACCCACGGCACCGGCGTGACGTTCTCCCAAGGGTCGATCTTGTTGTAGAAGGTCGTTTCCCAAAGTTGCGCGCCGGCCGCGCCGTACTTCGCCGCCTGCCAGAACCACAAGCGGTGCAACTGTGTCGGCCCCTCCAGGTTCGTGTGGATGTTGTACACCCAGATCTCATCCCCGGCCGCGCGGCGCTTGTCCACGTTCTCCTCGTTGAAAAACGGCCGCGAGAAGGGGATGGACCACGCCTTCACGACGCCCCAGAAAGCCTCGTTGTTCGGGCTGGTGGTCTCGAAGATCTTGAAGCCCGGGTCGGCCCGCAACGCCAGTTTATGCAGGGCTACGACCTTGTCGAAATAGTCCGGCTCCGGTTCGTCCCACAGGTACAGGTAGGCCATCTCCATCCAGCCCTTCTTTCTCAAGTGCTGCCCGACCTGGCGCAGGTACTCGGGGAAGAGCCGGTTGAACTCTTCGCTGAGAGGCTCGATGGTGCCGAGCCACTTGTGGTGTTTCTCCCAGCCTTCACCCGTCCCGCCGCCGAAGCACGGGCCTAAGGAAAACGCGTTGAAGTGCAGGTCGTCGATATACCAGTGGAGGCGCCGGTCGAACGCCGTGAAATCGCAGACCACCTTGCCCTCCACGATCTTCGCCGGCACCGTGGCCGTTGCGGCGCTGCCGCGGACCCCGTGGGCGTGCAAAACCCGGGCGATGTCCCGGTCGATCTCGCCGATAGGGCGCGGGTCCCATCGCTTGAACGAGTTTGCCGAATAATTGATCAGCGTCCGGAACACGGGGTCCTGCGGCAGCGCGAAGTTGTACACCCGCACGGCCAGCGGCACGGTGGCAAGCGGTTGGTTCCCCGCCTTAAGGGTCATTCGCCCCCGATAGGTTCCGGCCTTCGCATCGCGCGGAATGCGCACACCGATCAGGAAGGGGGTGTTCTGCCCCGCTTTCGCCTCAACGGGGCCGGTTTTCAGCAGGGGGTCGGGCGTGAGTCCGAGGCGCGTCTGAGGGTCGCGCCCCGCCTTAACGAGGTTGCAGTATCCAACCGGCCACCATTCGACCTGCGCCGCGGGGATTTTTCCGGGCCCTTCGAGGTCGGTGGTTTCCCATCCCGCTCCCGGCAGGTCGGCCGCCGGGAGCACGGCCACCTGCGCATAGTTCTGCTCGCCCCGTGCCCCTGAAAGGGTCACTTCCCTCGCCGGTGCCGCATAGGCCGGCACGCCGTCCCCGCGGTAGATCTTGGCCGCCAGAGTGTCCGCCCACACGGTCAAACCCCCTGACCGGCTCAATACGAACGCCGTTTCCGAAAGCCCCCGCCATGTGCGCAGGAAAGCCTGGTATTGAGCGGCGAGTCCCGGTGGGAATCCGCCCTCGTACACACCCGCGTCGTCAAACCAGGCATGACACTCCGCCGGGCCGCCGGTCTGGTGTGTCGTCAGCACGGGACTCAGCGATGTTTCCTCCGCCGTTGTCTTGTACTCCGCAAAGTATTGGGTCCACTCCTGGGTGAGGGACTGTTCCGCATCCGGCAGCACCCGCTGGCCCTTGTCCGTTTTTAGCCACAGGTAGGCCCGAGCCTGCTTCATGCCCTCTGTCCGGCACCACCAGGTCACATGGTAGGTGGTGTTCGGCTTCACCGCGATGGCCGCGGACGCGCAGGTGACAAAATCAGCCGGGCCAATGCCCACCCGGATACTGCGCTTGCCCGAGTGCGCGACTTGGCCGTCCAGAAACACATGGCTGCCCGGCTGGCCGAACGTGGCCCCGCCCCAGCCTGCCGCAACACCCGCGGGGCCGGTCTCCTCCATTCCCGGATTCGCCACAAGGTTCGCGGGTTCTGGCCCTCCGTTTGCCGAAAAAACAAGTGCCCCCAGACAGACCGTCAACATGCGTGCCATACCGCCCCTTTCCAGTTTTCCAATTGGGTTGCGGACTCTGCCCGCGTCAGAGGATCTCGCATTTTCCCCCGGCGCAGGCCACGGTCTGCGTGACGGTGGTGTTGTCCTGCCGTTCGATCAACTGGGTGTAATCCACCGGCACGTCGGTGCGGTTGAGGTCTTCCCAGTGCTTGCAGGCGTTGACGCGCTTGAGGCAGCGGGTCATTTTCAAAACGTCATTCGAGAAGTAGTTTTTGGCGAACTTGTGGGCGCGGCGCACCCAGTCGACTTTGGCCTGCCGGACCACCTCGATGGCTTCGAAGACGCGCTTGGGGTAAATCTTCGGGGTTTCGGCGGCGAGGTTCTCGCCCCGGCCGAGCACGCAGTCGCAGGCCGCCCAGAGGTTGTCGTCGAAGGCGTGCAGGCCGTCTACGATGAGCCCCGACGCGAGCAGCGCCCCGACCCCGTAGATCTCGACGATTTCCCCGGCGGTGAGCACTTCGCAGAAAGGGGCCTGCGGATAATCGAGGTCGCCGCCGTCGGGCAGGAGCGACACGCCCGCAAACGCGTAGCGGTGTTCGAAGATGAAGGCCTCGACGCTGTCCCATTCGCCGTCTTTCACCGAGATCGTGTTCGAGACGTTGTGGCTGAGCCAGGGCTGGGCGCACAGCTCGGGCCGCTTGCCCGCGTCGATCCAGTTCTCCTTGGTCAGCTTGACCTTGCGCAGCAGTTCCACGGCGTCCACGTCGCGCTTGGTGAGCGCGTCGGGGCTGGCCTCCACGCAGAAGGTGAGGACCACGTCGGTGCCGTTGGGGTTCCAGACCGACTTCTCGACCGCCTTGGGGTTCTGCACGCCGAAGAAGTCGACGAGCAGCTCGTCCTCGTTGGCCTGGGCGCGTCGGAAGTAGCGCTTGGCGTGGTGCGGGTGGATGCCCGACGACGTGCCCAGAATGCTGCTGGTGGTGCCTGCGGGCTTGACGCAGGTGGCGCGGGCGGCGGGGCTGACGCCAATGCGCTTGGCCACCTCGGCGTTGACGTCGAGGATGTGCTTCGCCATCTCGCGTTGGAGGGCGGGGTCGAACGAGACCGACGGGTGCTCCATCATGCCGGTCATCGAGATGCCGAGCAGCGCCTCGCGCTGGGCGATGCGCGTGCTGACTTCGCCGAGGTATCCGAAGTCGGTGTAGTCCGCCTGCAGCGTGCCGAGGATGGCGGCGGCTTTGCAGGCCGCGCGGAACTTCTCCGCGTTGTCGACGCTGCCCATGTTGATTTCGCAGAGGTTGCAGAAGGCGAAGCCCGACTGGCCGTCGATTTGCGGGTAGAGGCCGATCTCGCCGCACGGGTTAAAGGTCATGTCCAGGTGGTCGGTCCAGACAAAGCCCGGCTCGCCGAACTCCTTGACGGACTTCATCAGTTTGGCGAACTGCTCGCGCGTGGTCTGGTTGCGCAGCAGGATGGCCGAGTTGTTCGAGCGCGCGCGCTGCGGATTCTCGGTGAACCAGTTGCCGGTTTTGGCCGTGGCCATGAGGTCGTCGTCCGGCGAGAAAAGGCAGATCGTGGCGCTGCGGCGCACGCCGCCGGAGAGCACGGCATCGGAGGCGTGCATGAGGATGTCATACGCGTCGACCGACCTCATGCGGGTGTGGCCTTCGGCGAGGCGCTTGTCGAGCAGGCTGCGGATCATGTCGAGGCTGCGGCGCAAGGGCTCCGGGCCGGGGGCGCGTCCCATGCCGGACGAGATGGGGCGGCCCTTGGGGCGGATCAGCGAGTAATCGAACTGGACGTTCGCGCCGGCGTATTCCGGGAAGGGCTGGCCTTCGACAAAGTAACTGGAGAGCAGCGCGCCCAGCGCGTCCGCCCAGCCCTCGATGGTGTCGGGGATCACGAAGGTCGCCTGAGTGCCCGAGGGCTTGGCGATGCCGGGCAGCTTGGCGATGTGGTGGGTCTGCACCGAGAAGCCCACGCCGCAGCCGCAGAGCAGCAGCCAAAGCGCCTCTTGGAAGAAGCGCGGCCGGTCGCAGTAGGAGGTGGTGCAGTTGTAGATGCGCGCGTGTTTGCGCAAGATCGGGTCGCCGCCGAACTGCATGGCGCGCTGGCTGCCCAGCACCATGCGGTTTTTCATGGCCTGTTCGCAGATGTCCAACAGGTCGCCGACATCAAGGCCCCGGGCGGCAAAGTGCCGGCGGTGCATGTCGATCACGCGTTCAACCGCTTCACCGAAGGTTTCGCGGCGCATTTTCTCGGGGATATAACGGCTGTATTTTGAGGTGAAAACATAGTTCTTCAGCGATTCAATGCTCATGACAGGTCCTGGCGTGAGGTGTGGGAGAGGAAGTTAAAAATGACGGTCCGTACAGCAAGCGATGTACATCCAGCAGCGTCCATATATAGTGGTTGACGGCGGCAATGTCCACAATATTTTGTGCTATTTTGTAAGTCCTTGATCCACAAAGAAATCGGGTGACCGCTTTTTGGCTTCCGCTGGCGGGGCGGTGCCGATATGATGCTGGCCATGTTTGCGTCCCATCCGATTTACCGGGGGCGGCTGGCCCCCAGCCCGACGGGAGTGTTGCATCTCGGGAACGCCCGCACCTTTCTGATCGCGTGGCTGCGGGCCCGCAGTCAGGGCGGGGCTCTGGTGATGCGAATGGAGGATCTCGACCACCCCAAGAACAAGCCGGGGGCCGCGGACGCGGCGCTGGAAGACTTGCGCTGGCTCGGGTTCGACTGGGACGAGGGGCCCGATGCCGGGGGGCCGCACGCGCCTTACATTCAGACGGCGCGTACGGCCTTTTACGCGCGGGCGCTGGAGGCTTTGAGCGCCAAGGGGCTTGTCTACCCGTGTGTCTGCTCGCGGCGCGATGTGGAGGCGGGGCAGTCCGCTCCGCACACGGAGGACGGGCTTTTTTATCCGGGAACCTGCCGCGGCCGTTTTCCGGATTATGACGCGGCGCGGCGCGCCTTGCCCCCGGGACGGTTGCCGGCATGGCGGTTCCGCGTGCCTGAAGGTGAGACGGTGCGCTTTGAAGACGGCTTTTGCGGGGCGTGCGCGCAGGACGTGTCGGCCCTGATCGGCGATTTCGTGTTGGCCCGCGACCCGCACGGCGCGGGTTACATGCTGGCGGTGGTGGCGGACGACGCGGAGATGGGGATCACCGAGGTGGTGCGCGGCGACGACCTGCTTCCGGCAACACCCCGGCAACTGCTGCTCTACCGGGCGTTGGGGCTGACGCCGCCCGCGTTTCTGCATGTGCCGCTGGTTGTCAGCGAGGAGGGGCGGCGGCTGGCGAAGCGCCACGGCGACACGCGCATCCGCGCGTTTCGCGAGGCGGGCATGCCGCCGGAGAAAGTCATCGGCCTGCTGGCCTGGTGGTGCGGCTGGGCGGCGTGGGGCGAATGCCTGACTCTGCGCGGTGTGCTGCCGCGGTTCGACCTGTCTGCGTTGCCCCGACGTCCGGCTGTTCTGACGCCGCAGGTGAAACGGGAGTTCGGGATGTAGGTTCCCGCCCGCCTTAATGAGGCGGTGTCCTTGTTTTTCAAGTCTTTGCCGCCGACCTCCCTCCCGTTGCGTCAAAGTAAAACGAATACGAAAATATTTCGGCGTCGTGAATTGTGAGGCAACGCGCCGCGGCTTTTGTATGTTTCCAGCTTGCCCCTACACTTCATTTAACCTATTATTTTTTCCTGTAAATTGTGGGTTTTTGCAGGTATGAAACATCAGGCGTTGCTTGGGCTGGTAAAGGGTGCGCTGTAAAGTAAAGGTGAAAGATGAGTACGCGAAAACGGATGAGTATCTTGATTGCGTTGGCGTGTCTGTCTGTCGAGGCCAAGCCCATCCTCGCGATCAATGAGGACAACGATCACTTTTTCAAGCTCGACGCATCGCGCATGACGGGGAAAGGGCTGGAGGCATACATCGACTCTGTGGCGCGCGGACACGTCACACACTTCTTCATGTGCGTCAACGGACAGCGCACGAGCTACGATTCGAAGACCTGGGAGCCGATCTGGATGGGGATTGACGAACCCGCGCATCCAAGCAGCGGCACCGCGACCGCGGCGGACGGGACGCATGACCTCTGGGCGTTGAACGCGAAGAGGCTGTTCGATGCCGGAATCGATCCATACGAAGTCTGGGCAACGTGTTGCCGCAAAAAAGGCGTGAGCCCGTGGATTTCGATGCGGATGAATGACGTCCACTTCGCCAACATCAGCAACTACTTCCGCAACACGACGTTCTGCCGAACGCGGCGCGACCTGTGGCGCGTGCCCAATGAGCAAAGCGGTTCCTGGGACTCGCGCAGCCTCGACTACGCCCAGAAGGAAGTCCGGGACTATTCATTCGCGCAGTTCAAGGAGATCGCCTGGCGCTGGGATTCGGACGGCGTGGAGCTCGACTGGATGCGCTTTGGTTACAACCTGAAGCCGGGACGCGAGAAAGAGGATGCGCATCATATCACGGCCTTCGTCCGGGATGCCCGCAGGGAACTCGATGCGGTCTCGAAGGCGAAGGGGCGCCGCCTGCAACTCGCGGTCCGTGTGCCGCGGAGTCCCGAAGCCGCACTGGAAGTCGGCCTCGACGTCGGGGAGTGGGTGAAAGAGGGAATCGTCGATCTCGTTATCGCCTCGAGCTTCCTTTACGCGGACTTCGATATCCCGGTCGCGGCGTGGATCGCATTCCTCAAAGCGCGCAACCCGTCCGTGGCGTTTTTGCCGTGTGCGGACAGCCTGGGCCAGCCCGGCGTCAAGGGCGGCGAGATGACGATGGCAAATTACCGTGCGATTGCCGAACGCTTCTATCGCGGCGGAGCGAAGGGCATCTACCTCTTCAATGCGCCTTACGTGGGTTCGCTTGACTCCGAACGTCGTCAGCATAAAGAGGACACCTTCGCGCTTGTTTGCGCCGAGGGACTCGCCCCGGATGCGATCGCGGGGAAGCCCCGCGAATACCTGAACACCCGTCAGGATTTCCCGCGCGGGAAGCCGGCGGTGCCGGTGGTGTGGAAAACGCATGCGGGCGAGGAGTACGAACTCGTCTGGAATGATGAGTTCGACGGCCAAGCGTTCGATCCGAAGAAGTGGGACATTCCGGTCCAATGGCGGCAGAAGGCGAGCCTGTGGCATCCGAGCAATGTGGTTCTCACCAACGGCGTCGCCCATTTCGACATCAAGGCGAATTCATCCAAGGCGATCTGTTACGAAAGCGCGTGCCTTCGCACACTCAAGCGCAAGGCGTTCAAGTGGGAGGAGGAGAAGCCGCTTTTCACCTTTACCTACGGCTACTCGGAAATCCGTTGCCGGCTTCCAGAGCGCTGGGATGGCGACTACTGGGCGGCGTTCTGGTTGCAGGGTGTCGAGATGGGGCGCTGCGGTGCCGATTCGCGCGAAGGAATGGAAGTGGACGTTCTCGAAACGCAGACGCGATCCCTAAAAGAGGGAACGTGCTGGATATCGCTCCACTGGGGCGGTTACAAGGAGGATCACGCGTGGGTGACGCTCAAGCCGAAGTATCCGCCGCTCCATGACCGCGGCTGGCACGTCTTTGGTTGCCTCTGGACTGAAAAGGAATACGTCTTCTATCTCGACGGATGTGAAATCGCGCGCACCGACCTTGTGAGCGAAGATCTTTCGCATCTTCCGCCGGGCAAGGCGAAGCCGCGTGGCACGCTGCAGAAGCCCGCTTACATCAAACTCAGTTGCGAAGCCGCCCCGTGGTGCGGCGCGACAGGCGATTACGACAACGGCGCCAAGCGCGACGCCTTTGAAGTCGATTATGTCCGGGTATACCAGAGACAAACCCGGAATAAGGGCCGTGTTTTGACATTAGACAAACAGAAGAGTAATTGATAAGGGCAAGACCGTTTGGAGCGGTGTTCATTTCGCGCGGAGGACGCAAAGAACGCAGAGTCGCTTGGCACTGAGAATGTCCTAAAAATCTCTGCGGTCTTTGCGGGCTCTGCGCGAGACACGAAGCATGCTGGAAAGGCTAACCGGGTAAGGAGTTCTCTATGCGTCAGTTAAAACTTAGCAAGGCCTTTACGCTGATCGAGTCTGGGCCAGTTGTTCTTGTGACAACCGGCGATGGCAAGAAGAACAACATCATGACCATCTCGTGGACCACGGTAATGGATTTCACCCCTGTATTTGCGCTTGTGACCGGAGTGTGGAATTTCTCCTTCGCGGCTTTACGGAAAGAAAGGGAATGCGTCATCGCCATACCGACAGTTGATCTGCTTGATAAAGTCGTCGGCATTGGCACGTGCTCGGGTCAAGACACAGACAAGTTTGCGGAATTCGGGCTCACCGCAGTTAAGGGAAAGCGCGTCAAGGCCCCCCTAATAAAAGAGTGTGTCGCAAACATTGAGTGCAAAGTTGTCGATATCGTGAGGAAACACAATATTGTCGTTCTGGAGGCCGTTGCGGCGCACATAGACCCATCGCGCAAAGAAACGCGAAGAATTCACGCGGTCGGAGATGGGACCTTTATCGTGGATGGGCGCAAGATGGACCGAAGGAAGGTGATGGCGTCCAAACTGCCGGCTGGCGCATAAGGGATATTGTTGGATGCGCGTCGGTGCCCCAATACGGGTTTCAGGTTCCAGGTTTCAGGTGTGGGCAGGTTGGTTTCAGGTTCCAGGTTTCAAGTTTCAGGTGTTGGCAGTGAGAGCGTCGAGTGCCGGGCCCTGTAGCTCCGCCGCTCTGTCGGCGGAGGGGTGGGGGAAGTTCTAAAGTGCGGGAGTTCTAAAGTTCGGGAGTGGCAGGTGCGGGGGAGTTGCCTCATGGACGACCCATGCGGGAGGAAACGCAAATGTGCAATGCCGGGCACCCCTAGACTGCCTCCTGAAAGGCGCTCAATGTCCAATGTAAATTACGATTCCCGTTCCGCTGCCAGTCACCAGACTTTCAACGTTTGATCGTCTGGGCCAAGCCCTTCAAAGGGGCCGGGCGTCGGGTGCGCCGAGTCTCTCCGCTTACCGAAGTAGTCACGATCCACGGCCAGCGGTGATCCGTCGGGATTCACATAGGGAAGCTGCGGAACCCGGGCGAGCCCCAGCAGCGTCGTGGTCACCGGCACGGTCTTCGCGCCCTGCTCGGCCGGAGCCAGATTGGCCGTGAGAGACACGCCCTCGCCCTTCACGGCGACCGACACGCGCGCGCGGACGGCAGCGACCGCCTGCCCGGTTTCGTTGGAGTACGGCCGCGCAGTGTTATAATAAACGTTCCCTCCCGCCAGCGACGGATACTCGCGGCGGTCGTAGACGTGCAGCCCGTAGCCGCGGCACCAGCCGTACGTGCCGCCTGTCTGGCTGTCGGCCGGGCGCTCCGCCTGCGCCGCAAACAGGTTGTTGAAAAACCGGTTGTCGCCGCCCCTGATGTTAGAGAGCCCCGCGATACTGGTCGCGTGCGCCGGGTGGTAAGGCGTCTCGCGCCTCAGGTCGGCATTGCACGAGATCTGTCCGGCAAAAAGATTGTGCGCGTACGCACCGCCTTGCGACACGTCCAGCAGGTTGGCGCCTGACAACAGCAGGTTGTTGTCGATGAGAAACGGTCCGTGATTCACCTCCATGAAGATGTCCTCGCGGATGTTGTCGAAAAACACGTTTCCGGACACGCGAGTCCCTTGCGCCATCCAGTCCAGCCAGAGGCCGCGGATGGTGCGGCTGATGCGGTTGCGGCTGATCTCGCAGTCGATGGCCCCGTGAAACTTGATGCCGGCCATCTCATGGCCCGAAAAACGTTCCAGGACGTGGATGTCGTGGATGACATTGCCGGTGACCGTGCTGAAAGCGCAGCCCAGACTGCCCACGATGCCGGCCTGCTCGCAGTGCGACACCCGGTTGTCTCGCACGGTGTGGCCGCCGATCTCCGCCTTGGCCCAGGGAATGACATGGGCGAGGGCGCGCTCGATGGTGCCGACATATCCCTTGGCGGATTGCGCGGTGTTGTCGTGCCGGTCGCCGTACTTCCCGAGGCTGATGCCGCAGCAGACCGAGTACGCGACATCGTTGCTCTCGATGAGCCAGCCTTTGCTCCAGTGCGTGCCGATCAGGCCCATCTGCTCGGCGGTCGGCGGGGCCCACGGCGTGGCCGCGTTGCGCAAGATGAAGCCGCGGACGGTGATATAGCCGCGCCCCGGTTTGTCCGGGCAAAACACTGTCCGCCGGACATTGATCTCGACCTGTTCACGGTTCGGATCGCACCCTTTGAACTGCGCGTGGATCACGGTGCCCTCGGCTTCCACCCGCGCGAACCAGAGCGGTTCCGGACCGGCAGGGTCCAGCGCCTGGTCAAGGCTTGCGGCTTCCGCCAGCCAATGGCCGTTGAGGTAGACCGCGCCCGTGTGGTGCGTGCGTCCTTTGGGCAGAAACCAGTCGCCCCGGATCTCGTCGCCGAAGGGATTGAAGGCGCCGAAAAGCCTGTTCGGCACGGTCGCCGTCCAGG
>JAQVSS010000096.1 GCA_028700415.1 Kiritimatiellia bacterium
CTGTCGCTGGCGCGCGTCGGGCGCGAAGGGTTCGTTTTGTTGGGGCGCCATGCGCTGATGGGCGGCAAAGGGCGCGACGCTTGGGGGCCGATGATATTGGCAGGCGGCCGGCTCTATGCGCGCGACAGCGCCCGGCTTTACTGTCTGCAGGTCGCCGGTTTCTGACCGGTGTCAGTCGTGTATGCCGCGCCAGCCGGATGGCTGGCCGCCTGAAATCAGCTGACGCGTTCGACGACGATTTCAGGATCGACCGATTCGCGCAGGATGCGTTCAATGCCCTGTTTCAGCGTCATGGTCGCGTGGGGGCAAGAGCCGCAGGCGCCGCGCAGGCGCAGGTTCACCGTTTTTCCTTCGATGGAGACCAGTTCTAAGTCCCCCCCGTCTGCCTGCAACATCCCGCGCAACTCTTCCAGCTTGGTCTTAATCTGTTCGCTCATGATCGGATCCTTTTGGGAAAAAACCGTATCATGCCCGAAAAGAGGTGATGCGTCAAGATGCCGCCGGTCGCGAACTGCGGTTGAAATCAGAATGTTGGATTGTCGGCTTGCCATAGGCGAGGGGTTCAGTTTACACTAAAAAACATAGGTATTGCTATCCTAGCAGTGCCTTAAGTTACCGGAGAGTCGGATGGCGGTAGCGGTAGAGACCGAGAGCATTGTCAAGAGGTTCGGGGCGGTTTGCGCGTTGGACGGCGTGAGCGTGGCGATCCGTCCGGGGGAACTTTTTTTTCTGCTGGGCCCGAGCGGCTGCGGCAAGACGACGCTGTTGCGTTGCATCGCGGGTTTTCACACGCCGGAGTCTGGCCGCATCCTTTTTGGCGGGCGCGATGTGACCGGCGTGCCGCCTTATAAGCGCAACACGGGGATGATGTTCCAGAGTTATGCCCTGTGGCCGCATATGACCTTGGCGGAAAACGTGGCGTTCGGGTTGGAGATGCGCAAGGTTCCGCGCGCGGAGATCCGGCGGCGGGTGGCCGAGGCGCTGGAGCGCGTGCACCTTGAGGGCCGCGCCAAAGCCCGTCCGAACCAGCTCTCGGGCGGCCAGCAGCAGCGCGTGGCGCTGGCGCGCGCGCTGGTGATCGAGCCGCAGTGCCTTCTGCTGGACGAGCCGCTCTCCAACCTCGACGCGAAGTTGCGCCTGGAGATGCGCACGGAAATCCGGCGCATCTGCAAGCAGGCGGGGCTGACGGCGATTTATGTCACGCATGACCAGAAAGAGGCGCTTTCGATCGCCGACCGGTTGGCGGTGATGCGGGACGGCAGGATTGAGCAGACCGGCACCCCCGAGGAGGTCTACCGCGCACCGGCCGACCGGTTTGTCGCGGGGTTTATCGGCGACGGGAATTTTGTGGAGGGGCGCGTGGAAGGCGCGGGGACGGCGGGCCTGCGGGTTGCGACGCCCTATGGCGTTTTTTTTGCGTCGCGGAATCCTGCCGGCGTGGCGGTCGGCGAGGCGGTCTCGCTGTGCCTGAGGCCCGAGGCCGTGCGGTTCGACGCCCCGGTGGAGGGGGCGCGGAATGTGTTGCGCGGCCAGTACCGCCAGAGCGTGTATCTAGGCGAGATGGCGCAGCACGTGATCGAGCTGCCGCAGGCCGGAGGCGCCGCGCAGGCGTTTAACGCCTTCGAGTTGAACCCGTTGGCGGGGCGCGACCGCGCGGGCGAACCGGCGGAAGTCTGGATCGCCCCGGAACAGGTGATTGTGACAAGGACGTAGAGCTTGAAAAGCGGAAAGGGATTAAGGGAGAACATGATTGCTTTGGCGATGGCGGCACACCCGGATGACATCGAGTTCATGATGACCGGCACGTTGCTGCTTCTCAAACAGGCGGGCGCGGAAATCCACATGTGCAACCTCGCGAACGGGTGTTACGGTTCGCAGGTCTACTCCAAGGAGGAGGCCGCCCGCGTGCGGGCGGTGGAGGCCGCGGACGCGGCGCGCGCGGGGGGGGCGGTGTGGCACCCGCCGCTGTTCGATGACGTGGGCCTCTACTACGACGCGCCGTCGGTGGCGAAAGTGACGGCGGTCGTGCGCGAGGTTCAGCCGGACATCCTGCTGACGACCTCGTTCAACGATTACATGGAGGATCACCAGTACGCCTGCCGGCTGGCCTGTTCGGGAGCCTTCAACCGGTGCCTGCCGAGTTATGTGACCGACCCGCCCTTCCCCTCGACCAACAAGCCGGTGGCGGTCTATCACGCGATGCCGCACGGGCTGAAGGACATGATGCGCAATGCCGTGGTGCCGGAATTCTGCATCGATGTGGGCGGCGTCATGGACATCAAGCGCAAGATGCTGGCGCAGCACAAGAGCCAGAGCGAGTGGCTCGACGCGACGCAGGGCATGGGCTCGTACGTGGAAAGCATGGCGGACGCGGCGCGCGAGGTCGGCGCCCGTTTCGGCGCGTGCGAATACGCGGAGGGCTGGCGCCGGCACAACCACATGGGTTATTGCGGGGCGGACTTTGCGCCGTTGGAGACGATGCTGGCCCGCATGCTGAAACGCATGGACAGCAAGCCGGAAGGACGGTGAATGAGATGCGGTCAAGGCGGAGCAATTTTCAGTCTAAACACGAAAGGTAGGATAGAGTCATGGCAAGAGCAATCAGCAAATTGGCGCCGGCCTGGTGGGACTACACCACGCTGGACAGCGAGATCCTGAACGATGCGGCGAAACTGACGGCAAAAGACCTGGAGCAGTTGTCGCGCCCCGGCTTCAAAGTCAGCATTTACGACACGGTAGAGGAATTCTATGCGGCGGAAGCGCTGGAATACGTCGAGGCCTGGATGCGGGCCACGCCGGACAATCCGGCGGGCGTGTGCGGGCCGATCGGGCCGACCGAGCAGCTGCCGCTGGTGGCGCGGATCGTGAACGCGATCGGGCTGGATCTGCACAACGCGCATTTCTGGGGCATGGACGAGTGGGTCGAGAACGGCAAGACGGTTTCCCCGACGCATCCGCTCTCGTTCGCGAAATGCGACAAGGAGCAGTGCTTCGACCGCATCCGCC
This sequence comes from Kiritimatiellia bacterium, assembly GCA_028700415.1. Classification (GTDB taxonomy): domain Bacteria; phylum Verrucomicrobiota; class Kiritimatiellia; order RFP12; family UBA1067; genus JALHET01. Next base: position 3,007 of record JAQVSS010000096.1, read on the forward strand.
CCAAACTGAGAATGCCCGCAAAGAACCTGCACTTCCCCACCGGCAATCTGGCGGCGTACACCAAGACGTACGATCAGGTGAAATGCCTGCTGATGCAGGGCGGGCAGGGCGAGACCAAGCACTGGGCCTTCAACGATCCGCCCAAGCGCGAGGGCGCCTACAAGGACGCGCCTCCCTCGCCCGCGGAGTACCGCAAGCAGTCCGCCCGCATCGTGGACCTGCACCCGGTGACGATCATTCAGAACGCGCGCACCTCGGGCGGCGGCAACGTGTCGATGGTGCCGACGCGCGCCGCGACCGTCGGGCCGGTCGAGACGTGGAAGGCCGCGAAGGTCTCCATTTGGCACCCGGGGCATCACGACAACCCGTTCGGCATCCGGCTTTCGGCGCTGATGATTTCCAAGCGCATTCCCGACAGCAGCGTGCCGATGTCGCTCCTCGCGGATCACCCGAACGTCCATTTCAGCTATCTCCGCAAGGGTATCGGCGAAGTGGCTGTCGAGATGCACTGAGGAGCGTGTCATGCGGGAACTGAAGACGATTGCGGCGGGGCACGTGTGCCTCGATATCATACCGACCTTTCTGCGCGGCGCGGCCGCGCTTGACCAGGTGATGCAGCCCGGCAAGCTGGTGGACATGGGGCCTGCGGTCCTCTCCACCGGCGGGTCGGTCGCGAACACCGGGCTGGCGCTGAAGCGGCTCGGGCTGCCTGTGCGACTCATGGGCAAGGTCGGCAAGGACGCGTTCGGCGCGGCGGTCTGCGACATTTTCCGCTCGCACGACGAGGCGCTGGTGAAGACCATGATTGTCGATCCGGCGGTGGCGACCTCCTACACGGTGGTGATCAGCCCGCCGGGGATCGACCGCGTCTTCCTGCATTGCCCGGGCGCGAACGACACGTTCGCCGCGGACGACGTGACCCCGCAGTTGTTGGACGGCATGGACGTGTTCCACTTCGGCTACCCTCCCCTGATGAAGGCGTTCTACAGCGGGCCGGGTGAGCTGATGCGCCTGTACAAGAAGGTCAAGGCGTGCGGGTTGGCGACGTCGCTGGACATGGCGCTGCCTGATCCGCAGTCGTCCGCGGGACAGGCGGACTGGTCCGCGATCCTGAAACAGGCGCTTCCGTTTGTGGACATCTTCTCGCCGAGCAGTGACGAGATCGTCTACATGCTGCACCGCGAGCAGGGGCTGAAAGTCCGCGCGCGGGCGGCCGAAGGCGTGCCGATGGGCGGGCTCGTCGAGGACGACGTTCGCGCGCTCGCGGGCGAGCTGATCGCGCTGGGCGTGGCGGTGGTGATGCTCAAGCTCGGCAGCCAGGGCGCGTATCTGCGCGTGACCGCCGACGAGGCACGGCTGGCGGCCTGCGGGTGTTTCCCGGCGGCAGCGTGCCAGGCGTGGGCAGGCGCGGAGTTCTTCGCGCCCTGTTTCGACGCGAAGGTCGCGGGCACAACGGGCTCGGGCGACTGCACGGTGGCGGGACTCCTGGCGGGCATCGCCAAGGGGTTCGGCCCGGCCGAAAGCGTGCGCACGGCGGTGGCTGTGGGCTCGGCGAGCGTCGAGAAAACGGATGCCACCAGCGGCGTGCCGGCGTGGGCGGCGCTGGACGCGCGGATCCGCGCGGGCTGGGGCCGCGAGACGCCCAAGGTGGCTTTCAGAACGGCGCGGGCATAAAAAACGCGCGTCTGCGCTAGTGTCAAATCGCGTCCCCTCTTTGGTCGAAAACACGAAAGGGATCATTCTTTCGTGTTCTTCGTGCCTTCGTGTGAAAAACATTTTGCGAAGATTCCGGCGACAGAGCGCCGGAACTACAGGGGCCAGGGAAGATTATCCTGACACCCCAAAAACCGGCCATCCACTCTGTTCCTTCTCAGCGCCTCAGTGCCTCTGTGGTACCCTCCCCCCTGATTCCGGCGACAGCGTGCCGGAACTACAGGGGCCGACCGCTCACTGGCCACACCGGCGGGCGCGGGGAATCCGTTGACACCGGCGGGCTTGGGTGTTACTTTTATTAACAATGTTCACCTTTTTGAATAGGAGGAAACGGGAATGCACCGACTAAACCGGCATGTGACGCTCTGCGCGGGGCTTTGTCTTATCGTCATCGGGACAGGCGCGCAAACGTCTGACAACAGGGGCGCGGAAACAGGCGGCACGTCGAGTAACAGTGTCGCCGGCACGAGGATCGTGGTGACGGCATCGCCGATCGCCGACTGTGAACGCGTCACAAAAGACGGGGCGGCAAGCGTGGTGGTGGGGCGGACGCAAATCGAGCGCCTGAGTGCGACGGATCTTCCGACCGCCTTGCGCCAGGTGCCGGGGGTTTCCATTTCCCGTTACAGTCCGGTCGGAGCGTATGGCGGCGGTCAGGGCGGCTCGGTCTATATCCGCGGTTCGGGCACGGCCCGTCCCGGCAGCGAAATCAAAATCTACACCGACGGGGTTCCCCGCGAGTCGGGCGTGTGGTCGCACCCCTTGATGGATATCGTGCCGATCGACTTTGCCGAAACGGTCACGGTTGCCAAAAATCCGCAGCCGCAGAATTACCCCGGGACGTTCGGTGCGGTGAACATCGATACGAAACGGCGGTATGAGCAGGGGCACGAGGGCGAGATGGATGTGGCGTATGGGCGTTACAACACATTGATCAGCTCCGCCTCCGTGGGCGGCAAGGCCGACCTGTTCGATTACTATGCGGGGGCCTCCTACAAATATTCGGAGGGCGCGCGGGAACACGGCGAGGCCGAACTGCAGAGCCAGTTCGCGAGGGCCGGCTGGGAGCTTTCGCCTGACGACCACCTGTCCTACATGTTTCAGCACACCGACAACTGGGTCCGTGACCCGGGGCCGAAAGGGGGCGCGACCCCGCGGCGCGACCAGTTCGACACGGATACGGACACGCACATCGTCCGCCTCGACAGCAGCCGTGAGACGTTGAAAGGATACTCCCTCGTTTATTTCGAGGACGGCGGGATCGAATGGCACAAGGATCACCTGACGGACGGCAACCTGAAGTCCCCGGCCGGCTACTCGAACACCGGTTGGCACAACTACGGGTTCCGTTCGGCGTATGACATCCTGATCGAACGCCTGACGCTGACCGGTTCGCTCGACACGTGGTCGGAGGGCGGCGAGACCCAGAACATCCGCGAGTCCACCGGGAAATGCGTGTGGGGGTATAACGGCCGCTTCTTCACCACCGCCCCTTATGCGGGCGCGCGGTACGATTTCGACGCCGGGCGGAACTGGACGCTCACGCCGTCCCTGGGTGCCCGCTATTATGCGAGCGATGAGTTCGCCGACGAACTCGCGCCCTGCGCGGCGCTGACCTTGGCGGGGGAGGCGCTTCAGTTTTTTGTCTCGCATGCGCGCGGCGTGCATTATCCCGGCATCTACATGCGAGGGACCTCACCCGCGACCTGGCGTTCGCTGGACGCGGAGACGATGGACACGACCGAAACCGGTGTGCACGCGGATCTGGGCTCTCGTGCGGCCCTCCACGTTTCGGTGTTCCACACGGAAGCCGAGAACCGCATGGACTCGACCACCGCCGGGTACCTGAACGTCGGGGAGCTGAAGGCCAACGGGGCGGAAGCCTCCCTGCACCTCTACCCTCGCAAGGACTTGACCTTTTTTGCGGGAGGCACGTATACGGATCCGGAGGACGGACCGGTCTCGCGCATGCCGGAGGTGACGTTCAGCGCGGGCAGTTCGTATCAGGTCACGCGCTATGTGCGGTGGGATTTGGACGCCGAATACGTGACGACCCAGTACGGGTACAGCATGCGCACGGTTGATCCCGTTTTGGAGAAACTCGACGACTACCTGACGTTCAACACCCGTTTGTCCCTGGACCTGCAGGCCTTTTCCAAACTGAAGGGCGAACTGTACGTCGCGGCCGAGAACTTTACGAACCAGCACTACGAATACTTCCCGGACTACCCCATGCCGGGCGTGATGTGGTACACTGGCATGAAACTGAAGTTCTGAGGCGAGGTGCCGTAAGAGAGAGGGTGTGGATGGATGAAGCCGCGAGACTTGGCGTACTGTGGACTGTTCGGCGCGGCTTCGCTGGTGTTGCCCGTTCTGTTCCATGTCCTTCAGGCGGGGCACTTCTTCATGCCCATGTATCTGCCGCTGGTCACCCTGGCGTTTTTCGCGCGGCCCGGGGCGGCGGCGCTGACGGCTCTGCTGGTGCCGGTCCTTTCCGGAGCGGTGACGGGCATGCCGCCGTTCTATCCGCCGGTCGCGCCTGTGATGGCGGTGGAGATAGCGCTGATGACCGTTATGATCGGCGTGCTCCGCACCTCGTTCCCCCGGATTCCGGTGTGGTTAGACCTTGCGGTTGCGCTGACAGTCGGACGGGTGGTCAACGCGGGGCTTTTTTATGCGGCGGCTCAGGCGCTGGAATTGCCGCCCGGCTTTGTCGCGGGCGTCTCGCTGCTGAGCGGCTGGCCCGGCCTCGTCCTGATGATGGCGGTCATACCCCCGGTCGTCAGGCTGTCCAACCCGCGCGCCTGACGGATAAAGGAAAAAAGGAAATGGAAAACAAACCGCTTGAGGATCCGCGGATTGACTTTTTCGATTCGATCGCGGGTGCATGGGACGGTTGGCACGACCTGCCGGCATTGGCCAAGAGGCTGGACGCCGAGTTCGATGGATTCGGCATCCGTGCTTCCGAGACCGTGCTGGACGTCGGGTGCGGAACGGGGAACCTCACGCTGAACCTGCTGAACCGGCTCGGCTCCGGCGGGCGCGTGACCGCGCTGGATATATCGCAGGTGATGCTGGACCGGGCACAAGAAAAAATCCGCGATCCCCGCGTAACGTGGATGCGGGCATCGGCCGACCGGATCCCGGTTGCGGATGCCTCGTGCGACCGCATCATCTGTTTTTCGTCCTGGCCTCATTTCGTTGATCCTGTCGCCGTCGTGCGGGAGTTCCGCCGGGTTTTGCGGTCAGACGGCAATGCCCATATCCTGCATCTCATCTCGCGGGAAGAGGTCAACCGCATTCACGGGCAGGGGCACCCGTCGGTACGCGCCGACCAGTTGAAGCCTGTTCAGGAGACGGCGGGCCTGTTTGAGCGTGACGGGTTCAAGCTCGTGGCAATGGCCGACGACTCGGGCCGTTACCTTCTGACCGTCCGGAAAGGAAGCTAGCCGGGTGACCGCATTTACAGAGGTGTGGGGGTGCGGAAACGGTCCGGCAAAACGGGCGGCGCCTTCCGCGCGCCTGGCATGCGGCCTCCTCGCTTTCGCGAGCTGTTCCGTCGCGCCGTTGCGGAGCCCGTGGGGCGTCGCGCTGTTCTCCGGCGTCCTGATCGGCTGGACCGCCTGGTGCGGGCTGCCGCGGCGTCGGCTGTTTTCCGCGGTGCGTCTTGCGGCCTGCCTCTTCCTGCCCCTTTTTCTGTTCGCTCCGTGCATCCGCGTTCAGGCGGAAGCGGGCTCGTGGTCCGCCGCATTGCGCGTTCCGCTGACCATCGGCCTGCGCGGGACCGCCTGTATCGTGGTGTGCGCGGCGGCGATGGCCGCGCTGGATTTGGCTGAATACGGGCAAGGACTCGGCGGCCTGCCGTTTCCGCGCGCCCTGGTGGCGCTGGTCGTTCAGATCGCGCACCAGGCCGCCCTGCTGACGGATGAGTCGCGGCGGACGGTAACGGCTCTGCGCCTGCGCGGTGTGCCGTCGGCCGGGGCGGTCGCGCGTCTGCGCGGTCTCTTTTCGCTGCCTGTGATCTGGCTGTTGCGTTTGGCGGCCCGGGCCGAGCGCGTGAGCGCCGCCATGGAGGTCCGGGGCTTCAACGGCCTGCCGCCAACAAGGCAGAAACTCGGCATGTCCGCGCCCGACTGCTGCGCGACGGCGTTCGCGGCCCTCGTGTTTGGGGCTGTTCTCTATCTCCGGTGGAGGGGTCCTTGATGGGCGACGCGCTTGTTTATAGGAACGTTTCTGTCCGCTACCGGCCCGGCACCCCTGCAGCCGTCATGGAGGTCTCCCTCCGCATCGGTGCGGGCGAACGGGTGGCGCTGCTGGGGCTCAACGGGTCCGGCAAGACGACGTTGCTCTCTGCCGCCGCCGGGCTGTTGCCGTTCACGGGGCAGATCGAAGTGGGGGGCGTCGTGCTGTCCCGGGCTACGGAGCGCGCGGTCCGCGACGGGGTCGGTTTCCTGTTCAGCGTGCCGGACGATCAGATTCTCTTCCCCAACGTGATGGACGACGTCGCTTTTTCACTGGAGCGCCGGGGCGTTGCGCGGGCAAAGGCGCGGGAGAAGTCCGCGCGGGTCATGGCGGAGCTGGGCATCGGGCTTCTCGCGCCGCTCTCGCCTCACACGTTGTCGCAGGGGCAGCGGCAGCGCGTCGCGTTGGCCGGCGCGCTGGTGGCGCAGCCGCCGCTGCTTCTGCTCGACGAACCCTCCGCGTCGCTTGATCCGGTCGGCAAGGAAGAACTCGCGGGGCTGTTGGATGTTCAAGGGGCCGCCATGCTTATGGCCACGCACGATTTGGCGTTTGCGCGGCGTGTGTGCCGGCGTTTCGTGATCCTCGACGCGGGGCGTGTCATCGAGGACACCCAAGACCCGGCTGGCGTTGCGCGCTATGAAGCCTCCAGGATTTCAGCCGTGCGCCGGCCCGGTGCGGTCATTTCTGGAACTCCTCCCCGGTTGTCGTGACGACAAGCCGCCCGTGTTTCACGCCTTTCGCCGCAATCAGCCTGTCCGCGACCGTTCTGACAGCGTCGGCCCGCCCCCGGACGGCCAGCACCTCCATGCAGTTGTGGTGGTCAAGGTGCACATGCATGGCCGCGATGATGAGGTTGCCGTGGTCGTGCTGGATATCCGTCAGGAGCGCTTGGATGTTCCGCTTGTGGTGGTCATAGACAAGCGTGACCGTTCCGGCGATCTCGTGCTTCCCCATATGGCCGTAATGCTCGACAAGGCTGTTCCGCACTGAGGCGGCTATGGCTTGCGAGCGGCTGGCGTAGCCGTTCGCCTTTGTCATGTCGTCAAGCTGGCTGACTAAATCGCCGTTCATCGCGACACTGAAGCGGCATAGTTTTGTTGCTTTCATGGCGTTACCTTTTTTAAACCCATTTGACAAGTGCCCCGATTTTCTTCTTAGCCATCGGACACTGCAATCACCTGTTCTCCCCGCCCAATGTCTTGCGCACCTCATCCGCCAACCGCCGGGCGGCCGTACTCATCAACTCCTCGCCGAAGGCTACAGAGGACGCCTCAATTGCCTTCAGGTGGGCGGGTGCCCTCCCTTTCAATTGGGAAGGAATGGGACTGGCGTCAATGTGTTGGACACGCGACAGGTCAACGAGTTCCGGCCCCAATGCCATATTCATGGACGTCTCCCACTTGCCCCCATGTCCGCACGGATTGGGATCACCGTGCGCCTCCCGGTTCAGGAGATCCTTGAGATACGTCAGGCTGCCACACGTGATGATGGCCATCTTTCCCAGGTGTCCGCCCTGCTCTTCTGCGATCTTCCGCAGGAGAGTGGCGGCCGGGCCATGTCCCCCAAAGGCAACGCACACCCGAAACCCGAGCGCAGCCATGCTCTCGAAGAGTTCCATGTAGATCCCCCGGCACAACTCTTCGCTCGCGAACAGACTCGGCGGAAAGAGTTGATGTTTTCCCGACCTTAACTCTTCGCGCGAAAGAGGAGGCGCTCCGGCAGGGGCAAAAGGCACCAGAGGGAAGACGATGCCTCCTGTTTCATTAGCCGCTCGAAGGCAAATCTCATAGGCCTTGCAGGGATCCACCCCGAGCGCGTTCTGAAGTCCATGGTCTTCCATCGGGCCACAGGCCCAATAAACAACCGGAACGCGTTCCTGTTCGCGAAAGAACTCCTCAGGACGCAGGTCTTGCCACTTATGGAGGTTGCGTGTTTTACCATCCGCCGACGGCGGTTCCCCTCCCCTTTTTTCGGCTGTTTGTGCAGTCAATGCGCCCAATCCCAAGGCTGTGCCTGCCGTGATGCCAAGATAACGTTCAATAAACACTCGCCGCGCAATGGGACTCATGGCCAGACCTCCTGTGAATGCAAGTTTACTGTTCTCACGATGATTGTTTCCTGAATTCTAACCTTTAACATTAAACCACAAAAAAAGACGGCTGTGTAGTGTGGATTTCAAAACGGGTATCATGTGGCCCGGAATCAGGTTACACACCTGAAGGAATACGGTATGCTTACTTTTGCCGGCCGGGACGGTTTTCCCTTAGGGGCGCGCGAGGCGCTGCTTTGCCGCGCCGCGGTTGTTGTTGTTTCATGCGCCTGTAGGCTACAGGCAAACGGTCTCCCGGTCAGCACTTTTTGCAGTGCCCGTGGTGTATCCTATGGGATGCCAGTGGTTTTGTATGTGCCAGGCTTCGTCCAGATCGTCAGATAAGAGAGGAGAAAACCGATGATTTCCATTTTTTTCGCGGCTGCGGCAACGTTCGCGGCGCATGAGCCTCTCAATGTGTTGGTGCCGGTCAACTGGACGGGTGAGCCGCCCGCGAAGATTGTTCCCGCGATACGCGGACTGCACGCGCGCGGCTTCAACAAATTCGTCCTGGTGAGTCCGTGGTTCAAACGCTATTTCGGTCGCGGCGATGTCGCCGCCTATGCGCAGACTGGACGCGACATCGCCCTTGCGAAGGAGACGCTCAAGGATCTTGACGGTGTCAAGATCGGCTGGTGGCTCGCGCCGTCCATCGGAAATTCGCGCGATTTCCCCGGTCAGCGCATCATGGATTGCGACGGCAATGTCACCTACTCCTCGTGTCCGCTGTCGGAGGAGTTCGCCGCCGCCTTGTGCGAACGGGTCGAGGCGTGCGTGAAGGCGGCGCGGCCCGAAATCGTCTTCGTCGAGGACGACTACACGCTCTCCAACCACGGCGGCATGAACAAGATGAAGGGCTGTTTCTGCCCGCTGCATCTCGACGCTTTCGCCAAGCGTATCGGCCGCGCGTATTCGGCGAAGGAGGTCGCGGCGATGTTCCGCAACCCGACCTTCGCCAACGCGCCGCTCCGGAAGGCGTTCGCGGAGCTCTCGCGTGATTCGCTCTCGGCGCTCGCCTCCAAGATCCGCGCGTCGATCGATAAAGTGGATCCGGCCATCCGAGTCTGTCTCTGCCAAAGCGGTTTCGCCGACGTCGACGGCGACGCGACCGAAAAGGTGGCGCGCGCGTTCGCGGGCGGAACGCAGCCGATGGTGCGGATCTTCGGTGCTGGCTATTACGAGGAGAACGCCGCCAAACTGCCGGAGATCGTCTCGCATACGATTCATTCCGCACAGACGCTGTCCCCGGACATCGAGCTCATCCACGAGACAGACCCGTATCCGCACAACCGTTTTTACAATTCGTCGCTTTTCCTGATTTCGGAAATTGCCGCCGCGGTAATGTCGGGTGTTGACGGTTCTTTTTATTACTGCACACAGTACACCGACGATCCACTCGAAGATCCCGGCTACGCGGATCGGTTCCGGTCGGAGGCGGTCAGGCTCGGCGCGGTGCGCAATCTTCGGCGGACGATGCGGCCTTGCGGAGTGCGAATGGCTTACGATCCCAAGGAGGTTTATATGTTCCGAGAGACGGAGAAGAGTTCGGCGAGCGGGATGCTGCCGGTCGCGGCGCGTTTTCTCGGCAAGATGGGTCTTCCGGCTACGGCCGCGAAGAACGCGTCCGTGACGCTCATCTGCGGAACCGCGCCGAACGGTTTTTCCGACGCGGAGATCGGGGCGATGCTTTCGGGCGGAGCGTTGATCGACGCGGAGGCGGCGCTCATTCTCGCGAAGCGGGGCTTTGAGGATCTGATGGGGTGCGGGGTGAGTGATTTCCCGGAGCGGATTTATTTTGCCGATGAGATGATTTTGCCCGCGGCGGGATGCCGGCGGAGCGGCAAAAAACTTTACCACCGCAGGATCGACTCCAAGCCCATCATCGGGTGGACTCCGAAGAAGAGCGCGACCGCACTGCTGTCTCCGCGTCCCGGTGCGGAGGAATGGTCGGTGCTCTGCGACATCGACGGCAGGAAGGTCGCGCCGGCGACGGTCTTTTGCAGGAACGCGAAAGGCGGCCGGGTCGGGGTGATGAGCCGTTCGCTCGACGCGGCAGCGCATCCATCGATTTACTGCGCCCGCAAGCAGGAACTTTTGATGAATCTTTTCGCTGAGCTGTCGGATGGACGGCTGGAGGTCTGCGCTCCGGAAACACCGGGCACTTGGCTGTTGACGGCGCGGAACGACCGTGAACTCGTGGTGATGGCTGAGAATCTCGCTGGAGAGGAGCGTGACGACATCGTCCTTAAATTCTCGTCCGAATGGCGCGGCGCGAAGCTTTCCGTCATTCGTGCCGATGGCTCGCGCGAGCCAGTGGGGGTCGCCTCGGAACGTTTCCTTGTTCCGCCGGGGATGAT
>JAQVSS010000442.1 GCA_028700415.1 Kiritimatiellia bacterium
ACCCATTCGCCCGAGACCGCCGCACTCTGCGACCGCGTGCTGGAGCTGCGCGACGGGCTGCTGGCCGCCGCGCCCGCCCGCCCGCTATGACAGCATCACCTGACCGCCCGTGACGGGAAGGGCCTGGCCGGTCTCGTAGGCTTGCTCCGTCAGGTAGTAGATCGCCTTCATCACGTCGGGCGTGGTGCAGCCGCGGCGCATCGGGACCTTGGCCTCGTAGAACTTTTTCACGTCTGCGAAGGTTTTCGCGCCAGGCACCTTGCCGCTGTCCAAATACTGCTTGAACAGGCCCTTTTGCGGATCGGACCACAGGGGGCCGTCATAGAAGTTGCCGGGGCAGATCGAGTTGACCTTGATGCCGTCCTCGACCAGTTCCAGCGCGAAGCTCTGCGTGAGGCCGATGCCGCCGAACTTGGAGCCCGCGTATGCGCCGTTCTTGTTCGAACCGGTGAGTCCGGACTTGCTGTTGATCTGCACGATGTCGAACCACACCTCAGGAACGGTCTGGTGCTGAAGCGCCATGATGGGCGCAACCGTTTGGACCGAGAGGAAATAGCCTTTGTAGTTCACGTTGGTCACGAAGTCGAGATCCTTGACCGACAGCTCTTTCACGCTGCCTGCCCTCAGCACGCCCGCGTTCGCCACAAAGAGATCCACGCCGCCGAAGGCCGCGACGACCTGCTCCAGCGCCGCTTTGAGCGAATCGGCATCCGCAACGTTGACGGCGACGCCGATCGCGGTTTCGCGCCCGCAATCCGCGTTGATCTTTGCGGCCGCGGCGTTCACGCCGTCGACGTTGATGTCGGCGAGCGCCACCCATGCGCCCTGCCGGGCGAGGTCGGCCGCGATCTCGAACCCGAAGCCTTGGGCCGCGCCGGTGACGACGGCGATCTTGCCCGCCACCCGTCCGTGCGCGTTGGAGAACCCGGCCTCGTAGGTGCCCAGCGTATCGATCGTGACGCGCTTGGCGCCTGCGGGCAGCTGTTTGCGCAATGCCCCCGGCACGTCGGCGCAGCCGGGCGGGATGGAAACCACGGGTTCTTTGCCGTCAGGCTCTATGCGTTTGAGGCGCGGAAGGGTTTGTTGATTGGACATAAGCCCGCGCAGCGCGGGTAAAATTCTCGTCGTCATAATGGGTTCCTTACTGCTATGCAGCCGTTAAAAACAAGAAATAGTTTACGAAAAACAGGGACGAAACAAAATCCGAAAACGTATGCCTTTCACAACCTCTGAGAGCTATATTGACGACGGAACACGCGAATTGCGCGGAAAAGTCAACAATGCTATGATAACTGCCACAAAAAGGACGGTTACCATGATCACACGCATTGCCATCAAAAACTTCCGCAGTCTGGACGTGGACTTCACGCTTGATCCGGTGACCGTCATCGTCGGACGCAGCGGTACGGGCAAGACCAATGTGATCGACGCACTGAGGTTTCTGCGAAAGGCACTGACTCCTCAGAAGCCGTTTATTGAGCAAAACGAGAATGTCTATTCGGCGACTCAGTCGGACAAGACTCCTATATCATTCCATGTTGAATTCGAGTTGGCTCAACAATATGGCAAGTACGTTTACGCATTTGAGTTTTTGCGCGGTTCAAATGCCATTTATAAAGAAAAGTTACAGTTGAACGACCGAGTCCTGTTGTTGCGGGACGGGAACAAATGGGTTGTGGAACCTAGTGTACTTCAAAAACCTTTACCCAATCAACGCCAGTTGGTTCTTCCTCATATATCCGGTGTCCAGGAGATATCGATTGCCTACTTGCTGTTGACGAATGGTCTTGGTTGTTACGATTTCCCTGGCCGGGTTTGTACTACTGAAAGTGCAGGCGACGTAAGCCTTGAGGCCGGCTTGGTAGACAACGCCCAGAACTATGCGGTCACACTTAACCGCATACGGAACAATTTGAATCGTTTGGGAGACTGGAACGAGATTATCGAAGCACTGAAAAAGCTGAATGACAAGATCGCCAATGTGGACATGGACACACAACACCAAGGAAAGAAATTAGTCGTGGGTCACAGCATGGGCGATAAAGTGTTCACGTTGGATATCGCCAACGAATCAGAAGGGTTCCGACGGTTTTTGGCGCACTTGCTCGCGCTCTATCAGACGCCGCCCAAGCAAACGCTGATCTTCGAAGAGCCAGAGAAAGGCATCCATCCGGGAGCACTCGAAACTTTGGCCGAGGAACTCAAGGCCGCGCCGTTGGACGGCCGCGGCCAGGTGATCCTCACCACGCACAGTCCGGCTCTGCTCGACCAGTTCGATCCTGAGAGCATTCGTGTAGCCGAGATGAAGGAGCACGTCACGAAAATCGGCAAACTTGTTCCCGAACAGTTGGATTCACTGAAAGAGGAGCTGTTGCGCCCCGGCGAGCTGTTCACGGTCGATCCCGCGCGTATGGCCGAGATGTCGGCGTTGCCTTCTAAAGTCGCGGAGGAGTAGAAAATGTCCGCTCCGAAACGATTGGTGATTTTTGCCGAAGGGCAGGGCGGTGTGCAGGCGACCAAAAGGCTTGTGCGTAAATTGTTGGACCGCCACCAAGCCAACGAGGTGCTGTTTGTTGATGATCATGTCATCCAATTGGGCGGTTTGACCTCCCTAATCAATCGCGGAGGCGAGTCGGATTGGGTCAGCAAGGTCAAGGTGGCGCACAAACGGGGAAACGTGGGTGCCATGTTTTAAGCGCATGTGTCACGCGATCGAGGAACTTGTCCAGTCTGTCCGCGAAGGCAGGTTTGTCTGCACACCGTAAAGAGCAAAATCGGGCATCGTCTATGAACCTCTCTGTTACGGTTGCCATTCTCCTTTCCTCGCTGCTGCTGGCCTTTTACGATCTGGCCAAGAAGCACAGCGTGCGGGACAACGCGGTCATCTCCGTGCTCTTTCTCGCCACGCTTTCGGGTTTTCTCTTTTACACGGCCGCGCTCGCGTCGGCGGGGCGGCTCGTTTGCGTGACCGCGTTTACCGCGCGCGAGGGCGGGCTGATTTTCGTCAAGGCGGGACTGGTCGGGTGCTCGTGGACGTTCGTCTACTACGCGATGCGCGCGCTGCCCATCTCCGTCGTTGCGCCGCTGCGGGCGTCGGCGCCGTTCTGGACGCTGGCGGGGGCGGTGGCGCTGTTCGGTGAGATCCCGACGTTTGTCCAGGGGGTGGGCATGGCGTGCGTGCTTCTCGGGTATCTGGCGTTTTCGCTGGCGGGGCGGACGGAAGGCATTTCGTTCTTGCGGCACCCGGGCATCCGGCAGGTCTTTCTGGGCACACTGTTGGGTGCGGCCTCCAGCCTGTACGACAAGTATCTGCTGCAGGGCGCCGGCA
>JAQVSS010000097.1 GCA_028700415.1 Kiritimatiellia bacterium
GTGCAGGCATCGACCGACGGCAAATCCAGAGTGACGGCCAACGCCTGTTTGAACTCGAGGCGCCTGACTTGCTGTGCGGTTTCGGTTAGGCGGTTGAAGCTCAGGGCCAGCGCCTTGACCGGCTCGGCCAGTACGGTCGCACGGCGTTTCAAAGCGAGCTCCTTGCTGGCGCCGGTCTGCTCTAACACGCGGACGATTTTCTCATACGGGGGCATGGGTTCTTTCAACTGGTTCAACGCCTGTTCCATCTGTTGGCTTTCGTTCAGCAGCGTCGTCTGCCGACCGTGCACGAGGTTCAGCTGCTCAACGAGGCGGGTCAAATACGCGGGCGGGGGTTCTCCCGCTTTGAAACGGTCCAGCGAACCTTTCACCGCAGCCTGACTGGCGGACAATTCGTCAAACCCGAAATCCTCGCGCCCCAGAAGCGCTTCGGCCTGCAAAAGCGTGTCGAGAGCAGCCTTCGAACGCGCCGCGTTTTCCCTTTCGTCGGAAGCCTTTGCGTTCCACTCCCACGCCTCCCGTTTGCTTGACTGAAGCATGCCGAGCTCGCGCGAGGCCGACACCCACTCGCCCTGTTCCAGCGACTGTTGCGAGCTCTGCCAGAGCGTCAGCGTGGCTTTCCAAACACCAAGCAGCCGGCGCAGCTCCTCGATGGCCACCTGGTTTGAGGCGGCATGGCGGGCGGTGGCCGCTTTCTCGACTTCGAGGGCGGCCTCCTCGAACGCTTCCTGAACGGCCAGCCGCCGCGCCTCTTTGATGAACGCTTCGGCGGAGGGCTTGAGGTGTTGATACGTCCAGTATACGCCCAGCCCCGTCAGGAGCGTGACGCCAAGAATCCCGATGCGCAGCCACGTCTGCTTGTTGGAATGCTTGACCGCCCCGTCATGGAACTGGAGCTCAAAATGGGAACACGCGATCCGGTCGCCGTCTTTGAGTAACCGCTCTTTATCGTCCCGGAGCGGCATCTCGTTCACCGATGTCCCGTTCTTGCTGCCCAAATCGCGGATCCAGCAGCTCCCGTCCTCCTTGATGAGGATTTCCGCATGCCGGCGAGAAACCAGCATATCCAGGAAAACGAGCGACGAGGTCGGGTCTGAACCAATGGTGAATACCGGCGGCACGAGCTGTTTTTTTTGTCCGCGGTTCTTGCCCGTCAGGATCAGCACCTCGGACAGGCTTTTGCGGTCGCCCCCCCGGTCCGGCTCCACGCACAGCACACAGTTCCCGAGGCTGATTTTGTCGCCGACCGCCAACTTCTTTTTTTCGATCCGCTTGCCGTTGCAGAAGGTGCCGTTCGTGCTTCCGAGATCCTTCAGCCAAACGTTCTTTCCCTTCTTGAAAAGCGCGGCGTGGCGGGAGCTGGAGACGTTGTCCTCTTTGGGTACCGGCCATGTGCACGCATGGCTGCGCCCGATGACAAGCTCGCCAGAGATTGCGTCCGAGCCAGTCTCTTGAACGATCCGCCCGTTGTGTTCCAGTCGAATAAGCATGGCGTCAGAGCTCCGTGTCCCATTTCCTGACGGTGTAATACCGCTGGTCTTCCATGTCCTTAAAAACAGCTTTGGTAAATCGCGCGATTTCCATCGCCTTCCCCATATTGTTCTGCATCTGTGCGGCGTTGAACGCCAGTTCCTGGCTGTTGAACCAAAGCGCCTGGCGCTCATGCAGCCGAACGAGAAGGCGCAGGGCTTCGGCTTCGGCCTGCGGGTTTCCCGTTTGCACCGTTTTGGTCAGCAGTCCCGCTAACGTTTTCTGCAGCTCAACCCATGTGGCGGGCGCCATCCGGTTGAGATCCGCTTCGGCCTGCTTGAGGATTGCGCTTTCCTCGGTTTTCGGGACGTCGGCGGACGGTTCCCAACAGGTGTTTTCCATCGTTTCCGAAACGCGGAGGAATTTGGAGGAGAGGAGGTCTTCCACGCGTGCGCGCTCCATGGCCGGGGCCTCAGCCCGCACAATGATCCTGCGGTATCCGTGCCGGATCACGCAGGCCACGCCAAACCAGGAACCGTCGTTGTCCCGGTAATAGGTGACCCGGATATAGGGGAGGCCGTTCCGTAATCCGATGAACCCGGGTGTCGGCGAAGGTTTATCGAAACTCCACCGTTCGCCGCCGGTCTTCTGTTGTTGCATCCAATCCTCCACGAAGGCTTCGCGGCTCATGGCGACGAACCGCACGTTCCGCTCATCCTGGACGATCAGCCTCATGGGAACCGTCTGGTCTCTTCCGATCTTCCCTTCGATGATCAGACCGTCGGAGGTTTCCGTTTTCTTGAACCGCTCCGGCCCCGGATAGCAGAGGTCGTATCCGCCTGCGGAGAGCCCGCCGCCTGGCCCCTGCTCAAAAAGATCCAGATAATCGTCGTTGGCGTCTTTTGCCCACTCGATTTTAGGCTCGGGGGGCGGTGTCCGCGGACGGAAAACCACCGCAAGAATCAGGAGCGGAACCAGAAGGGCAACCCCCCGCATGATCCGCCTTTTATGGCGCTTCTGCTCGTTCTTCCGAAGGAGTTCGATCTCCTCGGGTGTGGCGGCGCGCGTCTGCATGGCACGGGTCAGACCGTCGGCGGTGCCGCTTCCGACCGTCATTTCCTGTGGGGGTAACCCGACGGTCAGATCCGAGTCGGCGCTAACCGCCGCCTCTTTTCCGGGGATACCGCCGGCGAAACCGGTGCGCGTGCCGGCCCCAACGCCCGTGACCGCGCCGTCAAAGCGCGTCTTGCCCGTGTCCGCCGCCTGTTGTTCCGGCCTGCCGCGTGTGGGTATTGCCCCTAGCGTCGGGGACGGTTCTTTCGCAGGCGTCGCCGTTTGAAGGACAAGCAGAACCGTGCTTTTTCCGATCGAGAGCCGTTGCCCCTGCCGCAAAGCCACGCCCCCCTCTGCCGGGACACCATCCACGCGGGTGCCGAACTGGCTCAGGTTCTCCAGCGTCGCCGCGCCGTTCGCCACCGTGATCCGGGCATGCACACCCGAAACGTCGGCGGATCCCAGACGGAAGGACGCAGAGTGCGAACGCCCGATCGTGTTATCTCCCTCCCGCAGCACAAAAACCGCTCCGGAGGGATCACCTTTTTCAACCTTCAGACTGACCATGCGCTCATCCTCCACCGCGCTTGAAATATTCGCCCATGCCCGACTCCATCGCACGGATGACGATCGGAGCGGCGATGATGATGAAAACCGACGGCATAATGAACAGGGCGGTCGGGATCAGCATCAGCGACGGCGCGCGCGCCGCCTGACGTTCTGCCCGCTGATAGCGGCGCCTCCGGATCTCCTCGGCCTGGATCTTCAGGGTGGCCGCAATGCTCGCGCCCATCTCGCTGCTTTGAATCACCGAGGTCACAAGCGAGCGGAACTCATCGAGCTGGATACGGTCCGACATGGCTTTGAGAGCTTCGATGCGTGACTTGCCCAACTCGATCTGCCGCAGCGTCACGCCGAACTCTTCCCGCAAAGGCCCATGCGGGCCGTCGTTGACCAAGTTGCGCACGGCCGCGCCGAAATCCTGCCCGGCCTCCATTGAGACCGTGATCAGGTCGATCGCGTAGGGCATGCTTTTCGACATGCGGTCTTTGCGCTGCAGCGCGCACCGGCTGACCCACGCCACCGGATAGTACCACGCCAACAGGGCGAACCCGACCCCGCCCAACAGCGCGTATGCCCAGTTCAGGCTGAGAACGAAAATCATGATACCGACGACCGCGCCCAGAACCGCGCCCGCAAACCCTTGCAGGCCGCGCACCTCGATGCCCTCCAACGGCAGCGCGCCCGCGATCAGGTCGTTGCGGATGCGCTGCGTCTGAAGCGGAAAAGCATGGTCGACCCAAGCCCCTGTCGTACGCCCCATCGTTGCGATCTCATTGTCGAAGATGCGGAAGACCAAGGGTTTCGAGCCGGTCAGCGTCGTGTTCTCTTTGCGGATGACCGCTTGAATTCCGCTGGCAAGAGAGAGGATTGCCAGAAAAACCAGCAGTTGGATGATGATCACGTCCATAGGGTTACCTCTTACACGTCAATCGTCACGATTTTGTTGATCACGAGAAAGCCGACGGTTTCCAGAACGGCAACGATACCGATGGCGCACCAGCCGATCTTCGTCTGGACCAGAGGCTGCATCAGTTCGCGGTCCAGAAAGAAGAGGATCGCGAACGCGACCAGCGGCGCCGCCGCCATAGCGATAGCCTCGAACCGTCCCTGTGCGGTCATGGTCATGAGCCGGTCGTGGAAATCGGTCCGCTGGCGGATGGTGTCGGTGATCCGGTCCAACACTTCGGCCAGGCTGCCCCCCGACTGCATGGTCAGCCGGATGGCGGTCACCAGCAGGCTCAAATCTTCGCCGGGCATACGCTCGCACAACCGGTTCAGGCTTTCGGGGAGGTCCACCCCCAGACGGTACTCGTGCAGCACCAGCAGCAGTTCCTCTGTCATGGGGCCGCCCATATCCCGCGAGACGATCTCCAGGCTCTGCGGCAATGCCGAACCCGCCCGCAGGCCATTGGCCAATCCCAGCGTGAGGTCGGTCAGCCGGGCGTCAAAAAGCCGTTGCCGCTTTTTGATGCGCCCCTGAAGCCACTTGTTCGGGATGTGGAAGCAGAGAACCCCCGCCAACAGGCAGGCGCAGCCCAAAAGATAAGGGTTCAACACGTTAACCGCGATCAGGACGGCCGCCACGGTGCCGCCGCCCAACAGTGCCGCCGACCAGCACGCTTGGGAAAGGCGTTCGGGCGTGGTGAACCGGTAGAGCGGGCTCAATTGTTTGACGCCGTCGGCCCGGACGTATTTTCCGGCCGAACGTTCCAGGCCGAGCTGCGCGAGGAGCGGCGTCACAACCCAGACGCCCCATGTCGTCGCGGCAAAAACAAGCGCCAGCACCAGGATGTCGGTCATAGAGAAACTCCTCTCTTCCCTTTCTCCGCCGGTCAGGCTTTCGGGACAAAGACACTCATGTCGAGACGCAGGTCTCCCCGCTGCTTGAGCGCCTCGACAAACTGAGGGATGTTGCCGGTGGCCACCATCTGCCCCAACACTTTCCCGTCCGGGCTGAACCCTTTCTGCTCAAACGTGAAGATGTCCTGCAACAGGATCGTCGGGCCTTCGCGTCCCGTCACCTCCGAGATCGTCACAATCTTGCGGCTGCCGTCCGGCAGCCGGTTCTGTTGCACGACCAGGTTGATCGCCGAGGCGATCTGTTCGCGGATCGCCGCCGAGGGCAACTCGAAACCGGCCATCATCACCATGTTCTCCAGCCGCGCGAGCGCGTCGCGGGGCGTGTTGGCGTGCGCGGTCGTCAGCGAACCGTCGTGGCCGGTGTTCATCGCCTGCAGCATGTCCAGTGCCTCCGGACCGCGGCATTCGCCCACGACGATCCGGTCCGGCCGCATGCGCAACGCGTTGATCACAAGGTCGCGGATGGCCACCCGCCCGCGGCCTTCGATATTGGCGGGCCGCGCTTCCAGGCGCACGATGTTGCGGTGGCTGAGTTTCAACTCGGCCGAATCCTCGATGGTCACGAGCCGCTCGTTGTGCGGGATGAACTGCGAAAGCACATTCAGCAGCGTGGTCTTGCCGGAACCCGTGCCCCCCGACACCACGATGTTCTGCCTGGCGCGGACGGCCTCTTCCAGGAAAAGCGCGATTTCGGGCGTCATGCTGCCGAACGCGATCAGGTCATCCGTTGTGAGTTTGCGCTTTGAGAATTTCCGGACCGTCACGGACGAGCCGTCCAAGGCCAAGGGAGGGATAATCGCGTTGACGCGCGAGCCGTCCGGAAGGCGCGCGTCCACCATCGGGCTGGCCTCGTCGACGTGCCGCCCCAAGGGCTCCACGATGCGCTGGATGATGGTGATCAGGTGGCGGTCATCGAAAAACTTCATTCCCGTCTCGTACAAACGCCCTTTCCGTTCCACAAAGATGCGGGAGGGCCCGTTCACCATCACCTCGTCCACTGTTGGGTCACGCAGCATGGGCGTGATCGGGCCATACCCGATCAACTCGTCCAGCAGCGCCTGCCTGAAAAGGTCGTTTGTCAAGTCGCGCGGCAGCTCGTGACGCACCTCGCGCAACACCTGATCCAAGGAGAGCTCCAATTTGGCCCGCATTTCGTCGTCTTGGATTTGCTTGGTCGCGATTTCAGGCAGATTCAGCTTGAAGAGCACCTGCTCGTGAATCCGCTTCTTCATGGCCATCATCTCTTCCGAGTAGAGCGCGGCCAAGGTCGCCAGGGCCGGATCCATCTCGATCTCGGAGCCTTCCGCAGGGGGCTTGCGGACGGAAGCGGCCCCGTCCGCAGGCTGCCCCGGCTGTTTCTGGGAGAACACCAGCGAAAAACCGCCGACCTCCAAACGATCGCCCTCTTTGAGCGACGCGCTCTCCGCGAGCCGCGCCCCGTTCAGCAGCGTGCCGAACGTGCTGCCCAAGTCCGTGACCCAGAACGTCCCGTTCCGGTACGCCACGGTCAAGTGCGACCGCGACACCTTGTTGTCATTGAGCACGATCCGGTTTTCGGGCGACCTTCCCACGGTCGTGACGCCGGCAGGGTCGAGAGCGAAAACGTTCGGCTTTTCCCGGCCTTCGGCCGCAGCGGTTATGGTTAAGAACGGCATAAGTTTAGAAGAAGAAGAAACGGCGTTTGTTTTTTTCAAGCTCTCTCTGCCGGGTAGTCTTCTCGGACTCCTGCAGCGTCGGCCTGGTCTGCTCGGAAACCGGAGCTGTCTCGGTTGTGGCGCCGGCGATCCGCGGGCACATGAGGATCAGCACCTTGCTGTCCTGTTTCAGGTTGTTTTTCTCGGAGAAGAACCACGAAATCGCGGGCACGCTGCGGAGGAAGGGCACGCCCTCGGAGCTCGATTGCTCGACCAGGCTCTTCATGCCGGCCAAAACCATGGTCTGCCCGACCGGGCAGTTGACGGTGGTCTCGATCCGGTTACGCTTCAAGTCATAATCGTTGCCCATGGGAACCGGATAGCTGAGTTCGAGGTTCACGTCGAGCGCGGCGGTTTTGGCATTCAGGAGCCCGCCCCGGATCTTCATGATCAGGCCGTAGTCGACATCCTCCAGCGAGGTCGCATCGCGCGTGGCGATCCGCACTTTCAGCGTGCCTCCGCTGTGGTAGGTCCGCCATTCCGGCGAATCGTTCTTGAACGTCATATGCCCCGCGTTCTGGAACCGTCCCGGCCCGTTGCCCGCGAAAAACTTCAGCGCGCCCTGAAGGCCGCTGTTGATCGAATAAGTGCCGCCCAAGCCGGAGGAGCGGTTGCCGAGATCCCCCTGAAACCCTGCCGAGGCGGAGTCCAAGACAAGCAAACCCGCCTTGGCCAGGTTCACCCCGATTTGCCGTTCCTCGACATCCGTAACGCCGACGAAAACCGCCTCCATCTCGATCATGGTCGGCACGATGGTCAAGTCGATCAACGCCTGCACCGCGCCTTGGTTCGGGGTCGTCGCGTCTTTCTTGTCGCCCCCGGGGTTTTTGATGGTCAGCCAGTTCTGCGTCTCCATGATCTGCTGGATGCGGTCCTTGTCTTTTTGGCTGTAAACCTGCCCCGAGACAAAAATGGTGTTGCCGGAAAACTTGAGGCTGACCGACCCTGGGGCTGCGGACTCCGGCGCCGCTTCGGCGCCCAGCACCTTGACCCCCGCTTTCTCGAAAGCGGATTTCAACGACAGCATCACCTCCGGGGCTGGCTGGAAAGACGCCAGATTGACAACCGCATCCTTGTAAATGTCCACCACTTTCTGCAGGTATTTCCAGTGCTCAATGTTGCTGACCTCGCCTTTGATCAGGACGCGTCCCAGGTTGATCGCGACGTCCACCTCGGGAACCGAATCCAGATCCCGCTTGACCGCAGAGAGGACCGCGCTGATGTTCTCAATGACCGTCAGGGAAAAGAGTGCCGAGACATTCCCCTCGCCGGTCACTTGCAGGTCGGTCGTGCCGGCCCGCAGGCCCAGGACGCGCAGCTGTTGCTGTCCGAGCGTCTCGACTTTGGCGACCGACGGATCAGCCATCCGGAACCCCTGTATGGGGAACGCGATGTTCAACACTTCCATTTTACCCACCGCCACGGACACCGCTTCCGCCTCTGCCGCCCATGCCGGACAGTGTCCGGACATGAGGACAAACGCCGCGGCCGTCAGAACGGTCGCCCTTTTGAATCGTTGCTGTATGCTCTTTTTGTTCATACGGACCTCCATGATCGTGATCATTTATCTGTGCGTTTCGCCGGGCCGGCGGCCTCCACCTGCCCGGGGATTTCAGGCAACTCGACGGGTTTGAGGCCTTTCAACAACTTGTCGAACGTTTCCGCATCCACCATGCCGGTGTCCATCCGGTTGATGGCCACCGCGTCTCCGGAACGGCGCAGCGCGAGGGTCAGTTGCGCTTCCCGTTGCGCGGCCACCAACACCTGCGCCTGCTGCGGCGGCAGCGCCAGGATCAGCTCGCCTGCGCCTGCCTCACCGCCGACCGCCTCGGTGGAGACATCGAGAACCCGCACGCGCGGGAAAAGCACCAGCGTCGCCTCTTTCGCCACCTCCTCCGGCGCCGCCGAAAGGTCGGCCGAAGTCACGCGGCTCTTGATCTTGAACGTTCCGATCACGGCCACCTCGTCGCCCGGCTGGACAATCCGCGAGATACCCCCTGGGGGTACCGTGAGCGCAACGGCCCATTCGCCCTCGCCCACGATGTCGGACATGCTGCGCGAAAGGCCGACGTCGGAAAGCAGCACATAGTCGCCCTGGGCGATCGACCGCAACGCTTTCTGCCCCACCACCATTTCCGACCGCGACCAGAAGATCGCCTGTGCGGGACGGGCGGAAACCGGGATCTTCTTTTCCATGATCGCGTCGCTGGTCAGCACGTCGCCCGCCGCCATATCGCGTGCCACCGCCACCACCGACGTCACTTTTTCCGTCGCCTGCTTGCGCGACTGCAACAATCTCCCCACCGCCAGAACCGCTGCCAGTCCAAGCAACACCGCCAGAATCAATGGAATGAAATTCTTCATGTTTTTCCTTTCGCGGGTAGCCCTGCCGGGCTGCCCGCTACGTTTCCCTTCCCCACGCAAAGCCGCACGTGCCGACTTCTTCTTCCCACACCATCAATAGGATCCGCTGCCTCCTCCGGCAACAGACCATCAGTTGTGACCGCGCCGACAGACGGCCGCTCGCGATCATCTTCTCCACCTTCCATCCTCCGCACGCCAAGGCCTGGCGGAACTCCCGTCCCGCATGCTCGACCGTTCCGCGGAGTTTGCCCGTCTGACGCCAGGTCTTACCCGTCGAGTCTTCGCTTTTAACGACAGCCAGCGGCGGCAAGGGCAGGCCCACCCCAGCACCGCACGCGCCGCAAACCCAACCCGCACCGCACAGCCATAGCAGCGCGCGCAATACCCGCACCGCCTTGTTCTTACGGCCACTTCTCATCCGCAATCTCCCGCCATTTCTCCGCGACCTGACCGGATTCCCGGATACCGTACTTGTTCCGGATGTATCCCGGTTCCGCCTCTTTTTTGGTCCGCATCACCACGACGTGCCGCTGATCCTCCTTGTCGCGCCCGAACATGACGGACACCTGTTCCAACGGCACCCCGGCCTCGTAGAAAACCTGTCCGGCGTTGAACATGTATCGCGTCCATTCCGGCATCCGCATTTTTAACCTGACCTGTCCGCTGGCCTCGTGGCTCCAATCATAGTCCTTGTCGATTTTCCCGTCACTTGAGGTAGGGATGTGATAGGCGCTGGGGGAACCTGCGGCGTCCGTGAAAAAAAGCTGATGGACAGTTGCCGGGTCGGTCTTTCCCTTGTCGTCATATCTCAGGCCCGTGTTCCAGGCGACGTACCGGTCCGCAACCACCAGCTGCTGTCGCGTGACCATCAGGTCTCCCACCCACATGACGCCGCCCAGGAAAATCATGAAAAGCGGAATGGCTAGAACCGTTTCCATCAGGACGGCGCCAGCCCGCTGCTCCGCATCATGCTGTGTGTCTTTCCTGAACATCCGTGCTCCGTCCGGGATCCGGCCCCTCATCTGTTATGCGCGAATTCGCAATACCACAATCATCATGCCGAAAGTATATCTCCGGGTGCCGTTCTTTCACAAGAAAAAAAAGAAAGCCGTGCGGAGTTTCAGGCTTGTGTGTAGTCACTTGTTCCCATGACACATTCCAAGTAAAACACCCTGCCACACGGTTCGCGGGGGTCGTCTCACCGAAGGCTGGCCGCACCGGCACGGGAGGCGGTCAGCCAGTCGGCCTCGGGGGAGACGCCTCCCGCATCGAGCATGGGACAGAGCAACGCCCGGTCACAGCCCAGTGTGGGTATTAGGGGAAAGGCGTGCCGCCTCAAATCGGGTTTTCCCGTCCTCGCCGGATGGATCAGACACCCCACCCGGCCCTCGTCCCGGTTCAGATACCCCGCGAAACAGCAGCTCCCGTAATGCCGCTTCCAGAACCACGCGCTCAGGCCCAGCGTCAGCGGCACCAGCCAAGCCGCCAAAAGATGGTCGCGCCAGCCTCCGCGTGCCAGGTGCATCCGCACGAGCGTCCGCAGACGAGGCCGCACTCCCGGACGGAATAGAGCCTCCGCCGCCCGCGTGTTCGCGTCGAGGAACGCCTCAATCCGTTCGGGCTGCCAAAGCATGTTCACGCAGCAGCCGCAACACCCCTGCCTATAGGTTTGACACTCCATCGGTCTGAACGGTCTCCGTCTTCCGGCGATTGATGTGACAAGCACGGTGAGTATGCGCAAGGGGGGCCGGATGTGTCAACGCCGAAACGGACGCAAAAAAAGCCGGAGCGGAGCATTCTGGTGTTTACGCTGGGGCAGGGAATCCTGTATAGTTCACCCTTATTCACGGTTTGGAGTCTGCTCGAAAGGCGGGCGTAACAAGGTCGGTTTCAAAAACGAGGCGAGGTGATTCATGAAAAGAGTGTTGTCCGGTTTGGTTTTGGCCTGTCTGGTTGTTTTTGGTGCCCATGCCGCAGAAAAAGTGCGTTGGCCGGTGTGGTTCGCGTTCAACGATACGGAAAACATCGACGTGATCGGCCTGCGCCTCAACTTGCCGTCCGGGCAGTGCGAGCAGGTCAGCGGCCTTGACCTTGGCCTGATCGGGCGCTCTCAGTATTTCAACGGGATCCAGCTCAATTTGCTGCGCAACAGTGTGACGGACGCATTGGCGGGCTGGCAGATCGGGGGGTACAACTCGGCCGGCCTTGACAATATGCTGGGTCTTCAGACCGGTTTGTGGAACGAGTCGAAGACGATGTATGGGCTGCAGGTCGGCCTCGTGAACCTTGCCGATTACGCCGAAGGCTTCCAGGTCGGGCTGGTGAACCGCACGGAGGGGATGCACGGTTATCAGATCGGCTTGATCAACATCATCCGTGACAGCCAGGTCCCGTTCTGCCCGCTCATCAACATCGGTTTCTAAGCGGTTCCCCCGCACATGTTTTTTAAACGCAAAGTGCGGCTTAGCGGGTCGCCCTTTGCGTTTTTCCGTATCAGGAGAATTCCTCATGTTCATCAAACCGTTTGCAGCCCTTCGGCCTGTTCCTGAAAAGGCTTCCGTGTTGGCTTCCGTACCCTATGATGTGGTCGACACCGCCGAAGCGCGCGTGCTCGCCGCCGGCAACCCGGACAGTTTTCTGCACGTCTCGCGTCCCGAGATCGATCTTCCGGACAGCATCGGCATCCACGATGACGCCGTTTATGCTCAAGGGGTCAGTGCTTTCCGGGATCTGCAGTCGCGCGGTGTGCTCCAGCGCGAAAAGGAAGAGCGCCTTTACGTCTACCGCCAAATCATGGGCGGCCACAGCCAGACCGGCGTGGTGGCCTGTTGCCACATCGACGATTACGCGAACGACGTCATCCGGAAGCACGAGAAGACCCGCAAAGACAAAGAGGATGACCGCACGCGCCACTGTCTTGAGCTGAACGCCAACTCGGGGCCGGTTTTCCTGACGTACCGCGACACGGCCGAGCTGGACAAGCGGGTCGCCGAAGTCCAGCGGGAGGCTCCGCTTTACGATTTCACCGCCGCGGACGGTGTGCGCCACACGGTCTGGCGCGTCGGGGGCGAGACCGATGGGTGGGTCGAGGCTTTCCGCCGCGTGCCGTTGGCGTATGTGGCGGACGGGCATCACCGCGCCGCGGCCGCCTTCCGTGCCGGCCGGCAGCGCCGCGCCGGGAATCCGGCGCATACCGGCAAAGAGGAGTACAATTGGTTTCTCGCCGTGCTCTTTCCCGCCACCCAACTGCGCATCCTGCCTTACAACCGTTGTGTGGCCGACCTGAACGGCCTGACCCCCGCCGCCTTTCTGGAGAAGGTGAAGGGGGTCTTCACGACCGAACCCTCCGACGGTGCGGAACCGTCCGGCCCGCGCGAGGTGCGGATGTTTCTCGGCGGCGTCTGGTATAAACTGACGTGGCCCGAGTTCGCGGCCGACCCGGTGGGGCGCCTCGACGTGAGTGTTTTGCAGGACCGTCTGCTCGCGCCGGTGCTGGGCATTGATGACCCGCGCACCAATACGCGCGTCTCGTTTGTCGGAGGCATCCGGGGCACCGGCGAGCTGGTCAAGCGCGTCAGCAGCGGCCGTGATGCCGTGGCGTTCTCGATGTTTCCCGTGACGGTCGGGCAGATGATGGACATCGCCGACGCCGGGCAGATCATGCCGCCCAAGAGCACGTGGTTCGAGCCCAAACTGCGTTCGGGGTTGCTGGTCCACACGCTGGACTAGCGCGGGGGGCGAAGCGTCTCAGAGCGCCACCCGTCGTTTCAGGGCGGGACTCAGACGCTGTTTCGGGGAGAGCCCTTTCTCGTGACGGAGCGCGTCTTCCCGCTCGACCGTCACGCTGAACACCTGATAGCGTGCGGTCAGGCCTGACGCGGCGCGCAAGACCGGCGGCGGGTGCGTCGCGCCCGTGTAAGGTTTGCCCTGCTTCTGGGTGACCTCGTTGAAAACGCTCCACGCGCCCGCATCTTCGGCTTCCAGAATTTCCGCCACGTCCTCTTTGTTCAGCTGCGCCCGCGGCTGCTGTGTCCCGGTTTTCTCGTACCGGATCCGGACCGTCACGCCGTTCAGGTATGCGGCCGTGATGATCCAGTCGCCGTGATGATAGACGAGATTGCGCGCGTTTTTGAGGATGAGCGTTTTGGCGTCCTGAAGCTCTTGTCCGGCCCCGTAACGCTCTTCGCTCTGCTTCAGGGTCTCGCCCGTGCGTGCCTGAAGGCAAAAAGGTGCCAGGAACACCCCGATCAAACAAGCCAACTTTGTTTGCATGACAGTGATTCTAGCACCTTCGCCGGGAAAACGCACCTGTAAGGTCGGCACTTTCTCAGAAGCGGGCGATCACCTCCCACCGGAGG
>JAQVSS010000443.1 GCA_028700415.1 Kiritimatiellia bacterium
TTGAGTTCGATCTGGCTGAGTTCCCCGTCAGAGCCTCGCCCGCGCCGCTGCAGATCAACGGCGACTTGAGCCTTACCGGAACCGTCAGCATTGTGGTGAGCAACGGGTTCTGGACCGAGACCGGCACTTACGCGCTGGCGAGTTACACAGGGAACCTTACGGGCCCCGGCGTTTTCAGTCTGGAAGATCTGCCGGAGGGGTTGGCGGCGACACTGATCCACGACGCTAACGCCAAACGCGTCGACCTCAGCGTCACGGCGATTCCGACGCCGGCGGAAGTTCCGGTGAGCGTCTGGACGAGGTTGGAGTCCGGCCGCGCCAGCGGAGATTGGGGAACGTCCGGTAACTGGTCGGACGAGGTTCCGGATGGCGCTGACGCGCTGGCGGATTTCGGCGCGCTCAATCTGCTCGAGGCAGCCTACGTCAACAATGACGCGCCCCGCACCGTCGGCAGCCTCCGCTTTGCCGACACCGCCCCGAGCCATGACTGGCGCGTGACTAACGCGCCCTTGACTCTGTCAACGAGTTTGGGCATCCCCGTGATCTGCGTGAGCAACCGTCAGGCGTATGTGTACGCCGGCCTGTCGGGAACGCAGGGGTTCATGAAGGAAGGGGCCGGAACCCTCGCGCTTTACGGCTATGAAGCCAACACCGTCGGCGGCCCGATTGTCGTGCGCGAAGGGACTATTTATGTACAAAAGGGAGCCTCGCTCAAGAACACCTACGGTTCCATCACGGTGATGGAGGGGGCCTGCCTCAATGTATTCTGCGACTGGGACGGCAATCCGCTGGAGAGGGTCGTCTACCTGAGCGGCAACGGGATCAGCCCGCAGGGCGCTCTTCACATCCAGGCCAACCTCGTGGTCAACGGCCCCATTGCCCTGCAGACCGATTCCACGATCTCGTTTGAAAACTACTGTACCGTCAACGGCAACATCTCGGCAGCCGGGATCGGCAAGAACCTGATCCTGTCTCAACCGGGACTCTACGAAAAGCGCTATGCGCTCAACGTCAACGGATCGATCAATCTGGGTGTCGGCGCGTTGACCTTCCAGAGCGTCCCGGGCGGAGGGGATGTACTGGGATATGGAGTGGGCCTTTTCGCCGCGAATTCCTATTCCGGGGGCACCGTGCTGACCAATCACGCGTTGCTGCGGGTGGCTCATTCCGGCGCGCTGGGAAGCGGCGGTGTCACGCTGGCGCCGACAACCCGCCTGGATCTTTATGGCAAAAGCGTCAACCTTGCCTGGCTGAGCGGCACCGGCGGCACGGTCACCGACATGAACGGAGCGGTCGGGACGACCACGCTGACCGTGAATCAGGCGCTCGACACGGCTTTCTCCGGCGTGATCAGCAACGGCAGCGCGCGCGTGATCGCGCTGGTCAAGAACGGGGCCGGAACACTGGATCTCTCGGGAACAAATACCTACACCGGCGCGACGACGGTCTCCGGCGGGGGCTTGTGCGTGGCAGGCCCGCTGGCGAGCGCTTCTGTGACCGTGGGTTCGGGGAGCGCGTTTTCAGCCGCGCCCGCCGGGGCGGCCGGGCAAGCCGCGCTGGCCGGGACTCTGGTCTTCAACGACAACAGCCGACTGCTGGCGGATGTTGATCCGCCGTTTGCCGATGCCGTCTCGGCAGCGGGCGACGTGACCATCGGAAACAATGTCGAATTGCTGATAAATATCGATCAGACAGGGGCGGGTGGCACTTGGAAGATACTGGAGTCCGTGAACGGGACACTGTCGGGCGACCTGATCCTGACCGGCGCGGAGCCGGGAACCCGTCTGTCAAAGACGGGGAACGCGATCTGGTTGACCGTCCCGCCGAAGGGGACTGTGATTCAAATTTTATAGCGCGATGGAGGGGGCGACACGAGGCTGTTTCCGCTTCGCGCGGCGAGCCGTCAAGCCGCCGGATCAGGCACGTTTAAAAACACCCTCCAGTTCATTTCTCTCCGCAGTATTCCGCAGAACAATTACGCTGAACCACTGGATCGGTATACAAAAAAAGACCGGCTGGGCGACATACTCTGGCCGACGGCCAACCTTATCCATTACACGAACGTGTCCGAGATCGTTCAGGAGATCAAGCGCAGGGATCTCTACATCTTCGACCTCTGGGGGTTTGTGCCCGGCTCATCCGGTCCGGACGCCTATTGCAGCCAGTTCGCCTTGCCGCCGGCGGTGCGGGAGATGTTCGGGCGGGAACTCGGTGACCGCTGGCTGGGTATGGACAACGGGGAGCAGGACGGGCGCTATGTCGGAGGATACGCCTGGCAGATGTTGCCGTCCGGCGCGGGACACGCTGAACAGTATCTGAATTTCCAGAGCTTCTTTGAACGCATGGGGGATTTGCTTGGCAACCGGCTGGCCACGCTGGTCTCGCTGAATTTCGGGCACTACTTCCTGCGCGAGGGCGTCTACAACATGATCGGCGCGGAGACAGCGCAGGCCCTTCCCAACTCGCAGGTCTATTACGCCTTCATCCGCGGCGCGGGGAAGCAGTACGGCGTGCCGTGGTTCGGCAATGTCTCCATTTACAACCGGTGGGGGCACAAACGCTATGTCGCTTCCAGCAGTGATCCGCGGGCCGGACCGACCAAAGGCACCAGTCTGTCCCTGATGAAGCGGCTCCTGTATTCGCACATCCTTTACAATTGCGTGGCCGTGGGATTCGAGGCGTCGCTTTACGATCATAAAGGCGGTCTGAGTCCGATCGGGACGATTCAACAGGGAGCGGTGAGCTGGTCAGAGGCCCACGGCGATCCGGGCGTGATGCAGACGCCGGTTGCGGTGATGACGGATTTTCTTTCGGGCTGGAGCTTTCCCCGCCACCTGTACACACCGGAAGTTTACAAGGTCTGGGGCAACCTGCCCTACGCTCCCGGCGACTACCTGACGGAAGGCGTGCTCGGGATGATCTATCCCGGTTATCAGGACGCCTCCTATTTTCATGACGAGCGGGGGTTTATGTCCTCCACGCCGTTCGGCGATATCGCGGACTGTGTCTTAAGTGACGCGCCCGGCTGGGAGCTGCGCCACCGGGCAGGGGGCGGTAACTTTGCATGAGATGGATCTCACGACTGACGCGCGGGTCCTGTGCCGGTTGGACGGTCGGCGTCCCGCCGCCGCGCGCGGCGTGTGGGAGAAGGGGCAGGTAACGGTTTTCGCTTCGCCTTACGGGATCGCGGAGGAGCCGCAGTGCGCCTTGCCCGCCCGTGGCGGAGAGGATCGGCGTCTGGACACGCCGTACCCTCTGCTCGCGCATGTCCGTGAAACACTCGCACCCATTTTCCGTTCGCAGATGATCTT
>JAQVSS010000444.1 GCA_028700415.1 Kiritimatiellia bacterium
GGGTCTATGCGCTGCTTGACGAAGTCTATGGTGCGTCCAAGGAGGCCATCCTCAAGAAGTTGGTCACGGTTGACTTCGGCGACGAGCATTTGCCGTTCAATAAGGAAGCGGACGCGGCAGCCGCGCTGACAGCCATCGCGGCCGGGGCGGCAGACCTGGTCGCCGAACAGCCGCAAGTAGAAGACTTCCTGTTCCCGACCAGCGGCACCTTCAACTACAGGGTCATTGCGGGGACGGATCGCCTCAGCCCCCATGCCTACGGGATCGCCATCGACCTGAAGAGCGGTGCGGACGGCTATTGGCGCTGGGCGACCCCTGAAGCAGGTGAACAGCTCATCCAGATATACCCCAAGGATCTTGTTCGCCTGTTCGAAAAGCACGGCTTCATCTGGGGTGGGAAGTGGAACCATTTTGACATCTTCCATTTTGAGTACCGGCCGGAAATCATCATCAAGGCCAAATTCTTTGCCGGCAGCCCGGACCTGTCCCAGCCCTGGTACCAGGGCGTCAACGCCGACAGTGAACCGGTCAGCGGCTACATCGCCCAGATTGACCAGCGCCTTGGACCATAACGCCTTTTCCATGCACGGTTCGATGTGACGCTGCAAATGGCAAAGTCTTCCGAAAAGATCATACGATCCGCTCTGTCACACAGATGAGTCAGCAGAACGCAGCCGCCAGGCGCTGGCAGCCGTTGGTGCCATAAGAGCGAGGCGAATGTCTGGCTATTGCCGTCTGGTGCCGCGCACCTCATTGCTTCGGCGAACGCCGCGCCTTTTTGCCTGCGACAAGACCTAATCCAGCCAATCCGGCGAGGGCTAGCCCGGCGGCAAGCCACATAATAATGGTAAAGGTCCCGGGTTCGTCATCCGGCGATGGCTCCTGAACCGCAGCAACCGTTATGTTCATCGACCGGAGCGGCTTTTGTTCGCTGAACGCGCGCAAATCCAGGATACCATCCACTAAATCGTTCTGACCAACTTCAAGCTGGATCGTTTCCCCATTCGGATTAACGTCAAGTACCGTACCATTTGCCAATTGGACTGAAGTCGTCCCGGCGGGCAAATCAGCAATTTTTACCGTCACCATGAATCGGCCTGTTTCGGTGTCTTCGCTGATGACTGCCGGTATCTGCATCGGTTCTGCAACGGGTGGTTCTGGCGTTACAACGGTGGATGGTGTCACGGTTGCCGCGGGTGTCACACGAGCTGTAGGGGCCGGTGTCAGTGTCGGTGCTGGTGTGGTCGACGGGATTCCCGTGGGGATACCGGTTGGTGAGGGCTCGGGATCTTGTGCTGCGGCGCTTTCAACCAGAATCCGGACCGATGCCGATACCGCTTCATGGTTGCTGTCACCAGCCTTGCTCACCGTCACGACGGCGTCGCCGGCCTTCAGGATGGTCACCTCACCGCTGGCCGAATCGACGGCAACCGCATCACCAGAGGATACGGCGAACCGAAGCGCGCCCGTTCCGCTGCCGCCGGACACATCCAGGACAAACGGGTCGTCGGTCTGACGGATCACATCCGGGATGCCGGACAAGACCAAGGGCTGCTGCGCGGCCTTGGCGACGAGGATGCGCACGACCTGTTCGACCGATAGGACGTTATCGCCGTCTCGCGGCGTGAACCGGACACGGAAGCCGCCGTTAACAACCGTCGGGATCGCATCCGGATCCAACCAGGCAAAGCTGCCATCGCCGCTGCCGCCCGTGAGAACTGAACGCGACAAGCTGTCGCCATAAACAAGCGCGGACGCGGTCGGGAAGATGACCTCTGGGACCGCTTTGTTCACGTTAAGGGGCAAGGTTGCCTTAAGCGAAATGCCAGTGTAATCATAATTATCCGTATCGCGCGGAATGAAGACTGCCGTGTAGCCGCTGTTCATGACCGTAGGCTCTGTCTCCGGATACAGCCAGGCAAAGCTGCCGTCCCCGCTGCCGCCGGAAAGAAGCGACGAAGACAGGGTTTCACCGTAGGTGATGCTGCCGGCAGCCGGGAAGACAACCGGAACCGGCGCTGCCTTTCCGACCAAAACAACCACCGTCGCCGATGTCGCTTCGTGGTTGCTGTCGCCAGCCTTGATCACTGTCACAACGGCGCCACCGGCCTTCAAGATGGTCACCTCGCCGCTGATCGCATCAATGGCGACGGCGTCGCCAGATGACATGGAGAACCGGAGCTCGCCTGTTCCGCTGCCGCCGGACACATCCAGCGTGAACGGCTCGTCAGCGTAGCAGATCGCGTCCGGGATGCCAGACAAGATCAAGGGCTGCTGCACCGCCTTGGTGACGCGGATGAGCACCGTCTGTTCGACTGGCAGGAAGTTATCGTCGTCTCGTGGCGTGAACCGGACCAGGAAGCCGTCGTTGACAACCGTCGGGATCGCATCCGGATCCAACCAGGCAAAGCTGCCGTCGCCGCTGCCGCCCGTGAGCGCTGAACGCGCCAAGCTGTCGCCATAAACAAGCGCGGACGCAGTCGGGAAGACGGCATCGGGTACGGCTTTGCTCACGGCAAGGGGCAGGATGGCTTCAAGAGATATGCCGGTGTAATCATAGTTTTCCGTATCGCGCGGGATGAAGACGACCGTATAGCCGCTGTTCGAAACCGTAGGTATCGTCTCCGGATGCAGCCAGGCAAAGCTGCCGTCTCCGCTGCCGTCGGAAAGGGGTGACGAAGACAAAGCCATACCGTAGGTCATGCTGCCTGAGGTCGGGAAGACGATAGGAACCGGTGTTGCTTTGCCGACCGTAATAGCCACGGTTGCCACGGCGGACTCGTAGTTGCTGTCACCGGCCTGAGTCGCTGTCACGACAGCGACACCGGCCTTCAGGATGGTTATTTCGCCGCTGACCGCATCGACTTCGACCGCGTCGCCGGAGGTAACGGCAAAAGAAAGATTACCGCTGCTTAATGCCCCTGATACCGGAACAACAAACGGCGCATCTTCGTAGGTTTTGCTCACGGAGGAAACGATAAAGGCAAAATCCGGTTGCAGCGCTTTTGCGATGGACAACGTCAGGTGTGCTGTGGCCTCAAGATACCGGTCATCGCTTGGACTGGTGGCGGAA
Organism: Kiritimatiellia bacterium; assembly: GCA_028700415.1. Classification (GTDB taxonomy): domain Bacteria; phylum Verrucomicrobiota; class Kiritimatiellia; order RFP12; family UBA1067; genus JALHET01. Next base: position 3,074 of record JAQVSS010000444.1, read on the forward strand.
ATGGTCGCTTTGCCGGTGGTCACAAGGGTGATCTGGCCGCTCGAAGCATCGACGGTTACCACATCGCTGCCGCTTGTCACTGTGTAGCTGACGTGGCCGCTGCTTAACACACCTGTAAGCGGTACGGTAAACGGCGCGTCACCGTAGATTTTATCGATCGGGGAAACCGTAAAAGTAAAACCGGTCTGAGCCGCCTTCGCGACCTCGAGCGTCACCGTCGCAGTCGCTTCCAGA
>JAQVSS010000098.1 GCA_028700415.1 Kiritimatiellia bacterium
GCACTACGCCAGCGGCGTGCTGCCGAGGTCGCGCGTGTTTGACGAGCAGGGCGACCAGTTGGCGGCGTGTCTGGCGGCGGCCAAGCCTCTGGGGCTGCGGGTTCACGCTTGGTTGCTCTGCTTTTCCACCGAGGGGGCGACGGCCGACCGCCTGGAAATTTTCCGCAAGCGGGGCTGGCTGCTGACGAACCCGGACGGCTCCCCTCGGGCGTGGCTTGATCCGGCGGTTCCGGAGGCGCGCGACTATCTGGTCAAAGCGGCCCGCGAACTGGCGGTGGGGTACAAGACCGACGGGGTGCATCTCGATTTTGTGCGTTATCCCGACTATGCCTCGAGTTTGGGGCCGACCGTCAAGGCGCGGTTCGAGAAGGCGACCGGGCGGCGGGCGGCGGACTGGCCGGAGGATGTGAAGAGCGGGGCGTTGCGCGCGATGTTCATCCGCTGGCGCGCGGAGCAGGTGTCGGACTTCGTGCAGGCGGCGCGGCGCGCGCTCAAGCGCGACGCGCCCGGCAAGTTGCTGACTGCGGCGGTGTTCGGCAAGTATCCCTCGTGCCTGGACGCGGTGGGGCAGGATTGGGAATCGTGGGTCAACATCGGTCTGGTGGACTATGTGGCGCCGATGAACTACACCGAAGATCTCGGGCGTTTCAACGAGTGGCTGGCGCAGCAGACGCGCACGCGTAAGCAGGCGCTCAAGGTGTTGCCGGGGATCGGTGTGACGGCGGCGGAGAGCCGCTTGGATGCGGCGCAGGTGATCGGGCAGATTCAGGCCGCGCGGCGCGCGGGATGTCCGGGGTACGCGCTGTTTGATCTTGATACGACCCTGCGGCAGGAGATCCTGCCGGTGTTGCGCCTGGGTGTGACCGCGCCGTGAGCGTCGGCAGAATGGAGGATGGCAATGATGAAAAAGATTGCGACAGATCAGGCGCCGGAAGCCATCGGCCCTTATGCGCAGGCGGTCGAGGCGAACGGGATGATTTTCTGCTCGGGGCAGATCCCGATCAATCCTAAGTCGGGGACGGTCGAAGTGGCGGGGGCGGCTGAGCAGACCATGCAGGTGCTGCTGAATCTGCGCGCCGTGCTCGAGGCGGCCGGCTCCGGGCTCGGCAAGGTGGTGAAAACCACGGTCTTCCTCACTGACATCGGCGATTTTCCCGCCGTCAACACCGTGTACGCCGAGATGTTCGCCGGCCACACGCCCGCGCGTTCGACGGTGCAGGTGGCCCGGCTCCCGAAATGCGCGAAGGTTGAGATCGAAGCCATCGCGCTTAAATAAAACCGTGGGCGGCGAGCCAGTCCCGCACGGGCGCTTCGGGCAGCCCCATGATGTTGGTGTAGGATCCGCAGTACCCGGCGATCAGCAGGTCGCCGTTCTCGTCGATGTCATACGCGCCCGCGCGGTCGAGGGGCCGGGTTTTCCGCAGATAATCCAGAATGGCCGTCTCCGGAAGGGTTTTGAAGCTCACCGAGGAGGCCTCGATGCGGAGGTCTGGCTCCCCCTGCGGCATTCCGAGCGCGAGGCCGGTGTAGACGATCTGCGTGCGTCCCGAAAAAGCGCGGAGAAAGTCCGCGGCCTCATCGAGGTCAACCGGCTTGCCGATGAGGCGTCCCTCAAACCAGACCAGCGTGTCGGCGGTGATCAGCGCGGCCTCGGGGTGGCGCTTGCGGCAGGCGCGGTATTTCGCCAGCGCGTTGGTGGCCACCGTGCGGACGGGGTCTGAGGCGTCATGGATTTCGTCGGCGGCTGCGGTGGAGACGGTGAAGGCGCACCCCAACGCGTGCAGGATCTTTTTGCGGCGGGGAGAGGCGGAACCGAGAATGAGGGGTGGGGTCATGGGGAAGGGGGGCAGGTTACAGGTTACAGGTTACAGGTTTCAAGTTTCAGGTTTCAAGTTTCAGGTTACAGGTTTCAAGTTACAAGTTACAGGTTTCAGGTGGGAGGTTTCAGTTGAGGGGTTACTGGTTACGGCTGAGGGAGCGGGCAATGTCCGGGATGGCGGCCAGCAACTCGCGGGTGTAAGGGTGCTGCGGCGCGTCGAACACCTCGGAGGCCTTGCCGTTTTCGACGAACACGCCGGCACGCATCACGGCCACATGGTCGCAGATGTTCCGCACGACCGCAAGGTCATGAGAAATCAGGATGAGGGTCAAGTCCAGTTCTTTTTGGAGCGTGCGCACGAGGTTCAGGATGCGGGCCTGCACCGACACGTCCAGCGCGCTGACCGGTTCGTCGGCGATGATCAGACGCGGCTCAAGCGCGAGACAACGCGCGAAACTGACGCGCTGGCACTGGCCGCCGCTGAGCTCGCGCGGGTAAGCGTCCAGCACGGTTTCCGGAAGGCCGACGCGGTCCAGCAATTCGCTGACCCGTCCTGTGATTTTGCCGGGAGGGCACATGCGGTGGACGCAAAGCACTTCTTCCACGGTTTGCCGGACGGTCATGCGCGGGTTCAGGGAGCCCGCCGCGTCCTGGAAAACCATTTGGACGGCGCGGCGGTAACGCGTGAAAGCGGCGGCGTCCATCTGTCCGGTATCGTGTCCCTCAAAGCGCAAGACGCCCGCGGCGGCGGGCTGCAGCCCGATGATGGTTCGGGCGAGCGAGGACTTGCCGCAGCCGCTTTCACCGACGATGCCGAACGCTCCGCCCGTATCCACGCCGAACGACACGCCACGCACCGCCTCGACCGGTTTCTGTCCGGGCGTGCGGTAGGTGACGCGGAGGTCCTGGACGTTCAGCAACATGCGGTGCCCTCCAGCCAGCAGCGGCATTGCCGCCCGTCCGATTCGGTTTCAGGCGGCGGAAGGTTGTGGCAACGGGGTTGCGCGGCGGGGCAGCGGGGCGCGAAAGCGCAGCCTGCGGGCCAGGCGTCGGGCGAAGGGACAGTGCCGGGGATGTCCCGGAGCGGCGCGTTGCGCGGGGCATCGAGCAAGGGGACCGCGGCCAGCAGCCCGCGCGTGTAGGGGTGGCGCGGCTGTGTCAACACGCTGGCGACCGCGCCGCTTTCGACGATTTGTCCCGCGTACATGACAGATATGCGCGACATGCGGCCTGCCACGATTCCGAGGTTGTGGGTGATGAGCAGGACGGCCATCTGGCAGGCGTCGGCGAGGGAATCGATCAGGTCGAGGACGTGGCGCTGCGTGGTCACGTCGAGCGCGGTGGTGGGCTCGTCCGCCACGAGCAGCTTGGGGCGGGCGGCGAGCGCCATGGCCAGCATGACGCGCTGCTGCTGGCCGCCGCTGAGTTCGCAGGGATACGCGTTCGCCGCGCGGGCCGGATCGGGCAGGCCGGTTTGCGTCAGCAGCCGGACGGTTGCGGCGAGCCGCTCGGCGCGGCGAACGCCGGGCAGACACTCGGCGATCTGGTCGCGCACGCGCATGACCGGGTTGAGGCTGGCCGACGGGTCTTGGAAGACATAGGCGATGCCATGCCCGCGCACACGGGCGAGCCCATCGCGGTTGAGCGTGAGGGTGTCCGTGCCGTCGAAAAGCACTTTTCCGGAGAGTTGGGCGCGGTCTGTGGGCGGGAGGCGCGTGAGGGACATCGCGGTGAGGCTTTTGCCGCACCCGCTCTCGCCGACCACCGCGACGCGCCCGCCCGCATGGATCGCGAACGAGACCGAGCGCACGGGCGTCGTCTCGACGCCTTCCTGGCGGAACGTGACGGCAAGCTTTTCAACCTGTAGAAGAGGGGCGGACATGTGAGAAAACAGTGTAACCTGAAGCGGCTCTGAACAGAATCAGAAAACCAAAAAAACTGAATCTTCGGACTACCCGCCGCCGGGGTTTACGTGTACGATATCGCACTATGAATTTCAAACTGTTCGCCCCTGTAGCAGCCGTGATGGCTGTTGTGTCTCTGGCCGGATGCCAACTGTTGAAGTGCCGTCCGTCCGCGATTGCCGCCGCGCCGGTGCCGCTGGTCGAAAACGGCCAGTCGCGATACGTCATTTACGCCGATGCGGCTGCGCCCAAATCGGTGCGGGCCGCGGCGGTGGATCTGCAGGCCTATATCGAAAAAGTCACCGGCGCGAAGCTGCCGCTCGTCAGCCAGCCGCGCGAACCCATGATCGCGCTGGGCAACACGCCTCCGGCGTCCCAGGCCGGTCTGAAGGCTGAGGGGCTGCCCCTGGAGGGTTTCCGTATTGCCGTCAGGGGAGAGAACCTGTTTATTGTCGGAGCCGACAGCGACGACAGCGCCAGGACGCCTCAAGGCGGTACGAGTCAGGGCACGGCCAACGGCGTTTACGCTTTTATCGAGCGGTTCCTCGGCGTGCGCTGGCTGATGCCGGGCGAGCGTGGCGACTACGTCCCGGCCCGCAAGACGGTTGCGGTTCCCCGCACCGATATCAGCGACGCGCCGTTTTTCCTGAACCGGCGCGTGCCGTACATCCAACAGGAGAAACGGCCCGAGGTTCAGCGTTGGGCGGCGCGGCAGCGCCTCGGGTTCAGTCTCTTTCTAACCCATGGCCACAACTGGCAATGGGCCACGATTCAGGATTTCCGCGCAAATCCGGAGTGGTTTGCCGAAAAGGACGGGACGCGCATGCCGCCGGCCGGCGAGTATTCCAAGTTCTGCACGGCCAGCGACAGCCTGGCCCGCGCGTTCGCGGACCGTGCGGTCAGCTTTTTCGATAAGAACCCGTGGGCCACCTGCTATTCGCTGTCGCCCTCGGACGGCGGCGGCTGGTGCCAGTGCGCCGGGTGCAAGGCGCTTTACGAGAAGGACCCGGAGGGCAGGCTCTCCGTCACGCCGGCCATCATCGCCTTTTACAACAAGATCGCTCAGATGGTCGCGCGGAAGTACCCGCAGAAGATCCTGGCCGGCTACGTCTATGCCGATTACGTCTATCCTCCGAGCAAGCCGTTCCAATTGGCCCCGAACATGTTCCTGGTCTGGGCGCCGGACTTCGACTACGGGTTCACACTCTTCCGCCCGGACGTGCGGAAACGCTGGGACGGACTTGTGCCGCAGTGGGGCAAGGTGACCTCCAACATCTCCTACTATGATCTGCCCGCCAGCGTCGCGAACGATTTGGGCGCCGTCAACCCGCCCGGCCTGAAAATCCTGAAATGGCTGTACCCGCGCCTGAAGCAGGCCCGGATGAAAGGCGTCTACGTCTACGGCAACACCGCGTGGGGCTATGCCGGGCCGGTGAACTACCTGCTCGCAAAGCTGGCTTGGAATCCGGACGCCGATGTGGACGCGCTGTTCGACGAGTACACCGGCTTGTGTTATGCCGGGGGCGGTCCGGAGATCAAGCAGCTCTATATGCTTCTGGACAACGCAACGGAAGCGTACTTCAATGCCAATCACAAAGAGAACTGGACGCTGTCGGAAGACCGGTTGCGGAAGGTCTATGGGGCGAACTTCCCCGAACTCGAACGGCTGTACCGTGCGGCGGAGGCAAAGGTCAGTGACCCGGACGCCAAGGCGCGGCTGGAGATGCTCGGCGCAAACCTGACGATCCTGCACTGGAACCTGCGTCAGATCAAGGCGGTGGAAAACCCGCAAAACTCCAGCTTCTACCTGTCCGACAAAGTGTTTTTCGCTCTCCTGAAATCATGGGAGGGGTCGCTCGCCATCAAAGCGCCCTCGCTTAAAGCGGTGGGCGCGGACGACAAGGTGACCGTCCGCCCGCTGAAGGCGTCCAACGCCGGTGCCATGACCCCCTTCCTGTTGCGCGGCGACCAGCGCGTGATTCTCAAGCCCACCGGCGACGGCGCTGCCACCGTCGGTTTCCGCGCCGTCACCGCCCGTGGCGCCCTCGTGAAGTGGCAGCTTTTTGATGCAGGCGGCGCCAAGGTCGAACAGGGCGTCGTGAGCCCCGGCATGCCGGTTCCGCTGCCGTCCAACGGTTCGGAATACTACCAGCTCGTCATTCTGGGACGCCAGGCCAGTTTCACTCTCGATGTGAAAAATGCCGCTTGGGCGTTGGCCGGTTTCATCGATGGCAATGGGCTGCATTTCCTGACCAAGACAACGCCCCTGTATTTCGAAGTCCCGAAGGGCGTAACCCGTTTCGACCTGTGGCTGTGCTCCGATGCGCCCGGGGAAACCGCCGCCGCTAAACTCTACGCGCCGGACGGGCAACACATCGCGGACTTCCGCACCGTAAAGAAAACCATCGACCTGCAGACGATCACGGTCGCCCCCGGTCAGGAAGGTGTCTGGAAAGTCGTGCCGGGGGAATCGGGCGCGGGACGCCTGGATGACGTTTACATCAAGACGGGCCCGCAGCTTTCGGGATACTTTTCGCCCGACCCCCAGGATATTCTGGGCATCACGAAAAAGGGCAAATAAAGAAAAGGGAAACGCTAAATGAAAAGACGGTCGTTGATTATTGCGTGGATGGCGTTTGGAACGGCTTTCATGCAAAGGGCTGCCGCCGTCGACTGGTATGTGGCCCTTGACGGTACAGGCCAAGGCACAAGCGGCTGGGCAAATGCCACCAACGATTTGCAGGGCGCCATCGACGCCTGTCACAAAGGCGACACGGTCTGGGTCAGCAACGGCGTGTATCGGACCGGTGGGCGTATAGGCTATCCCGCCGGCTCAGTTCTGTCTAACCGGGTGGTGATTGCCAAGGCCATCACCGTGCGCAGCCTGAGCAACGACCCTGCCCAAACCGTTATCAGGGGCAACTGGGATCCCGATACGACAAACGGCCCGGCAGCTGTCCGGTGCGTGTATATGAGTTTTAACGAGTCCGTGGGCGCTTCGCTGATCGGGTTCACGTTGACCAACGGCGCCACGCTATCGTCGACCGGCAATGCTGGAGACGATCAGAGGGGCGGCGGCATATTTGCTTACTCTTCTTGGGGGGCGATGGTCATAAGCAATTGCATTATAGCCGGCAATTCGGCGGCCGGACAGGGAGGCGGAGCGTACGGCGGGAAGTTGCATGACAGCGTGATTGCCGGCAATGCGGTGCGGACTGATTCTCCTAATTATAACAGCGGCGCCGGGGGCGGCGTGTGTGCAGGCAAGCTGTATGATTGTCTGCTGACCGGTAATTCAGGGAGTTATGGGAGTGCGGCTTCGGGCGGAACACTGACTAAATGTTTGGTTGTCAACAATATGTCTGCTTACGCAGTATATGCCGGTACGCTCTACAACTGTCTGATTGTCAGCAATACGTCTGCTAACGCGGTCAGGGCCGGGAAAATATATAATTGCACGATAGCAAATAACACTAGCTACGGGGCTGATAGAGAAGCGGTGTTTTTCAATAGTATTGTCTATTTCAACACATCAGGCAATGTTCGTACTGCGGAGAACTCGTGGACCAATTCATGCACAACGCCGGCCCAAACCGGTTGGGTAACAGGAGACGGCAACATCACCAACGCCCCGTTATTCGTGAACCGCGCTGCCGGCGATTACCGGCTGAACCGCGACTCGCCCTGCATCAACGCGGGGACGAACGGAAGTTGGACAACGAGTGTTTTTGACCTTGACGGCCATCAACGCATCGACACATTCAGCGGCCTTGTGGACATGGGCTGTTATGAATATGCGTATCTCTTCCGCGGCACCATTTGGACCGTCCGGTAGCCAGAATTCTCACCTCGAAATCACGAAGAAGGGGCGAGTGATTAAAATACTTTGTGCCCTTCGTGGTGAAACAACCCTTCTTTATCGTTGTTCTTGGGCTGTAAGGCGTTTACCTAAATCAGCTCCTTGATGTACTTGTTTTTCAGCAGGCGCCAGAGCACCACGATGAAGGCGCTGAGCGGAACGGCCAGCAGCACGCCGAGAAGGCCTTTAAAGACCACGCCCCAGAAGAGCAGCGAAAAGATGATCGCCGGATCGCTGAGCCCCGTTTTTTTCCCCTGAATGCGCGGGGTGATCAAGTACCCGTCGAGAACTTGCACGGCGCAAAAGACCGCGAACACCAGCCCGAGCCGCGTGCCGCTGCCGCCCTCGCCGAAAAAGGCCATGGGCAGGGTGACGGCCAGACCGATGATGTTGCCGAGATAGGGCACCAGGTTGAAACAGCCCAGCGTGAGGCCGATGAGCAGGCCGTAGGGCAGCCCCACGATCCAGAAGCCGAGTCCGAAGAGGATTCCCTGGATGAAGGCGATTGTCACCTGACCGCGGAAGAACGCCACGATAATGGTGAAGAACTCATCGATCAGGTAGGCGACATCGTGCCGGGTGGAGGGCTTGAGGAAGGGCAGGAAGTTCTCGGCGTTCTTCCCCGAGAAGGGCGGGGCCGTCAGAAAATAGATCAGGTAGACCGGTACGACCAGCCAGCCGACGAGCGAGACGGCATACTTGATGGCGTCCATGCCGTAGGAGAGGGCCATGCCGCTCATGTCGCCGACCGAGATCGTGTCGGTGAGCGAGGCGATGAAGGCCTGAGGGTCGGAAAGAAACGTGATTTTTTCCTCAAGCCCGAACTTTGTGAGGAAGGCCTGCAGGCCCGGGTTGGACTCGGTCATGGCCTCGGAGATGTCGCGGATGAGCGTCGGCAGGTAATCGAACAGCGCGACGATCTGGCTGACGATCAGGGAACCGAAAAAGAAAAACATGGCGCCGACCGGGATCAGCACGGAGAGAAACAGGCAGGGCAGCGCCAGCAGGTGCGAACGCCGCAGGCGCGCGTGGAGCCACTGGTAATAGGGCTTGAAAATCAGCGTCAGGATCAGGGCGACCAGCAGCGGCGTGAGCACGACCGAGACGTAGGAAAGCAGGGCGTAGGCGCTCCAGATCAGCAGGGCGGCGAAGGCGGCCACCAGCGTCGCGCAGAGCGCCGTGATGCCCGCCGCGATGATGCCCTGCTGGCGGTCGGTGAAAGAGATCCGTGGTTTGTCGGACGGGGTGCGGATGACAGGCATGGCGGAAGTTCCTTAACGCTCAACTCTCAAGTTAGAACGCGGTGGATTGGGTAGTTGCGGTCTTCTCACTTGAGCGTTCGTCGTCCGTGACAGCTCATCCAGCCGCCAAGGACTGGCCGCCACGCCCCGTGCTTTCAAGATGGGGACGGCGATCTTCTGCAATTCGACCACGATCCGCACTTTTTCCGGGTAAGGCAGATCCGCCAGCAGGCGGCGGTGCGCCGCCTTTCCGCCGGTCAACGCGCTTCCCGCGTTTACGATTGCGTCCATGACATCCACCTCCCGAGCAAGGCATGTCGATCCAGAATATCCGTGAGGCGGGCAATGTCGATCCTACCGCTCTCCAGGAACAGGGGCACTCGCATACGGTCCTTTGCGCGTCCGGTGGAGACCGCGATAGCCAACAAGTGCTCGGCACCTAACACCCATGCCGGTACGCCGTCGTAGTCAATCTGGACGGCATGTTGCATCGCCTCGTCCAACAGGCCCGGCGAAGTCGGCAGGAACTGCACGGGGGTGCCCTCGATCATTACGCACTCCCCCGTTGTCTCCGTATAACCGCGCTCCCGGAGATAAGCATAGACGGGAGACAGGGAAACAAGCAACGCGTCACTCCCGCCGAACACGACAAAGACATCCAGGTCAAACGTGGTGAACGGCTCGGTATAGAAAGCGGCACCCATCGCCCCGCCGATCGCATACTTCCGGATCACTCCGACAGCCACCATGTCGTTCAGTACGGCTAGCGCCTGTTTCATGTTTCAATCCCTGATCATGCCTCGCCTTGCACGCCAAGACGTGAGACTGTGCCTCACCTTTTACACGAGTCAGTATACGCCGCCGCAGTTTACGTGTAAACCGCCGATTGCGGTCACAGAGGTTGCGGACACCAATACCGCGCAGTGAGCCCGTGATGGCGAAAAGGGAATGAACGTTGAGCGTTTCTCCCGGCTCTACCGCTTTGGCAGATGGATGCAGGCGCCGTGGAACGCGTGCGCCGCCTCCATCCACGCCTCGGAGAGGGTCGGGTGGCAGTGGATCGTGTTGCCGATTTCGTCGATCGTCAGCTCGTTGCGGATGGCGAGCGCGGCCTCGGAGATCAGCTCCGTGGCGTGGCATCCGACCGCCTGCGCTCCGAGCGCCTGGCCGGTGACCGGATCGCAGACCCACTTGACGAAGCCGTCGGTCTCGCCCGCGGCCATGGCCTTGCCGAGCGCCGAGAAGGGGAAGACCGCGGTCTTGACCGCGATCCCGAGCTGCTGGGCCTTGGCTTCGGTGAGGCCGGCGAGGCCGATCTCGGGCGAGGTGAAGATGCAGGAGGGGCAGACCTTCTCGACCTTCGACTTGAAGCCAGAGGCGGCTTCGGCGGCGGCCACGCCCTGCTGGGTCGCGGCGTGCGCGAGCTGGATCGAACCGGTCACGAGGTCGCCGACCGCGAAGATTGAGGCGACATTGGTGCGGCCCTGCGCGTCCACAGGGATGGTTCCGCGCTCGTCCGCTTTCACGCCGGCGCGGGCGAGGTCGAGGGCTGCGGTGTTGGGCCGCCGGCCGACGGCCACGAGCAGGACGTCGCCTTCGACGGTCTGGTCCTTGTAGGTGCCGGTGACCTTATCCTTCTTGACCGCGATGTCGGTGAGGGGCGCGCCGGTGAGGAGCGTGATGCCGAGAGCCTCCATGCGCTTGCGCAGCACGCGGCGCACGTCGCGGTCGAGCACGACGACGATGTCCTCGAGCATTTCGACGACGGTGACCTTTGTGCCGAGCGCGGCGGCCATGCAGGCGAACTCGCAACCGATGACGCCGCCGCCGAGGATGAGCAGGTTCTTGGGCAGCTCCGTGAGGTCGAGGAAAGCGCGGCTGTCCATCACGCGCTTATCCTTGGGCAGGAAGCCGGGCATGGCCGAGTCGCTGCCTGCCGCGATGATGATCGAGGCGGCACTGAGCCAACGCGTGGCGCCGTCGGGCTGGACGACTGAGAGGCGGTTAGTGCCCTCGAAGCGGGCCGCGCCTTTGATCAGTTCGACCCCGTTCGATTTGAGCAGCATCTGCACGCCGCCGCTGAGCTTCGAGACGATCTCGGCCTTGCGGCCGGCCATCCGCGCGTAGTCGAAGGCGACGCCCTTCGCGGCGACGCCGAAATCTTGGGAGTGGGCGGCGTGATGGTAACGCTCCGCGGAGGCGATGAGGGTTTTGGTGGGGATGCAGCCCCAATTGAGGCAGGTGCCGCCGAAGGCTTCCTTCTCGATGATGGCGGTTTTCTTGCCGAGCTGCGCGGCGCGGATGGCGGCGGGATAGCCGCCCGGCCCTGCGCCGATCACGATGATGTCAAAGTCGTACATAAGATTAAGGGGAGTTAGGAATTAGGAGTTAGGAGCGAGCGTGCGCCCTCCCTTACACGAGCGATTTCCAGAGTTCGAGATTCTCGAGCTTGGACTTGATGGCGTTGGTGAATTGCGCGCCGACCGAGCCGTCCACGATGCGGTGGTCGACCGAGAGGGTCATGGCCATGACGGTGCGGATCTTGATCTCACCGTTGACCACGGCGGGCACTTGGCGCCCGGTGGAGACGGCCAGGATGCCGGCTTCGCCTGGGTTGATGATGGCCATGAACTGATCCACGCTCATCATGCCCATGTTGGAAACGGTGAAGGAACTGCCGGTCATCTCGTCCGGGGTGAGCTTGCCGGTGCGGGCCTTCTCGGCCAGCGCCTTGGTCTGCGCGTTCAGCTCTTTGAGCGTGAGGGTCTGGGCGGCGCGGATGACCGGCACCACGAGGCCGTTTTCGACGCTGACCGCCATGCCGAGGTCCACGTCGCCGCGCCACGAGACCGTCTTGCCGTCGGTGACGGAATTGACGATCGGGAACTCCTCGAGCGAGAGGATGACCGCCTCGAGCACGAAATCGTTGACGCTGTAATTGAAGCCCTTGGCTTTGAGGTCGGCGCGGTAGGCCATGAGGTCGGTGATGTCCGCCTTGACCGTGACATAGAAGTGCGGGATGGTCTGCTTGCTCTCGACCAGGCGGCGGGCGATGATCTGCCGCATGCGGGAGAGGGCGACGGGTCTGCGACGGACCGCGCGCTCGATGTCCTCGACCATGATGCGCCCGGCGTCACCGGAGCCGCGGACGGTGAGGATGTCGATTCCCTTCTCGGCGGCCAGCCGTTTGGCGGCGGGCGTGATGCGCAGCGCATCGTAACCGGAGGCGGCGAGGTAGGCCAGCACATCTTTCTCAACGATGCGACCGTTGGGGCCGGTACCGGTGATGCGCTCCGGGTCGATGCAGGCGTCTTTAGCGAGGGCTTTGGCGCGCGGCGAGATGACGAGCCGCGCCGCAGGAGCGGCTGCCGCGGGCTGGGGCGCCGGACGCGGCGCCGCCGGTGCGGCGGCCACAGGGGCCGGTGCCGCCACAGGCGCCGGTGCGGAAGGCGCGCTGCTCTTCGCGGGGACAGCGGCCGGCGGCGGCGGCGCGGCGGGTTCGGGAGCGGCCGCGGCCGCCTTAGGCGCCTGGTCCGGCACTTTCTCGCCCGCGGCGCCGACGTAGCCGACGACGGTGTTGACCGGAACGGTGATCCCTTCGCGCACGTAAATCTTCAGCAGAACGCCCTCGAAGAAACTCTCGACTTCGAGGTTGGCCTTGTCGGTCTCGATCTCAAAGAGAATGTCGCCCTTCACGACCGGGTCGCCCTCCTTCTTGAGCCACTTGACAATGGCGCCCTCCTCCATGGTTTGACCGAGCTTCGGAAAAATAACTGCCTGAGCCATAAAACCTCCATACCTTCACAAAAATAAAAATACTACTATACCATTGGCCGGACCGGTTGTCATTTGCAAAAACAATCAAAAACAAAAAAAAACGATCAAAACTGAGCGTGGCCATTTTTGCGCTTCCCCCGGGTCCCGGACCGGGATATCCTGTTTCCGGCGTCGAACGGCGTCTGGTGGTCCGCCCCGTTTTGGCTGGCGGACCCGGCGGGGAGGCGGATGATAGCGGTTTTACAGGTCTTGGAGGCGACGGAGGGCGGGACGCGGAGGCATCTGCGCGACCTCGTCGGGGCGCTGGATCCGGGCGGGTTCCGCGTGGCCTTGTGCGTGTCGTGCGGCCGCGATCCCGGGTTCCGGGACGATGTGGCCGGGTATGTCGCGAGCGGATTGAGGGTGGAGGAAGTGCCCATGCGGCGCGGCATTGCCCCGTTTGCCGACCTCGCGAGCCTCATCCGGCTGGTGCGGTGTGTGCGGCGGGTGCGGCCGGACGTGATTCACGCGCACAGCGCGAAAGCGGGTTTTCTGTCGCGGGTGGCTGGGGTTCTGTGCCGGGTGCCGGTGGTCTACACGCCGCACGCTTTCCCTTTCCTGATGACGCGCGGTAAAAAGGCGCCTCGTTTTTACAGGTTTCTCGAACGGTGCGCGCGCGATGCGACGGCCGCTTTGATTGCGGTTTC
>JAQVSS010000445.1 GCA_028700415.1 Kiritimatiellia bacterium
TGCCGGGCAAGGTGTACGGATTCCTTACCCGTCCGCAAGGCGTTACCGAGCAGACGGAGGTTTTGGCCAACGAACTGCGGGCGGCGGCGAAGGAAATCGACCTCACGACGTTCCTGCCCGCGTATTTCACGGTCGGAGGAAAGAGGATCGGACCTGCGGATTTCCTGTTCGCGGCGCTTGAGGTGCTGGAGACGGGGGCGGACAAGGTGGCGGTTTCTCCGCGCGGGCAACTCGGTTCGTTCACGTACTGTCCCGGCGTCGAGACGATGAACATCGCCGGCAAGTGGGCGCACACGCCCGAGTTCAAGGATAAATATCTTTCGGAAAGGCTGAGATTGCAGTTATGGACAATGCGGATCGAATGAAGGGGCGGCTCTTCTCTCTGGACGTGCTCCGGGGGCTCGATATGTTCCTGCTGGTGGCGGTCGGCCCGCTCGTCCGGTGGTCGAACGAGGCGTGGCACTGGTGCTCGCCCGGATTCATCAGGCAGTTCCGCCACAGTTGGCTCGGGTTCTCGCTGTGGGACATTATCATGCCGCTTTTCATCTTTATGTGCGGGGCGGCGATGCCCTTTGCGCTTGGGAAGCGTCTCAAGGAAAGCGAGCTCGTCTTCTGGAAGCACGTCCTCGGACGGGTCGCGATGCTGTGGTTTCTGGGCGGACTCGTCCAGGGCCAGTGGGCGTCGCTCGATCCGCTGAAGATAGCCCCGTTCTCGAACACGCTCCAGGCAATCGCGACCGGCTATCTGGTGACGGCGGCGGTGATGCGCGCGCGGAATCGTCCGTTCGCCATCACGATCACCGTCTTGATGGCGCTCGCCTACACGCTCCTTCTCGTCTTCGGTGGCGACTATTCCGAGTTCGGCAACGGGGCGTTCAAGATCGAGCAGTCGGTTCGTCAGTTCACCTATCCCGAGAATCACGAGCGGCTCCTGAAGCCGAGTTTCTACACATGGTATCCGACCTCGCTGATGTTCGCGGTGATGACGCTTTGCGGCACCTTCGCAACGGAGCTCCTGCGGACGGACTGGAAGCCGAGGCGCAAGGCCCAGGCGCTTTTCGCCTATGCCGCGGGGTTGCTGATTCTCGGCTTCGCGGTGTCGCCGTGGATTCCCGTGATCAAGCCGATCTTCACCTTGAGTTTCACGGCTCTCGCGATGGGCTGGAGCGTGCTGGCACTCGCGCTGCTCTATGTCCTTTGCGACATCCTGATGGTGCGGCGCGGTTGGTGGCTGATTCTCCTCTTCGGGCAGGTGGCGCTGACGGCGTATTTCGTCTCACACTTCTTCCGTCCGGTGCTGAAGGCTTTCGGCGAGACCGTGGCGCAGGGCGTGCTGCCGCATCTCGCGAAAAACACGCAGTTTTTCGTGGTGGAGATATTCATCGTGCTGGGGACTATCGGAGTGATATACGCCTGGCGCAAACTCAGGGAGAAATGAAAATGCGGATTACCGGCCGTAGGGAATTTCTTAAAGGCACGGCGTGGATGGGGGCAATGGCCTTCGCCGCCGGTTGCGCTTCGACGGGCGCGAAGTTGACGGAAAACGTCGGAGCACCGATGCAGGGCTTCAGGTGCAAGCCGATGCCGAAGGTACGCGTGGGCGTCATCGGCCTCGGGAACCGCGGCAGCGGAGCGGTGCATCGTGTATCAATGATTCCCGGGGTGGAGATCGTCGCGCTTTGCGACATCCGGCCGGAAATGGTCGACCGGCAGGTCGACTGGCTCAAGTCGAAGAAACTGCCGCTTCCGAAACGGTGTTTCTCGGGACGCGAGGAAGCCTGGAAGAAGTTGTGCGACGGGGACGATGTCGACGTTATCTATTCGGCGACGCCGTGGTCTTTGCATGTTCCGATCGCGCTTTACGCGATGCGGGCCGGGAAGCATGTCATGACGGAAGTTCCGGCGGCCTTCACTGTGGACGAGTGCTGGGAACTTGTGGAGATTTCCGAGAAGACGAAGCGCAACTGCATGCAGCTCGAGAACTGCTGCTACGGCGAAATGGAGATGCTGATGCTCTCGCTTGCTCAGAGCGGCATTCTCGGCAATCTCAGCTATGGCGAGTGCGGCTACATCCATGACTTGCGCCGGAGTTGTTGGGAACGCTGCTACAAGGACTGGCGCCTTCACTGGAACGCGGAGCACCAGGGCAACCAGTACCCGACGCACGGCCTTGGCCCCGTGGCCTGGGCGATGGGCATCAACCGCGGCGACCGCTTCGGCTACCTGGTGTCGCTCGAGTCCGGACAGGCTGGTTTCGAGAAGTATGCGCGGGATCATTATGCGACGGGGGACTGGCGTCTTGGCAAGAAGATTGCGATGGGCGACATGAACGTGACGCTGGTCAAGACGGCGAAGGGGAAGGCCATCCAGATCCAGCATGACGTGTCCAGTCCGCGTCCCTACACGCGCATCGACCTTGTTTCGGGAACAAAGGGCATTTTTTGGGGAATGCCCTGGCGTGTCTACGAAGAGGGGAAGTGCGTCTACAAGATCGGCGTCGAGGAGACGCCGGGCGGCGGCGTCCACCAGTTTTTCGACGAGGCGAAGGCCGAGGAGTTCCGTTTGAAGTACCGGCATCCGCTTTGGAAAACGATCGGCAAGATCGCCGCAAAAGTCGGCGGTCACGGCGGCATGGACTTCATCATGGATCTCCGCTGGGCGTACTGCCTGCAGAACGGACTGCCGCTCGATATGGACGTCTATGATCTCGCGGCGTGGTGCTCGATCTGCGAACTGAGCGAAAAGAGCGTCCGCAACCGGTCGCGTTCCGTCGATGTTCCCGATTTCACGCGCGGCGCCTGGAAAAACGCACAGCCTCTCGGGCTTTTGGACATCGATCCATCGAAGATGGGCCTTCAGAGCGATTCCGTCAAGAAAGACGAAGCCGCGCTTAACATTTGAGGCAACGCGAGAGCGAATCTTCGACGCCATCCGCAAGACGGCGGACGGCGAATGCGTTCTTTCGCCCGAAATCGAGCAGTCGCTTCAGGAAGAAGGCGGCCTCAACGCGGTGAGCGACCGTCAGCGTGACATCCTCGACGGCCTTGCCCGCGGCCTGACGAACAGGGACATCGCCTGTCAGCTCGGGCTCTCCGAGGCGGGCGTCAAGTTCCACTTGCTGAAGATCTTCCGTTTCCTGGGTGCGGCCAACCGTTCGGAAGCGGCCGCCATTGCCTTGAGGCGGCATTTGCTGAAGTCGCGCTGAACAGGTCGCCAGTCTGATGTGGCCGGAAGGACGACTCACCGATTGGTTAGTATCGCAAAAGGCGCTGTTATGATAAAATGGGGGAAAGAAAATG
>JAQVSS010000099.1 GCA_028700415.1 Kiritimatiellia bacterium
AAACGCCCGCGTTCCCCAAGTCCTTGTGGAACCGGACGAAACGCTCCTGCGGCCAGGGAGCGCCATCGTCCGCCACAGCATCGTCCGCTGCGACACCGCCGCCGTTGGAGAGCTGGCCGCCGACTATTTCCTTGGCCGGAAATTCACGCATTACGCCTATGTCGGCGAAGTCCGGAACCTCGACTGGTCGGTCAGCCGCGGCCACGCGTTCGCCGGAAGAGTCCGAAAAGCCGGATTTGACTGCCACCTTTATGGCACGCTGCCCAAAGCGGTGCAGGAGGATGCGGGACTCGAACGCGACCGGCTCTGCGCTTGGCTGCGCGACCTGCCGAAACCCGTCGCCCTGCTCGCCGCCATGGACAACCGCGGGCGGCAGGTGATGGACGCCTGCGTCTGGGCCGGTCTCGCCGTGCCGCGTGAGATCGCCGTGCTCGGCGTGGACAACGACGACGACCTGTGCGAGACCACCACCCCGCCGATGTCAAGCATCCTGCTCGACGCCGAGCGTGCCAGCTTCGAAGCCGCGCAATACCTTGACGACCTGATGCGGGGCATCACCCGCAAGCGGAAAATCATCACCTACGGCCCGGCGCATGTGGTCTCGCGCCGCTCCACCGAAACCATGCAGATCGCGGATATTGTGGTCATACAGGCCCTTGAGTTCATCGCCCTTAACGCCTGCGCGGGGATCGGCGTGCCTGACGTGGTGCGCCACACCCGCGCCTCACGGCGCTTGGCTGAACAGCGTTTCCGCCAAGCCTTGGGCCACACCATCCTCGACGAGATCCTGCGCGTGCGTCTCGCACGCGTCTGTACCCTGCTCAAAGAGACCAACCTGCCCATCAGCCGGATCACGCACATGTGCGGATTCGAATCGGAAAGCCACCTTGGGGTCGTCTTCCGGAAGCGCCACAGCTGCACGATGCGCGACTATCGCAAAAACCGGTAGCCGCGCCAAACATCGGCCAGACAAAAACTTAAAACGCCCTATGGCAGTTTCAGCACCACCCGCAAGCCGGTGCCCCTCCCCGTCGAGTCGGTGCCCGGATACGGAGGCCAGTCCGGGTCGTTCTGTGCTGAAGAATTGTTTATCCACCCCGCGTAGAGATACCTCCCGTCATACCCGATGCTCGCGCTCCTGTTCACGCGGCCGCCTGTTCCGACTGCATCGAGACACCACTCCGTCACGTTGCCGTGCGTGTCGTAGAGACCCCAGGCGTTGGGAAGGTAGCTGCCGACCTTCGCGGTGCCAGCCGCCGTGGTAACATTTGGCCCCCAGCTGCTAAATGCGGAATTGTTTATGTACCTGGCAAGCGCATTGATCTGATCGTTTGAAGCGGTGTTTGCGGGCATCGGCAGCCCGTCGTTGTAGTACGTCGCCGTCCCGGCCCGGCACAGGTATTCCCACTGCTTGCTGGTGGGCAGGTCGAAGCCGCTGATCCCGGTCTTCGCCCGGAGCTTGCCCAGGAAACTGTCCGGCGACACGGCGGCGCCCGTCGCGGGCCAGTTGACGAACGGCGTGTCGTTCGTCGCTCCCCGGATGGCGTTATAGTTGACCCGTTCCACCGGCCGGGCGTCCCGGTACGCGGTGTTGGAGAAATAGGAAGGCCAGTTGCTCATCACATGGTACCACTGCTTCTGCGTCACCTCGAACACGCCGGCGTAGAAAGCATTCGACACCGCAGCCGGGGTGGTCGGCAGCGCCGTCGACGTGCCCCCGCTCATGAAGGTGCCCGCCGAAACGCGCCGCAGCACGAGTTTGTCCGTAGCGTAGCTGTCGTTGTTGGTCACGCCGGTCCAGGCCATTGACACGACGTTCGTGACGGGATTGGTCACGACCGTGCCGTAGGCGCCGCTGGCCAGATCCGATTCGTAAACATAGGTGATCTGGTTGGTCGCCCCCGCCGCCGCCGTCAGATCCACAATCATGTAGAGCGGGAGCGGCGTTGCGGTCAGGGTCACGCGGAAATTCGCGATCGACTCATTGGAATAGGGCGTTTTCGCCGGATCCCAGACGATGCGCCGGAACCCTTCTTTGACCCCGTAAAGGTCGCCCGATAGCGAATCCAGAGGTATGTTGAGCGGATTGGCATCCGCATCCTTATACGCCGCCACCAGCCGGACATCCGCTTCCGTCGCGGGGTCGCTGCAGACCAGCTTGTAGTCGATGTCCACCAGCCGGCTCCAAGGCCAGCGCTGCCGCACCACCACATCGCTGACCGCCGGGCCGTCCGCCAACGCGCCCAGCACCAGCCACCCGGCCAGCCCCGTTATCGCCATCCCGATTGTTTTCGCGGTTTTCATTTCCGTTTCTCCAGTTAAATTTTCCGAATCCACACGGCGTTACCGGTCAGGGCAGCGTCCACACGAGGCGGATGCCTTGGTCGCGAAGTCCATCCCATGCGTAGAATGCGTTCCGGTACGTCGGAAGGCAAAGGTTTGGCGCAGACGACCAGGCGCCGCCCCTCCGTACGCGCATTGTGCCGTTCGTCACCCCTGACGGGTCTGTGCCCCCGTACAGGGTTCCATTCCACGCCAACGTCAACTCCCATACGTTGCCGAGCGTGTCGTACAGCCCCCAGGCGTTCGGCAGAAAAGAGCCGACAACCGCCGTGGCGTTTGACGGCGTGCAATCCCGCGGCGGGAATATATACGAGTCGACCCAGCCACCGTTGTACTGGTAACGTCCCAAAGCGTTGAGCCATATGTTGGTTTTGTCGTTGGGAACAGCCGTATCCGTGTCCGGCTTCCCGTCATTGAAGTAGGTCGTGGTTCCGGCGCGGCACAGGTACTCCCACTGCGCCTCGGTCGGCAGGTCGAATGCCTCAATGCCTGTCTTGGCCCTGAGCTTCCCGATGAAACTGTTGGAGGAGACGGAGGACCCCGTCAACGGCCAGTCGATCGCGGGAATATCGTTGGTGGCGCCCCGGACAATGTCGTATTTCACGGTTTCGACCGGACGCGCCGCGTAGTAGGCCAGATTGTTGAAATTGCTTGGTCTGGATGCCAGCGGCGAGGACGCGATGAGTTCCCACTGCCGCTGCGTGAGTTCGAACACGCCCGCGTAAAAGTCCTTGGTCAGATTGACCGTGGCGGCATTCAAATTCTTGAACGTGCCGGCCGGGATGCGGCGCAGGACGAGTTTCTCGGTCTTGTACACGTCGTTGGTCGTCACGCCGGTCCAGATGACGGACTGAATAACGGCCGTGTCGTTCGTTACCGGGTTCCTGACCCATGCGCCCCAGACGCCGTTGGTCAGGTCCGCCTCGTACACATACTCGACCTGAGGAAGCGTATCCACAGCGTTGGTCAGGCTCATGATCAGGTACAGCGGAACCCGGCGCGCCGTCAGTTCCACAGTGAAGTGCATGAGCGGCTCCCGGGTGTACGCGGTTTTCGTCGGGTCAAAAACAATGCGGCGGGGTCCCGGTTTCACGCTAGAAAGGTCCCCCGACAGCGCGGCGGCGGGTATTACCAGAGGATTTGCCGCGCCGTTATAGGCCGTCAGCACGATATCCGCCTCGCCTTCCGGCTCATCACTCTCCAGCGTGTAATCAATATCCACCAACCGGCTCCAAGGCCAGCGCTGGCGCGCGGTCACATGGCTGACCGTCGGCCCCTCCGCCCACGCGCCCAACGCCAGGCACGCCGCGAAAAGCCCGGTGACGCCCTTTTTTATTGCCGTTGCCTTTTTCATGCCGTCTCTCCGTTTAATAAGCTGTTAGCGTTCTAAATCAGCGCAGGCCGAACGCGGTCCCGTCCAGCGGGCGCAGCAGTTCCGCCGCCCATGCGTCGGGCGTTCCCGGGAACGTCAGGGAGAGCTCGAACAGGCCGTAGCCCCAGCCGTTGTTCTTGACTTGCCAGCCGGTGTAGCCGGCCGCGTCCGGAAACGCGTTCGTCCGCACCACGCCGTTCTCCCCGGCGATCACGAGTTGCGCAGACACGGCGTTCGTCGCCGAAACCGGGCACCACGTCCCGTCGTAGGGGATCACCACGTTCCCTTTGACCCTCGACCAGGCCGGGTTATTGGAAACGGCGTTGACCGACGCCGCGCCGAACGCGCCTTTGACCACCGCCAACTGCGCCGTCAAGACGCCGACAGGGTCGGCGTTCTTGTAGAACGTCAGGGTCAGCCGGTACACGTCCTCGACCGAAGGCGCCCCGGCACCGAAAGCCCGCCAGACGCAGTTCGACACATCGGTTGAGAGGTTTGTCGTGAACGTGCCGTTCATGCCCGCGATGTCCAACCGCGCGCCCGTCGCGTTCGTGACCCAGTTCCACGCCAGAGGCACCTCGTTGGTGAACGCCGTCGTCCAGTGCCGGCTGGACAGGGCCGCGTCGACAAGAATCTCGTCCGACACCGCGGCGGAAGCCTCCGCCACCGCCAGAACAGCCGCCGCGGCCATGACGGCCGCCCATTTTCCCTTGTGCCGGTTCATGCTTTTTCTCCTGTTCCTTTTGAATTCGGAAGGCGGCGGCTATATATATGGCCGCCCCTACTTCACTTCGATCTCGTACCACACTGTCCGGTAAGCTGGCCCGATCACGATCTTCGAGCCGCCGTCCTCTGCCTTCCCGACCGGAACTTTGACCGTGCGCTCCCCGCGCGGGTCGAGCGCGAAACATTCCGTGCGGGCAGGGGCGGACGGCAGCGTCACCGTGGCCGGCACGCCCTCCACCAGCACGGTGCCGTTGCCCCACTTCCCGCGGTCGCGGAAGGTGATCTCGGTGTCCGACAGTTTCACGATCTCGGTGCCCTCGTTCCCGGAAACCCCCGTGGCCGCCAGCAGAATGCTGGCCGGACGTCCCGTCTCGCCAAACCCCGTGGCCCGGCGCGAGACCAGCGAGACCGTGGCCCAGTTCAGGCGCGTCTTGCCGACCGCCAGCCTCACGCCGCCGAGCGCGATGACCCGCCCCGCCGGGAAGCCGGAGAACACCTTGGTGTTCGGGGTGTCCGCCGTCCAGTAGGCCTCGCCCGGCCGCTCGGCGTTCCACGTCAGCTCGCCCGTGTCGCTGGCCAGCACCTTGCCCTCAGGCTTTTTGACCGAGGCGGGATCCGTCCCCCGCTTGCCGGTCAGGTCCACGGCGGTCTTGTGGACCAGCGCCAGCCGCGAGTCGAAACCCGCCACGCCGATCCCGGCCGGGACCATCTTGCTTCCCACCAGCCGGTCGAAATACGCCGGGTAGTCCGCCGCGGCGACCACGCTCTTCTCCGCCTCCCGCACGTCGCCGCGCAGGTACAGGGCCGCGCACGCCGGGAAGTGCGCCAGCACGTCCGTCCGCGCCAGGATGTGGAAAAAGTAGGTGGAGCGGGACGGCTCGAAATCCGCCGAGTGGTTGTAGGTATAGGCGAACACGCCGTCCCAGCCCTGCAGCGCGCCGTACGCGCGCATCATGGGCTGGAACTCCGCGCCGTACTGGTTCGGGAACGGCGCGTTGCACTCGCTGACCGTGTAGGGCTTGTTGTGGACGCGCAGCGAGGCCATCGACAGGGGCGTCGCCATCGAGTTGACCATCGCCGTGTTGCCGATGCGCCACTCGTCCCGTTTGACGGAAGAGGGATGGCACCAGTAGCCGTGCTTGTCGACGAAATCCAGCTCCGCCTGCACATACGGCGGGCTGTAATCGATTTGGGTGCCGGCGACCAGCGCTTTGACCTTCAGTTCGTTCCTCAGGTAATCGCGCATCCCGGTCCAGAAGGCGCGTTCCGTATCGATGATGAACTGGTAGAAGTCCCGCCGCGCCTGCTCCGGCGCATACGCGTCGGACTTGACGGCCGGGACCGTCCCGTCCTCGATCCTCCCCGACAGGTCGTACCCGCCTGCGGCGCCGCTTTTGAACGAAAAATCGTCAAGCTCGTAGCGTCCCTCGGCAAAGCGTGTGAGCTGCACTTCCGCGGCATCGGAACTCTCCGCCGCGTCGAACACGCGGGTGATGGTCGTCCAATTGGTGCCGGTCTGAAAACTCGTAAACACGCCCAGCGGACGCCACCCGCCCTTCGTGTCGGCCACCGCGAAACCGAGCGGGCCGCTCTCCGTGCCGCGCGTGCGGCGGATCTTGAACGAGAGCGTGTAGGGCTGACCCTTTTTGACCGTGACGTGCCGGAACAGCTTGGGGAACATCGCGTCCGCGTCGCGCGTGACGTCCAGCGCGAGCACGCCGCCCGCGGCCGCGCACGAAGCTTCCGCAGAGCCCTTTTCCAGCGTCCAGGCCGCGCGGCTGAAGGCCACGGGGCCGGAAAAGCCGCCTTCGGGAACCTGCTCGTCGCGCAGCGGGACGGGCACCCATTTCCAAGCGTCTTTCACTGCGGCGGTCGTCGCGTATTTCTTTGCCAGCCACGCGTTCCACTGCTTCCGGAGCTCGCCCGCGTACGGCTCGGCCAGACGATCCAGCCAATTTAAAAGATGATAATAACAGAGCATCGCGTTTTCATTGTTGATCTCCACGATGGCCACGCAGGGGTCGTCGGCATAGGTCAAACCGGTGTAGGGGTTCACGCGCGTGAGCAGGTCCTTGGCGTACTCCTTCTGCACCGCGATGAGGCGCGGGTCGAAATTATTCAGCCCGTTATCGGCCCAGGGTTTCCCCTTGACGTTGACGAACCCGTCGCGCTCGTCCATGGTGCGCGCGACGTGAAGGTTGATGTTCACGTAGATGCCGCGCCGCTTGAGCGCCGCGATCAGGTAGTTCTGCCGGTCGACCTGGCCGGGGTCGAGCACGCGCTGTGATTTCGGCTTTTCGCCGAAGATGCCGGCGGTCTGCAGGATCGGCTCGGGCAAATGCCCCCCGTATTCCGAATCAAAATAATGCAGGCGCACACAGTTGATGCCGAAACGGGCGAGCCGCGCCGCCAGCTTGTCCGAAGCCTCGTGCGTCGGGAAGTTCGCAGGGCCGGTCAGGTTCGTGGCGTGCAGCCGCACGCGGCCCTTGTCGTTGACGAAATGACCGTCCTTGAC
Organism: Kiritimatiellia bacterium; assembly: GCA_028700415.1. Taxonomy (GTDB): domain Bacteria; phylum Verrucomicrobiota; class Kiritimatiellia; order RFP12; family UBA1067; genus JALHET01. The sequence goes on from JAQVSS010000099.1 coordinate 6,957, forward strand.
GCGGATGAAACCGCCCCTGCCAGCCGGCGCGTCGAGCAGGTGCGCCATGCTCGAAGCGTTGTCAGGCCCGTCATACGAGATCAAAAACGGGAACAAAGGGGGAAAATCCCCGGCGCCGTAAGCGGCCAGTCCCGCCACGCCGAGCATCCCGATCAGCCCAAACCTTCTTATCATCACTGCGCACTCCTGTCTTCTTACATGCCCCTCGAGGGGGACTATACTTTCAACCATCCAACGCAAGTTTACTTTCTCGCGGCAAGGCCGTCCATAGGGTTTTACGCAAAATAATCTTCTGTTTTGCGCAGGCCCGCTTGACTTTTCCCTGCTCCCGTTCCATCATGTCGAACATTCAAAACTAACGCACTTCCCCACTAATGCACTAACGCACTAATGCACTAACGCACTACCCCTCTTCCCCACCCATGTCCCGAACCCTCAAGAAAACCCCGCAGGTGGCGATGCTCCTGCCCATGTCGGTGAAGGTCAGCCGCGACATGCGGCGCGGCATCCTGCGCTATGTCCACCGGCACGGCCCATGGGGTCTTCATATTATTGAGGGCCGCGAGGGCGAGCAAAAACTGACGCACATGAAGGAATGGGGGTGCACGGGCATCATCGGGCGCCTCTACACGCCGGAGCTGGTGGGGATCGCCCTCACGTCAAAACTGCCCATGGTCATCATGGATCCGCCCGACGCCTTCACACACCGCGGCCACCCTCTTGCCAAGCACAGCATCGTGCGCAGCGACACCGAGGCGGTTGGCCAAATGGCGGCCGATTATTTTCTCGCGCGCAAGTTCACCCACTACGCCTTCGTGGGCGAGGTCCATGACGTCTGGTGGTCCGTGCGGCGCGGCGCGGCTTTCGCGCAACGCCTGCGCGAGGCCGGCTTCGGCTGCCATCTTTACGGTTCCCTGCCCCGGGAGAAACAGGACGACGCCGGGCTCGAGCGCGACCGTCTCTGCGCATGGCTCAGCAGCCTGCCCAAGCCCGTCGCCCTGCTCGCCGCCATGGACAACCGCGGGCGGCAAGTCCTCGACGCCTGCGCATGGGCCGGGCTCGCCGTCCCGGACGACGTGGCCGTGCTCGGCGTGGACAACGACGAGGACCTGTGCGAGACCACCACCCCGCCGATGTCCAGCATCCTGCTCGATGCCGAACATGCCAGCTATGAAGCCGCACACCATCTGGAGGAGCTGATGCGCCGCGCCACGCGCAAACGGCGGGTCATCGTCTACGGCCCGGCGCATGTGGTCTCGCGCCGCTCGACGGAAACCACGCAGATCGCCGACATCACCGTGCTCCGGGCACTGGAGTTCATCGCCCTCAACGCCTGTTCCGGGATCGGCGTGCCGGATGTGGTGCGCCACGTTTCCGCCTCGCGCCGCGGAACCGAGATCCGGTTCCGCGAAACCTTGGGCCACACGGTTCTCGACGAAATCCAGCGCGTGCGCCTCGAACGCGTCTGCACGCTCCTCCGGGAGACCAACCTGCCGATCGGCGAGATTGTCCGCGCCTGCGGCTTCGATTCCGAAAGCCACGTCAGCACTCTTTTCCGCCGGCGCTTCGGCCGCACCATGCGCGACTTCCGAAGGAACCGGTAGGGAAGGGCTCTACCGCATCAGCATCAGGCTGCCCCAGCGGTTGTAACTGGTGAAGACGGCATTCTCGGCCTGCGTCATGTACGCCGCGCGGATCCAGTCCGCGCCGCGCGTCACGGATTCGACGCGCACCTCGTCCAGCACGCCGGAGAAGGTCTTGGACGCGTCCGCCGCGTCTGTCGCGTGGCCGAACGTGAGCGGCTGGTTGGTCGGCATGCTCGCCGCCAGCGCGGACGCCACCGTCGCCAGAGGCAGGCCGTTGCCGTAGGCCTGCACGCTGCCGTCCGCGTTGACCGCTACCGCATAGTGCGCCCACGCCCCCGTGAACGGCTCGGCCAGCGCCGCCGCGTCCGTGCCCGCCACCGCCAGTTTGCCGCCCGCGTTGTTCAGCGCCGCGTACGGCTGACCGTTCGTCCCGGCGAGGACGACGGCCTGGTCCGCCACCGGCGTCTGCTGCTTGACCCAAAACGAATAGGTCTTCGGCGCGGACGCGGGCGGCGGGCGCGACCGGCCCAGCTGCGCGCCGGAGCCCCACGCCAGGCCCTGCCCCGCAAAGGCGTTCTCGGGCAAGGGCTCCGGCTGCCCGAGCAAAACCGCGCCAGTCTGCGTTGGGGAAGAGTCGGCCAGCAGCAGGCGCCCCGTGCCCGTGAGGTGCCACACGCCGCCGAAGCCGCCCGACCAGACGCGCGCGTTGGACCTGTCCACCGGGATGGCATAGCGGTCGGACAGGTAGGTTTCGATCCGGCGGCGCTCGTTGTCCGAAATGATCCGGTTATAGACCAGCACCTCCGCGAGGTCGCCGTCCAGCGGCAGATCCAGCGCGCCGTCGCCGGTCGCCGCGCCGAAATAGAACACGCTGCCGCTGCCGCCGCCGCCCGTCCCCCAGGCACCCACCGGCGTCCCGCTCTGGGTCAGGTTCACGCCGTTGACGTAGAAGCGCGAGGCCGCCCCGTCACAGGTCATCGCCGCGATGACCGGCGTGTTGGTTGGGCAGGGCAGAAGCTGGGAGACCACGGCATTGGCGCGCCGCGTGACGAGGCCGTTGGTCACACTCAGTCGGCTAACGCCGCCGACGCCCTGCATGACCACGCGTTCGAAGGCGCCGGTTGAACGGATGCCGTATACCGCGACCACCGAGTAGGCGGTGCCGACGTTCGTCGCGGCGCTTCTCAGGCTGTCGTACTGCCCCTCGACCGCATCGAAGCGGAGCGCGGGCTTGTTGTTGAAAGAGGCCGCGACCCATTCGGGCATGCGGTTCGTCGTGGCCTGCGTGGCATGCAGCCCGACGGTTTGGGTCTGGTTCTCGCACTTGGAAACGCGCGGCGTTGCGCCGTCCAGCACATCGGCGGTCATGCTGTCGCCGCGCAGCCACTGCTGAAGGCCGACTGCGGGCACGCGGTGCGCCGAGAGGGCGTCATACTTGACCGCCAAATAGCGCTCGACCTGCCGCCGTTCTTCAAACGACAGGGCACGGTCGTAGCCGATCACCTCAAGGATATCGCCGTCCCAGCCGTCACCGATATAACCGACCGCGCCGAGACAGAGGATGTTCGGCGTGCCCGTGGCCGCAACCGACGGATACGCGAAGCCGTTCAAAGAGAAAAAGCTGTTTGTCCCGTTGGCCGTCACCGAGCCTACAAACGGAACGCCGACCGCAACCCGGAGGTCAGGGGTCGCGAGGAGCGTGTGAGAAGCCCCGTTCGGCACAAACGTATAGAACTTACCGAGTTCTTGCACAGCGATACCCCAGTTGTAGCCGGCAGATCCCTGCAAAATGCGCCGCCACGCATAACCCGAAGCCTTGCGGAAGGTTCCGGCCACGAAGACCGTGTAGGCGTTGCTGGTTGCGGCACTCCAACCGGTAGCCATGCCATCCTTTGTGCCCGACGCCTCGAAGCGCACGGCGGGCAGGCCGTTCACCGCGTCAGCCACCCAGGTCGGCTGCGCGCCGGAAGTCGCCTGTGTCGCGTCATGCCCGTGGCCCGACTGGTCGGCCCACACCGAGACAGAACCCGAGCCGTTGGTCGTGAGCCCCGCGCCAGCGTGCAGCCAGAGGCCGCAGCCCGGCAGGCTGGTCGGCACAAACAGGCTCCCGTCCGGAGCCAGCGCGGGGTTCTTCCAACAGGCCGTGATCTGCGTGCCCCGCACAAGGGCCGGGATCTGCACCCACACGTGCGACTCGCCGTTGGTGTTCCACATTTCGATCTCGTGCTGGAGCGCCATCCCGCCCTCATCCGTGAAGAGCAGGTCCGCGCCGTCCGGCAGACCGTCGCGGTAATGGAACCGGTTGTTGCCGCAGCCGTCCCACAGCTTGACCAGCGCGGGGAAGTTGGTCAGCACCGACGCGCCCGCATACCCGCCGAAGCGGATTGGCATGGAACGCAGCCATGTGCCGGCTTCTTTGTGAAGAACAACGGCGTTGCCCTCGATCGCGGCGCGGTAGGTGCAGGGCGCTTCGATGTCCCAACCGGAAAGATCGGTCACGCCGGACAGCGAGGCCGCCTGAATGATGCGGAGCGTGTCGGGGCAGGCCGCGGCCGAGTCCGCCACAATTTCCACAGTCATGAAAGCGGGCAGCGGAAGCGCGGCGTTGACCCTCAGGCTGTCGTTGGTTGCGGCTTCCGTCTGACAGCGCAGACGCACGCCGCTCAGGTCGGGAACTAAACCGAAGGTCAGGCAGCCGACACCGTTGTTGGCGGAAGGGTCCCCGGGCGCGATGATTGCGCCGGGGTACATCAGGATTCCGCCGGCCGAGTACACCAGTCCGGTGCCGCCCAGCGTGGCGCCGGACATGAGTTTGATTTTTCCCGCGCCGAGGCAGCCGTCGGATGTGCCGTTGACCAGAACCGTGCCGCCCTCGATGGTGATGCCGCCGGTGTAGGCGCCCGGTGCGGTGAAGGCCCAGACACCGCTCTTGACGTTGACGTAGAGCGGGTTGTCGAGGGAGCCGTTAAACGTGCTGGTGCCGCCGGAAGTGCCGGTCAGGGTGAGGGTGGCATTCCCGCCTCCCGGAATATTCCATCCGGTGATGGCGCCATTGAAGGTCATGCCCGCGGCCGTTGGACTCGCGTTTTCGATCGCCCCGAAGCGGACAATTTTGAGGGGGCGGTCCGTGGCGGATGTTTCTGTGCCGACATAGCGGATGCCGCCATTGTGGCTCAAGCGGCGGTTGCCGAGCTGCACAATGGCGTTGGTGCCCGAGGCCGCGCCGAGCGAGCTGGGCTGGCCCGCGTCTGCCAGACGTGTGATTTCGGCGATGCCCCCTTGCAGGAGAGCCGCCCCGGTGAAGGTGTTGGTCGGGCAGGTCAGGGCGAGGGTGCCCGCATGGTCCATGCCTAAGCCCAACAGGAGCCCCCCTTCTCCCGAGAGCACTCCGGAAAGCGTCAGACGTTTCGCTGTGAGCACGGAAAAAGTGTGGAGGCCTGCGGGAAGCGCGGTGTCCAACCCCCACGTCACCGCCGAAAGGGCGTTGCAGAAAAAGCCGTTGTTGAGCGTCACGGGGTTTCCCGAGAAATGCCCGTCAAAATCCCAGACCATAACGCCGTCGAGGGTGAGCCCGGTCAGGTCATTGGTGGAGACCGTCGGCTGGGTGGCGTTAAAGCCGAGCATCGGCGCGGCGGGCAGCGCCTGTTCCCAATTGGCGCCCTCGCTCCACAGGCCGCTTCTGACGGTACTTTTCCAGACTGAGCCCAAGAAGCCCTCCGTGGTCACGCCGTACCGCCCGGCCAGATAGGTCTCCACCTGTTGGCGTTCTTCCTCGGACAAGGCGCGGTTGTAGGCGATCACCTCTGAAATCTGCGCGTCGCTGGGATCGTTCGAAGCGCCGGCGCCGCCGATGGCCAGCCGTCCGGGCGCGGTTTTTGCGGACGTGTTCACAGAGAGGTCAAAGCCGTTCACATAAAAACGCTGGCTCGCCCCGGTGTTTACCGCCGCAAGCGTATAGGTGCGGTTAAACTGGTAGGACGACCTCAGGAATGTTTTGGGGCCTGTCAAATACGCATTGCCCATATACGCGCAGAACGTCCCTGGAGTATAGGTGCCTAAAAACCAGTTCGCGTCGCGCGAGGGCAACAGGCGGCGCCACGTGATGCCGAGTTCGCCGAGATCCAGCACCCGCGTCACAATGAAAACCGAATAGGCGCTGGTCAGCGAGGTCTCGGTGGTCAGCCCCGCCCGGGAGCTTTCAGGAAAGAAAATCGTCGGCAGGCCGCCGGGGCCGGCCGCCTGATAGAGCGGCTGCTTGCTGAGCGTGTTGGTCTGAACGGCATGGTTGCCGTTACCGGACAGGTCGCTCCACTGGGACACTTGCCCTTCCGCGTTATTGGTCTGGATGTTGGCCGCGCCCGCCTGCAGCCACATCACGCAGCCCGTCAGATTTGTGGGCTCGAACGCGCCCGCTGCCGCCGGCCAGAGAAAGGCTGCCGACAAAATGTGAAAAAACACGCTGACACTCGCTTGTTTCATGCCGCACATCCTTTCAAGCCAATATAAAAAGTATCTTTTTTACTCTACCGAAGAGTATACATACCTTACCAAATGCGCGTCAAGCTCCAGCGGTTCCAAATCAAAGGGGGAGGGATGCTGGGAAGCGCGATGGGGGAGGGCGGAGCGGCATAAAGGGCAAAGCGTGGCCACCCGGCCGGGCTCTGGCAGGTGGCGATTTGTCGTTGGAGGCAG
>JAQVSS010000100.1:0-11209 GCA_028700415.1 Kiritimatiellia bacterium
TCGCCCTTTCATTGAGGCAGACGGGTGGCCATTCTCGTCCATCTATGCAGACACCAGAGATACAGCCTGGCGCGAGTATTTTGTGGGGGAGTCGATCGGTGTGGTTGCGCAGCTTACTTGGGAGCGGAAGAGGCTTCCCTTGTCAATCTCACTTTTCAATCCAGAATCAGTGATAATGATCAATGACATCATCGAGGCGCATATGCGCGACGTCAATAAACCTATCGCAAAGATCAAAAATGGCAAGGCACGCGAGAGCTTTTTCCGTTCTCGAAAGTTCATAGAGTGTACAGGCCGAGTCCATACACCTGTGGTTGTGCGGGGGGAACTTGGCGATTTCGAAATCTTGGATGGCAACCATCGAATTGCGGCCGCATTTAGTCTTGGACTTGATGAGTCATTTTTTTTGGACACATGGATTGGTCATAGAAAAGCGAATGCATGCAACTAACCCCTATATCCCCGTTCATCTTACCCGAGAGATTTGATCGGTTGTGAACATCGAAACCGTTGTCGTACTTGCAGTAACAGTTGGTGCCCTCCGTAAAAGGAGTTTGCCAGAACAGAAGGGAGATCACACAAATGAGCATTAAATTCAAATGGGCTATCCCGAGTATCGGAGCGTACGAAATAGCCGCTGACTCGATTGAGGGCCTTCGCCAGCAGATTGTAGCCCGTCAGATCTCGCTCGCTAAGATCCGGTGCCTCGGCGGAAGGTACGAAATGACCGCTGACTCGGTAGACGAAGCGCAGATGGCGGCGGAATACATGAGCCAGTTGAAACAGCGCGATGCACACAATGCGCACATGATCAAGGGGGCTGAGATCGCCACGCGGGTTGCCAATGTTTTTGCTCCGGGATGTAAGGTCGTGCTTGTCCAGGATGATGACGATATGCGCAGGGCGAGCCGAGAAGTACATGATGCAGAGGGGAGCCCTTATGCTGAATGTAGTCCCGGCCAAAAGGGAGTAACGACACCCAAAGGGACAATCATTGTGAACCTAGGCGCCGCAACGGACTTTGACGACCTCAACAAAACCTTCAAGCACGAGGCAGCCCGAAGCGCGTTCATCAAGGCGGGACTGAAAACTTTGATGCGTGGTAGAAGCATCGCTGATCTCGGGGATGAGTTTCAGAAGATTGGGGTCATTCCCCCCGGCTTAGAGAAAATGGCCGCGTTCACACACACCGTTGGTACGGTAAAAAAAACGTTTGCGGAGAAAGGCGTCGCTCTGACAGACGCGGACGCTGTCGAAGAAGTGCTCGCGATCATGAATCAAGGACTATGGGGTGATGTGATGAGGCGGAAGTTCGGGGATGGGCTTATCAATTTTCTGGCCGGAAAAGAACAGTCAACGGCTAAGAACTTTCGGGATGCCCGCCGTATTGTCGCAAGCATCCTGCACAGCAACAAGAGCCCCGATATTAGGCTATACGGGGATCCTAACACTTGGAAGCCATGCTGATCGCGCCCTACTTGAAGAGCAACGGGAAACTCAAACGAAACTCGACAGACTCCAGAGTCAACTTGATTCACGATGACATCCTTGTGTTGTTGAGAGAAACCAATTTCGAGCCAGAGTTGCTAAACGAAGCGGCCGGGCCGATCACCTGAAACTTGTCGTTGAAAGGAGAAGCGCACATGACTACAGTAATCGCCTATATCTTGGTTGTGCCGTTTGTGCAATTTTGTCTGACGGGCGGCGTTTTTCTTGTTGGCTTTCCCGTTGCGCTTCTGCTTGCTTGGACTTCAGTCTCCTTGCGCACAACGATTTCAGGTTTTATCGGCGGCGTCGCTGGCGTGATGTTGGCCATTGCCTTTGGTTTCGGAGTCTTCCGCCTTCTGGTCGGCGCATCCTCTTTCACCATAGGCCCGTTTCTTGCTTCTACCGTTCCATTGCTTCTCCCGATTCGGAACGACTTTCTTCAAGCACAGCGCGTCAAGGCCGCGCGTCAACAGTTGCTCGATACTCTCGACGAGCGCACGGTGGGTGCGCTGACAGATGAGACGAAGACCGCGCACGGAAGCGATGTCGTTGGCGAGATAACAGGCATCGTGTTGGTAGCGGTTTGGTTCTTTGGCAGATAGAGTTGTTTAAGACGATTCGGTGAGACTTATCCGTTAGGCAGAAGACCATGTCATTCACCCCAAGCAAAATAGTTGTCGGCATCATCATCCTTGCGGTTGCGGTTTGGTTCGCTCATGACAAATTGCGTGAATCTCAGGTTGCAAGCGCCCGTAAAAAACAACGTTCGACGCAGAAGCAACAACTTCAGGAGGCCGTTTTAGTTGCCTCGAAGCAGTATAGTGCAATTCTCGGCTGGGAAAAGCAATTCAAAGGTAGGGCATCGGATGCTTTTTCGCTTCAGCTGGAAGAAGCGATTATGCCGAATGGAGGAAAACCTATCGTAGTAGATGGCTTCTTAGAAGACGTCGCTCGCCGCGATGATAAGTATTACCTGTATCTAGACGACTGGAACGTTGACAGCCTTTCGCTCCGATTTGTGCTTGAATGCGACGTGGCAGTCGCAAAAGAAATAATCGCAAATAAGGAGTCCTTTTTAGAACTGAATGTGATAGCTCAAATAGTCGCAGTTGAAAAAGCTCAGTTTTCTATCAAAACCGGAATTAAGAACGCCGAGTGTACTGCACCCGTAGAGATCGACTCGTCCACAATGTTTATCGCACACGGTCGGTGCCTTCACGTTATATCAAAGTGAACTGCAAGGCGCTGTATCAGGATATACGTAACGACAAAGAAAGGCGGCTGTGCAGCAGCCTTTTTAGTTTATGCGATTGACGTCCAGCGTGGACGGGTTCACTTGCCTTTCTTCAACTCCTCGGCCAGCCATTCGTCGGCAGTCAGTTTCTTGTCCCCGCCGCCACCGGCCACCGGGGGCTTCGCGGCCTTGCCGGTCAGCTTCTCCAGCCGGTCAACCTCGGTCTTGAGCGGGGCGAAACAAATCGGAATGGCTATTGCGGGCACTGGATGCTAAAATTAACGGCAAAAGGAGACATACAATGTCCAAAGAGTTCAATGTGGTGATCGAACAGGATGAGGACGGTTATTTCGTCGCATCCGTGCCCGCATTGCGCGGCTGCCACACGCAGGCCAAGTCTCTCGATGTGCTGATGAAGCGTATCAAGGAGGCCATTTCCCTGTGTCTGGAGGTCGAAGATGCGCCGGTTTCCAACCAGTTCATCGGCGTTCAGCGTGTAGCGGTCATGGTATGAGCACCTTCCCTGCCTTCAGCGGCCCCCAATTGATCAAGGCCCTCCGGCGCTTGGGCTTCGAGATCATACGCGTCAAGGGGAGCCACCACTTTCTACGCCATCCTGATGGACGCTGTACCGTTGTGCCGGTTCATCGCGGCGAGATGATCGGGCGTGGTCTGCTGGCCCAAATTCTGCGCGACTGTGAACTGACACGCGCCGACATTCAGTCGTGAGGCGGCGGCACGCCCCCGCCGTGTAGGTTCACTTGCCCTTCTTCAATTCCTCAGCCAGCCATTCGTCCGCCGTCAGTTTCTTGTCGCCGCCGCCACCAGCCGCCGGGGGCTTCGCGGCCTTGCCTGTCAGCTTCTCCAGCCGGTCGACCTCGGCCTTGTCTGTGTTTGTTCAACGGGACAATCGGGTACCCTAGAAACGGCGGTTGATTAATAGCCGCAGAGAACTCAGGGAACGCAAAGAGGAGAAACCTCGGATAAGCCCAGTCTAATCGCATTATTCTTTGCGCTCTATGCGTTCCTTGCGGCAAATTGCATTTACTCGCGGGGATCACTGACCGCCGCATTTTTCAGCAGGCTCGCAGCGCCCGCCGTACTGAACCCGGTAACTGAATCGCGCGTGCGCCCAACCCCAACCCCAGCTTCCCTCACAGCACGATGGACTTTGCCGCCCGACATTGCTATTCTTTCCCGCCGTTCACGCAGTCGGGTTGTCTGTCTTCATCCAGCCCTAAACCCCTTACAGTCTAAACCGCTAAACACCCTTCCCTTAATACCATGGCCGGCGAATACGCATTCAATCTTATCGGCGTCACCAAGCAGCACGAGAAGAAGACCATCCTTGAGGATGTGAACCTCTCTTTCTTCCACGGCGCGCACATCGGCGTGATCGGCGCCAACGGCTCCGGAAAATCCTCGCTGCTCAAAATCCTCGCCGGATTCGACAAGGAATTCATGGGCGAGTGCCAGATCGCCAAAAACACCCGTATCGGCTACCTCCCTCAGGAACCCGTGCTGGACAACACCAAAACCGTCATGCAGTGCGTGGAGGAAGGCGTCGCCGGTTCAAAGGCTATTCTCGCCCGCTATGACGAGATCTGCGGGCGGCTGGGCGAGGATCTCAGCGACGAGGAGTCGGAGAAGCTGAACGACGAGCTCGGGCGCCTTCAAGACACCATCGACCGCAACGACCTCTGGAGCCTCGACCACCACATTGAAATGGCCATGGAGGCCCTGCGCCTGCCGCCCTCCGACGCTCCGGTCGCACCGCTCTCCGGCGGCGAGTGCCGCCGCGTGGCCATGTGCAGGATCCTCATTTCCAACCCCGACGTGCTGTTGCTCGACGAGCCCACGAACCACTTGGACGCCGAGTCAGTCGCCTGGCTCGAAACCTATCTCAAGGGCTTCAAGGGCACGCTCATCGTCGTCACCCACGACCGCTACTTCCTCAGCAACGTCACCGAATGGATCCTGGAACTCGACAACGGCCGCACGTATCCCTACAAAGGAAACTACGAAGCGTGGCTCCAGCAGAAGCAGGACGCCATGATGCGCGAAGCCAAACAGGCCGAGTCGCGCCGCAAGCTGATCGAGAACGAGCTCGCCTGGGTGCGCACCAACCCTTCGGGCCGCCGCGCCAAAAGCCAGGCCCGCGTGCGCCGCTACGAGGAACTGGCCGCGCAACAGATCGACACGCGCGAAGACGAGCTGCGCATCCAGATCCCCGCCGGGCCGCGCCTCGGCGACCTCGTGGTCAAGGCCGACAACATCTCCATGGGCTTCGGCGACCGCCTCCTTTTCGAGAACATGAGCTTCGACCTGCCGCGCGGCGGCATCGTCGGCGTCATCGGCGGCAACGGCGCGGGCAAGACCACCCTGTTCAAGCTCATCACCGGCCAGCTTCAGCCGCTCTCGGGCACCCTCACAGTCGGTTCCTCGGTTGTGCTCTCCTACGTGGACCAGTTCCGTTCGGAGCTCAATCCGGACCACACGACCTACGAGGAGATCACGGGCGGCTCGGAGTACGTGAATCTCGCGGGCACCACGATGATGAACGGCCGCGCCTATTGCAGCCGGTTCAATTTCAAGGGCGCGGACCAGCAGAAGCGCGTCGGCGTGCTCTCGGGCGGCGAGCGCAACCGCGTCCACCTCGCCAAGCTCCTGCGCAGCGGCGGCAACCTGCTGCTGCTCGACGAGCCCTCCAACGACCTCGATGTCGCCACCCTGCGCTCGCTCGAAGAGGGCATCTGCGACTTCGGCGGCTGCGTGATGGTCGTCAGCCACGACCGCTGGTTCCTCGACCGCATCGCGACGCACATCCTCGCTTTCGAGGGCGACAGCAAGGTCACCTGGTTCGAGGGTAACTACGCCGATTACCACGAGCAGCGCCGCAAGCTTCTGGGCGACGCCGCCGACCGCCCCACCCGCGTCCGCTTCCGCCCGCTGAAGCACGGGTGACCTTTGGGGCGCATTGGCGATGCGGGACCGGTGTGACAAGAATCCTCCTGGGATAAAATTGGATTCTCCCGACCGGATGTGTTATTGTACCCCTGTCATGAAAAAAGCGAACGCATTGCGTCCCGTCCGGATTGAACGGCATTTCACCAAACATGCCGAGGGGTCTGTGCTCATCAGGCAAGGCGACACGTGGGTGCTCTGCACCGCCAGCGTCGAAGAGAAAGTGCCTCCCTTCCTCAAAGGGAAAGGCAAGGGCTGGGTCACCGCCGAATACAGCATGCTGCCGCGCAGCACCGTGGACCGGAAAGAGCGCGAAATCAAGCGCGGCAAACCCGACGCACGCAGCACAGAAATCAGCCGCCTGATCGGCCGCGCGCTGCGCGCCGCCGTGGATCCCGACAAGCTCGGCGAGCGCTCCATCACCATCGACTGCGACGTCTTGCAGGCGGACGGCGGCACGCGTTGCGCCTCGATCACCGGCGGGATGGTTGCGCTGGCAGACGCGCTGGCGGGGCTGACCGCGCAGGGCGCGCTGACATGCTGCCCGCTCAAACATTTCATCGCGGCCGTCAGCGTCGGCGTCTGCGACGGCCAGCCCACGCTCGACCTCGATTACGCGCACGACTCCGCGGCCGAAGTGGATTTGAACGTGGTCATGACCGACGACGGACGCTACGTGGAGCTCCAAGGCACCGCCGAACATGAGCCCTTCACCGAAGCTTCGCTCGACGCGCTCAAACTTCTCGCCCGCAAAGGCATCAAAGAACTGATCCGGCACCAGAAAGCCGCGCTGAAAGAGTCTTTTTGAGGGTACGGCAAGCCGAGCCCAACCGTGGAAAAACCTATGACTAAAAAATCACTCATCACCGGCGGGGCCGGTTTCATCGGTTCCCACCTCGCGCGGCGCCTGTTGGACGCGGGCCACGAGGTGACCGTTATGGACAACCTCTTTACGGGAACCAAGGTCAACATCTATGACCTCATGGAGAACCCCCGTTTCACCTTCATCCTGCGCGACGTGACACAGCCGTTCTGGGGTCAGTTCGACGAAATCTACAACCTCGCCTGCCCGGCGTCGCCGATCCATTACCAGCGCAATCCGGTCGAAACCATTAAAACCTCATTCCTCGGCATGATGAACGTGCTGGAACTGGCGCTCAAAACAAAGGCCCGGGTCTTCCACACGTCCACCTCGGAAATCTATGGCGACCCCGACGTGCACCCGCAGCCGGAGAGCTACTGGGGCAACGTCAACACCATCGGCTCGCGCAGCTGTTACGACGAGGGGAAGCGCGCGGCCGAGACGCTCTGCGTCGACTACTCCCGCGAGTACAATGTCGACGTGCGCATGATCCGCATCTTCAACACCTACGGGCCCAACATGCACCCGCAGGACGGGCGCGTGATCAGCAACTTCATCATGCAGGCGCTGAAGAACAAGGACATCACCCTTTACGGCGACGGTTCCCAGACGCGCAGTTTCCAGTATGTGGACGACCTGCTCGACGCGGTCCTGCTCTTCATGGCCATGGATCAAAAGGAAGTCAAAGCCTTTTTCTCGAAAAAGGACATGGGCATACCGGTGGTCAACGTGGGCAACCCGGGCGAGTACACGATCAAACAGCTTGCACAGGAGACGTTGCGGCAGCTGCCCGAAAGCAAGAGCCAACTCGTTTTCCAGCCGCTCCCGAAAGACGACCCCAAGCGCCGCAAGCCCGACATCGCGCTAGCGCAGGAACTGCTCGGCTGGGCGCCCAAGGTTCCGCTGCGCGAAGGCCTCAGCCGCACGATCGCCTACTTCAAAGATCTGGCGTGACCGCATATGCAACTTTTTTTATAGGACTGGCTCGCTTTTTGCTTATTTTTTGCCATAGTATGACCACTGCTAAATGAATCTCCTCCCCATACTTTCCGCCTTGCGCAGTATACGGACTAAGTTCGGTCTGGTCATGGCCGGTATCCTTCTGGGGCTTCTTCTCGTTTTTTATCTGGGGGGGCGGTTCATCCTTGTCCACATGATCCGCGAGGCAGAGAAAGACATCCAGGTCATTGGCAGTGACGTAAAGAGTGTCGTGTACAACGAACTCGGTTATCTTCAGAAAGTGGCCATCCGGGCCGCCGACGCGTTCTCGCGCTCGGGCGGCGAGAAGGTCACGCGCGAGTTCCTGCATTCGCAGCTGGGTCCCTTCTTTATGGAAGAGGTAACCCCCGTCAACCTTGTGATCGCGCTGGCGGCTGACGGCAGTTTCCAGAAGGGTTGTTTCCAGACGCCGGACACGTCCCCGCTTCCCATCGAGGCAAACGAGGTCCTCCCCTACCTCGCCCCCCTGCCCTCCCTGTTGGGCACCAATACCGTCCGGCAGCTCCCGTCAGGACTGATCACCTTCAGGCAGAAGCCGGTTTTCATTGGATCCGCACCGCTCAAGAACCCATCGGGGAAGGTTGCGGGCTTCATTTTGACCGGCTCACTTTTCCACACCCACCCCCTGCTTTCAAGGATCAACAAGGTCACTCACGGCATGCAGGTGGCCATCGCCGAACAATGCGTCCGTCACGCCACCGGCAAGGAGAGAACGCCTCTACCGCCGACGGCCGGCATCTTCCCGGTTTTCTCGGACGCTTTGAACTTTTACTCGGGCGGGCGGTGGCATCTGGGCGAAAACGTTTTTGAGGCGGTGATCCCGATCCACGACATCCTCGGCCGGGAGGTCACCTCCATCTCCATCCGCTTGCCGCAATCCTTTTCCTCCCTGGCCAGCATTGCGCTGGGATGGCTGACCGTCTTCGTCGCCTCGGTCGGCATCCTTTTCGTGCTGCCTATTTTCTGGCTGCAGACGAGGATCGTGCTGAACCCCCTCTGCTCGCTTGCCGAGCAGATCCGGAGGATCGGCGAATGCCACCTCGACGGCAACTGCGCCTCGCTTTACTGGCCGCACAAAGACGAGTTCGGCATGCTGGCGCAAAGCGTGAACAGCATGCTCGACGCCCTTTCGCGCAAGACAAAACAGGTCGGCCAGATCGAACAGCGCCAGCGGGCCTTAATCGCGGGCATGCCTGACGGCCTGTGTGTTTTCGACGCCAATGCGCATCTCGTCGCCGTTCACAAGCAGCCCGACTATACGCATCCGATCCCGGGGCTGATAACGGGATATCCCGTCAGGCCCCCGCTCTTCCCGGAAGCCGATTGTGAAACCCTGCGGAAAGCGATCGGCGAAACCTTCCAAACCGAAAAAATCCAGATGGTGCTCGTCTCGTGCCGAGAATCGGACAACTCCTACCGCCATTTCGAAACCCGGATCTGCCGGATGGACGCCTACTTCGCCCTGGTCATCTTCCGCGATGTGACCGCCGAGTGGCGTGACCGCGAAACCCGCGTGCAAGTGGAAGACCGCCTCGCAAAAATCCAAAAGATGGAGAGCCTCGGGAATCTGGCCGCTGGCATCGCGCATGACGTCAACAACATCCTCGCCATCATCCAAAACACGGTCGAGGCGACATGGGAAAACCCGGACCCCGAAACGCGGGCGGCGGTTGCCACCATCCGCCAGGCGACCGGCAAAGGCGCCGCGCTCACGCGCGAACTGATGACCTACGCCGGACAAACCCGCATCACCTTCAAGCGCGACGACCCCAATTCCCTTGTCCTCGACCTGGAAAAGCTGATGGGGGGCGTCGTGGCGCCCAACGTTTCGATCGAACTGAAGCTGACCCCCAACCTGCCGCCCGTCGACACGGATCCCCAACAGTTCTGGAAGGTGATCATCAACCTGCTGAAGAACGCCTCGGAGGCCATGGCAGGATCACGGGGGCACATCCGCATCAGCACCTACCCGCTCATGCTGACCCCTGCGAACATCGTGGACTTTTTCAGCACCCACGCCCTGGCTCCCGGAAACGGGGTGGTGTTCCAGATCGACGATACCGGCTCTGGCATCCCGCCCGAGATTATCAAACGGCTGTTCGAGCCCTTTTTCTCGACGAAGGCGATCGGGCGCGGCTTAGGTCTCGCCACCGTGTTCGCGATTGTCGACGCCCATAACGGGGGTATCGCGATTGACTCGGAACAGGGAAAAGGCACCACGTTCCGGATCTGGATCCCTGCCGTCAAAGCCACCCGCGCCACGTTGCCGCAAACTCCCGCGGCGGTCCTTCCCGCCACCGTCGAGACAAAGGAGAACGTGGCGGCTGCGCCGGTTGCCTCCGTGCAAAAGTCACCCCCGCGGGTGCTGCTGATTGAAGACGACCCCGCCATCCTGCTAAGCACCTCATTCGCCTTGCGCTCCTTAAACGCGGAGACTCTGACTGCCGCGACCAAACGTGAGGCCTTGTCCATCTTCCGGAAACAGGGGGATTCCATTTCTCTGATTCTGCTCGACGCCCATATCGGGCATCTGGACAACGTGCGACTGTTGTCCACGTTACGTCTCCGCAATCCAAACGTCCCCATCGTGGTGATCTCAGGCTACAACGAATCGCGCATCCGCGAAATGTTCGCCTCGGAATCTTACGACGGTTTCCTCAGCAAACCCTACACCCGCGGCGAACTCGAAGGGTTACTCAACCGGTTCGCGTCATCTGCGCGGTGACTGGAGCGCCCCGCGCGCAAACTCTTTCCCCGTCACCCGAGCTTCTCGACGGTTCTCTGCCAAACCTGCGGATGCGCCAAGAAAAAGTGGCACGGCTTCCCGATGCGGGCCGACACCTCGTTCTGCAAATCGCTGTTCAGAGGGTTCAAGAACGCCACCAGCACCTCATCGCCCAACAGCGCAAAGGGCAGGACACCCTTGACCTGAATGAACGCCCGCGCGAGCAGCCCTGCCGCGGCAGGCTGCACATCGAACAGCTCCAGCGGAAGCGGAGGCACCTCACTGGCCCGCTGCATAGACTCCATCACACGCTCCGTCAGCTCCGGATGCTGCTCGTCCAGCAATGCCAGCGCCGAAATCAGCATCGGCGTGTCGGTCACCGGACGCTCCGTCAGCACATGCAGCACGTCCATACAAATCTCTTTCGGCAGATATTCATTCTCCTTCCACAGCCAGACCAGATCCATCTCGGCGGCCGAGGCGGACCGCGAAACGGCGTGGACCTCAACACTCGTCTCCTGAAACACAGGCGCCGAAACGTCCCCGGGGGACGTGTCCGCCCGGGTGCTGCCAAGCCCCTGCACCTCGCGCCTGAACTCGGTCTTCAGAATCTGCCCCTGCACCAGTTCCGCCACCCGCTCGACTGCCGCGCGTGCCGCAGGCACGTCTTTGAACGCGGTCAAACGCTCAGCGATGCTCTGGGCATTGTCATAGTCCTTCTCCCTCAGCAGCGTGTCCACCAGCTGGATCAGGCAGTCCCGGCGTTTCTCCTCCTGCCCAGTCTGCTCATACGCCACCGACAAAAACTCCAGACTGGTCCGATCCCCCGGCATCGTCTGCAGCATTCGCTCGAAAAACTCGATGGCCTCGTTCACTTTAGGATCCGGATTGCCCATACTGATTCTCCCTGTTTTCTGTAAGCAATATCCGTGCCGCC